>CAZECU010000035.1:0-10129 GCA_964510755.1 uncultured Candidatus Peribacteria bacterium | reverse complement strand
GCCGAAATTATTAGAATTATTGCAAAAATTAGACAAGCTCAAGTGAGATTTTGTCTACAGACTCCTCTACTTATATCCTGATATTGTCACCCTCAAGCAAATCAATGAGTTAAAAAAATTGAAAAAGTTTTTACCATATTTTGATGTCCCGCTCCAGCATATTAGTTCTCCTGTCTTAAAAAAAATGGGGAGATTTTATGATGAAAACTATATTATCACCTTTATTGATCAGATCAAAAAGACCTTTCCGACTTGATTTATCAGAACGAATCTTATCATTGGATTTCCTGGCGAGACGAGAGAAGATTTTGATAAACTCATGCATTTTGTACAACATACTCATTTTGACAATATTGCACTCTTTGAGTATCATGATGAGCCCATGGCTGCTTCAAGTACATTGCCCAACAAAGTCACGGACAAAGAGCTCAACAGCAGATTTACCAAAATCAAAACATTAGTCGATCGTTTATCTTCCCTCGATTCGAAAGCCAGAAAAGGGAAAGAAGAAATCGGATATATAACCGACATTGCATTATTAAAAAATTGAAATATTAACCATATAGTCGTTAGACCATCCTTACATTGTCCAGATGTCGATAGCTATGACACTATTCCGATCAGCCAAATTCTTTGAACGTTTGAGCAAAAAGACACATTGGAAATTGGAGACAAAATCTTATATAGAGTATAATCTTGCATTTTATTTGCTTTTTTATTGCTATGTCGCTTACTCCACAGCTTCAACATCTTGTAGACTATGCCTTGTGCAAAGAAAAAATTGTCGTATTGTTGGCACCGAGTTTCCCTGTTGATTTTGCCTATCCACAGATCATTATAGATTTGAAAAAAATGTGAGTAGAAAAAGTAGTCGAGCTGACGTATGCTGCGAAGCTGATCAATATGGAATATGAAAAAATCCTCAATGAGCATCCTGGCAAAAGATATATTTGTCCCAACTGCCCTACTATCGTCAAAATGATAGAATTTAAGTATCCAGAGCTCAAAGAACATATCATTGACGTCGCTTCTCCTATGGTCATCATGGATAGATTTGTAAAAAAATCATATGGACCACAGTATAAGACGCTGTTTGTCGGACCGTGTTTAGCCAAAAAAATGGAAGCCAAAGAATATGGTGTGGATTATGCAATTACGTTCAAGGAACTACAAGAAATACTGGATTATCGCAAGACAAACAATCTCCCCGACTGTGAATTTACCTTTACCGTCACCGAAGATGGTATCCCTGATTTTGATAAATTTTATAATGATTATACCAAAGTTTATCCACTCTCTTGAGGCATCGCTGATAGTTTAAAATATAGAGGTCATCTCAGCAAAGATCAAATATACGTGGTAGATGGACCAGCAGAATTGGAAGCAGGCATTCAAGAGTTCAAAAATAATCCAGCTATCAGATTTTTGGACATCCTTGCATGTCAGTGATGATGTATCGGTGGACCAGGAACTATTTCCAAAGAACCGATCGAAACCAGAAAACAAAAAGTATTGGACTATAAAGAGGATTGCAAAAAAGATAAAATCTGATCCAAACTTGGCAAATTTGAATACGGCGAAGGACTCGATTTAACAAGGATGAAAGACTAAAAATGAATGAATAGTGAAAAGTGAATAGTGAAAAGTGAAAGACTTATCTACTTACAAACTATCGTAAAATTATAATAGTTCATGATATAACAAAGTCATAAATCTAAAATCTATCATGTAAAATCTAAAATTAGTTTAAAAGTTTAACATTCAACATTAGTTTAAAAGTTTTATTTTACATACATCTGTATGCTTAGTCTCTATATTCACATTCCATTTTGTGCGAGTAAATGCGCTTATTGTTCTTTCAATAGTCTTCCTATCTCTCAGCTGGAAGATGCTGAAGCACTCATAACTCAGTATGTAGAGGCACTCAAAAAAGAAATTGATTCCTATGCCACAACCTTATCTGACACATCACTTACCACCCTATATTTTGGGTGATGAACTCCCAGCAGAATAGGTGTCGAGAGAGTTATTGATCTCATAGAATATATCAAAACCAAATTTGATTGTGAAGATTTGGCTGAATTGAGTATCGAGCTTAATCCTTATCCTGAAGAAGAAATTTTGAATTTTGTAAAAATTTTAAACAACAAATATCCCAAAATTTCTAGACTCAGATATAGTTTTGGCCTTCAAAGTTTTGATGACGAAGTATTGCGTATCGTAGGTAGAGCATACTCTTTTGCTAGTGTTGTAGAATTTCTTAGATCATTGAGTAAACTCAAACAAGACAATACTGTCTTTAATTTTGATTTTATCGCATTTGGCAAATTTCAGGTTAGCAAAAATGGATACAAACAACTTTGGCATGAATTTAAGCGTGATTTTTTACAAAAATTTTTGGCCAGTGGTTATGTAGATAGCGTCTCCCTGTATACGTTGGAAAATATCAAAGACAAACCTTGCCCGGTACTCTATTATGGAAGTGATGAAGATATTATGGAAGAGTTTTTGTTTCTCAAAGATATGATAGAAGATGAATGATTTATAAGATATGAAATCTCCAATTTTGCTCGTGCGGGCAAAGCTTCTATTCATAATATGGTCTATTGGAATATGGGATCTTATCTTGGCCTTTGACTCTCAGCGAGTTCTTTTTTGGGGGATAAAAGACGAACAAATACATGAAATATCCAAGAATATATTGCATGACATCGAATCGATGAAACACAAATCCAATCTCTGAATGAGTCAGATCTTTTGATTGAAGAATTTTTTCTCAGACTAAGAACTAGGGAAGGAATTGCTGATATTTCCAAATTCACCTCAGTATTGATTGCAGATTATACATCACTCATTACACATTTAACAAAAGAAGATTTGGTGAGTTTTGACTGAGCACAACTTAGACTGACGGACGAAGGAATGAATGTATACAATAGTATTGTTACCGATTTACTGGAAAAATTATAATACTTGACTTTTTGTTTCAAATCCATATAGATTTTTTCTAAAAACAAAAAAACAAAACTCTATGAAAAAACATCTTCTTATTATCATGCTCGTTTGCGTATGGGTAACTACTCACGCAAACACTTCTTTTAGCTCCCTAAAAGACCACGAATCTGTATTGGTTTGTGATACCCTTTTCATTAAAAAACTTTTGGTGTCTGATGCTATCACCTTGGACAATCAACGGTTTATTGTAGAGGTGGATGATATTGCTCATTACGCTTATCTCCTCAAAGGAAAGGAGTATGATCTGTATATCAAACATCATGAACAGGGCTATATAGCTCTAAAAATAGATCATGTCCCCAATGTCCCTCTCTCACCTCAAGAACAATCATTATCTTTTAAGGAATATCTACAGACATATCCTTATTGTTTCGGTTTTGGGGGAATATTAATCATTCTCTGTATAGGTATCTATCTACTGACACCTTGCAATAAAAACAAATAATCTATTGGAGCGGAAATCCGCTCCTTTATCGATTTGTGGAAAAATTACAATACTTGACTTTTTATCCCAAATCTATATATTATGTAAAAAATAAACAAAAAAAAATGAAAAAAATCTCTAAATTTATATTTGCGTTCGGCTTTATAATAGCCGCTGGTGCAAATGTTGTACAAGCTGTACAAATTATAGCTACAGGAGACGCTAAAAGCATTTCTCTCCTTACGTTTGTTGTGTTTTTGTTTCTCCATTTCAATGGAATATATTATAGTCTTCGCATTGCGAAGGACATAATGCTGCTTATGGGCACGATAGCAAATGTCCTTGTTTGTATAGTTATCATTATCCTCAAACTCTATTATGGATAATGGAAGGTTCTGCATTTTGCAGACCTTTTTTTATTTCGCTAAATCTTCTTGCAAATCTCTCTCAAAAACATATTATTTCTATACTCACAATAAGATAACAAGATTATCTTATTTTTTATTTACTCCAAAAACAACATGAGATTAGATGGAAAAAGTATCCAAGCAGCTATCATGCAGCTTGTAGATGATTATAAATTCGATCCTTACCAAGTACTTGAGATTGTCAAATCTGGTATCAAATCTGGGTTTAAAAAGGACTTCCCTCAGTACAAAAAATCTGAAATTATGGTAAATATCGAAAATGATGGTACCGTCACTATTTATAGAGAACTTGAAGTAGTCAAAGACGTTGAAGAACCAGAAGAACAAATCACTCTTGCTGATGCAAAAAAAATCAGAAAAGATGTGACTATGGGAGAAAAACTTTTGATCAACGTTACTCCTGCTACCCTCGAACTTTCTAGAATTGCAGCTCAATCTGCTGCTCAGACTATCAAACAAAGTCTCAAAGGGATCGAAAGAGAAAGATTTTACGAGAAATTTCAAAACAAACAAGGAGAATTATTGAAAGCTAGAGTCATCAGAGTACATGCGGATAGTGTTATCTTGGATATCGAGGGAACCGCTGTTGTCCTCCAACCAGAAGGTCAAATCCCAAATAGAATGTATGAACCAGGAGAAGAAATCTTTGTCTTACTCAAACAAATTTCCAAAGGACAAGGTGGTATCGTCCTTGAGATTACCCAGTCTACTACCGAGTATATAGAGGCTATTTTGAGAAAAATCGTACCAGAGCTAGAAGAATGAGTAGTTAGTATCGAAAAAATAGTCAGAATACCTGGCAAAAGAACCAAAATTATCGTATATTCCAATGAAGAAAAAGTTGATCCTGTTGGTGTTATGGTAGGAAGCAAATGAGATAGAATCAATACGGTGCTTTCTTTGCTTGATGGAGAAAAAATAGATTTTGTAGAAGATAGTGATGATATCATTCAGTTGGTCAAAAACTGTCTCAAACCAGCACAAATCAGTACGGTAGAGATCATAGACAACAAAGCAATCGTTACTATGGATGAAAGCCAAAAAGCACTAGCTATCGGTAAATGAGCATCCAATGTGAAATTAGCTACACAGCTTACAGGTTACCAAATAGAAATTAGATAAATTTTATCGCTATATACAAAAAAGCACCATATAGGTGCTTTTTTGCTTATCTATCAAACCATTTATCAATTTCGCCTTTGTCTGTCTTGATAAAAAATGGTCTACCATGCTGACAGACGAACAATCCTGGGACTCCTGCTAATCCATCCTTGATCAAGTTGGTCATCTCTGGAAGAGACAATCTGTCTCATGCTTTGATCGAGACTTTGCAGGCATGAGTAGCAAAAATATGGTCCAAAATATGATCAAAATTGATAGTATCCAGATATAAAATATGGTTGAATATTTTTTCCATATCTATTTTGTAAAGAGAAAAAATCTGTGGCACCGCGTAGATAGCTATTTTGTGCTCTCCTATCAAAGCGATATCAAATCCCAACGCATTGATTTCCTCTATTTTGATTTCTAGATTTGGTAAAGATGGTACTTCTATCATGATAGGTTGTAACAATGCTTCTGATATACGCCCTTGCTCTCATTGGCTACCTGATTTGATCTTTTCAAACAAAATTCTTTCTGCCAATGCATGTTGATCTATATAATACAACGCATCAGCCGACTGCATAATGATATAAGAATTCCACAACTGACCTATAACTTTATATTCTCCTATTTCCTGGTTTCGCAACTCTTCTTCTGTCGTAGTTTCAAAACCTGTTGTATGCGTAACAGAAGGTGTATAGTCCGTATGTTGATTTCCTCCACCAAAGATGTTTTCTTGGACTCTAGGCGTAGATGAGGGAGATTGCGGTAATGTCCCAAATGATGGTGTTACACTAGATATTCTCTTTTCTCCTAATGCTTTTTGTACTGCTGTATGTACCGCATCATAGACAATTCTCGAATCAGCAAATTTGACTTCTAGTTTTCTTGGATGCACATTTACATCTACAAAACTTGGTTTGGCTTCTATCATCAAAAATGCTAAGGGATACTCCCCTGGCGCTATTTGTCTGTAATATGCATCCATCAATGCTTTTCTGATCACTTTGTCTTGTACAGGTCTTTTGTTGACATATATTTTGATATTTTCCGCTGATCCAAAGAGCAATTGTGCGTTGCCCACTACACCATAAAGAGACAATTCTTCTCATTGATACTCAATTTCTTGGATGTTTTTGGATCGATCTTGCTTATAAATATCGATGATTCTTTCCATTAGTGCCTGTCTAGGCTGGAGATCAAAGACTATTTTGTCATTTTTTTGGAATACAAAAGTTTTGTCGGGATGCATGAGAGCAATATCTACGATGTAGTTGTAGCAATAAAAAAATTCGGTCTGAGAGGATTTTAAAAATTTGAGTCTAGCTGGTACATTGTAAAACAAATCTTCAATCGTTACGATAGTACCATGAGTAAATCCTACGGGTTGGTGTTTGATAATAGGATCTATACCGAGTTTGATGATTTTGGTACCTATTTCGCTATATGCAGTCTTGGAAATGACCGTAGTCTTGCTTACCTCTGCTATACTTGCCAACGCTTCTCCACGGAATCCATAACTACTCAAATTGTACAAATCTTGTTCACCATAAATTTTGGAAGTTGCATACCTCTCAAACAAAAGATCCATATCTGAAAGCTCTATTCATGAACCATTGTCTTGGACACTCAGCAATGATTTGCCTCATTCATTGATTTGGATATGTAGCTGGGTAGCTCCTGCATCCAAACTATTTTCTACCAATTCTTTGAGGATAGATGCTGGTCTCTCTACAATTTCTCAGGCTTTGAGTCTGTTGATCATATATTCAGGAAGTTTGCGAATAGTCATGCGAAACAGATAATGCAAAATAAATACTAGCAACAATACACCAAAAATGTATATATTGTACATTGGTTTTTAGCAAAATACCTTGATTTTTCAACTAGGAATAACAATACTCACGTATACATATTATTTTCCCGTCTACTTTATTCTGCACTCATATTTGTCTCTTATGGACTCTCTCAAAGCACTTATCAGAAAATATCCTAATCGCATCAAATATGGAATCCTTATTCTGGATATTTTTGCGATGATTATCACTATCAGGACGTATGTAAACTACCTTTCTATTGAAACTGCTATCTCAGATGCGACGCTCCAACAAATCACCAAAACAGATGAATTAGCCTTTACCCAAAACTTTTTGGTAAACTATGAAAACTCTGAACATGCGGGATATTTTCTCTCGCACGAAAACAATATGCTTTTGCCAGGTGAATATATTGTCAAATTTGAAGAAATGTACGAGAAACAAGCACCCACTACCTGAGCCATACTTCCTTATGCTAATTATGAAGAAAATACTATCTCTACCCCCCAACAATCCTGGAATATGTTTTTGCATGACAAATTTTACAAAAAATAATCGCCTTTTGCTGGCATTCTCTTTTATTTTCCTTTTCTCTCCATGAAAAAACTCCTTGTTCTCGTTGGTATGATACTATCATTTTGCGTAGTAGCATGATGTACTAGCACCTATCGTGTCCAACGTGGTGATACCATTACGATTGCTTCTATCGCTACTTTCCCTGATGGAAAAGTCTTGCAACATTACTCTGAGACTGCACCTCTCACCTTTACGGTAGGTTCTTGACAAGTCATTGCTGGACTAGATAATGGCGTTGTCGGTATGAAAATAGGCAGCAAAAAAACGCTCACCGTCCATCCAAAACAATGATATGGATATTTGTATAGCGATAGTAATATCCAGAAAATATCTAGATTTATCTTTGAAAAACTTAGTATCTCTCCCCAAGAAGGCAAGATACAAAAACTAGGAGATATTGAGTGAGTAATTAAGGGCGTACAAACTGATGATCTTTGAGAAGAAATCGTCCTGTTTGATATCAATCCTAGAGAAACTCGAGATACATTGACCTATCATATTACGCTCATGGGTACGGGAGATGTTTTCTCTGACTAATTTCCTTTTCTCTCACCTACGTTATAAGACGCACACGAATATCTCTTTTAGTCTATAAACTCTTGTCTTATGCAGTTATTTAAAAGAGTTTTGTTGTCTCTGTTTCCGGACAATATCGTTGCCCAAACGATCAATCCCGCAAGCATGTTTATTTCTTTTATTTCTACCAAAGAATTTTTTTCTGTAATCAATAGAAAAATAGTAGAAAATTATAAACTCAATCTCTTTGACGTCACGCTTGATCCTTTTGAATTTAAGATAGGATTTTGAGAAAAACAATCTATCAAGCCCAAAGATATAGATACTTATTATAGTTATTGCTCTACAGCAAATCTCAATGGTTATAGATTTTTTTCTCCGGCAAATATCTCCAATAACTTGGCATTGGTAGTCGCCTTGTATGTAAAAAACGTCTTTGACTGATATCCTCCAGAATATTATCTCAATTTTCTCTATACTACTTTTCTTCTGAGCTTTGTATTTTTGTCGAGAATAAAAGTATTTCCTCATCAAGATAGAGAACAAAATTATAACTGGTTTGTAGAAACTATGTTTGAATTTTATGAATTTGTTTTTCAACAAACCGGAAAAAAAACAGACCCCACCATCATCAAATCATTGAAAAAATCCTTACTCAATCAGATAGATTTGTTTTTTTTGTTGTTTGCGGTATACAACAAGCTCAATACGATTTTTGTCCATCCTCACGTACCAGAAAAAGATATGTATACTTGGTTGTTTTACGATGAACTTAAAGGCAGCGAAAAGGTTATTTACCAAGACTTTATCAATCACTTTGGTGAGTACATTCACAACAAAACATTTTCTAGTAGTGAAATCGCTATAATGAAATCTATACTTCCTGCTGATATTTTACTGAGATATTTGTTTATTGATTTTGATATGTCTTTGATCACAGATACCGTCATTGCCAAGGTTTTTGACAAAAAAATCCTCGATACGTTTATCACTAGTTTTCGCAAAAACGATGATCAGCTAGAAGATTTTTTGCTGTATATCACGGACTATAAGCACTTCAAAAAAAACTTTTTTGCTGGAGTACAAAAATATATGATCACGGTATTCAAAGATCAAGACAGTGAATTGCCGACACAAGATGATTTGGATGATTTGATGTCTTCTATCGGAGAAAATGTAGAAAATCCAGAAAGCTTTAAAATACCTGAAAGAATCAAAAAAGAATCCAAAATGATGGAAAAATTGCTCAACTTTTATATCACACTCATCTGAGGATCTTGGTTGTCTAGAGGAGATACTTTTTTTCTTAGACTCTTTAGAAGACCTATTATCCAAGAAATATGCCACCAAAACCAGCTCCTTGATGAAAAAAACTACACCTTGTTGTATTATGGAGGACTCCTCTATCAATATGGCAAAAATGTGTTTTTTTATAAACACACTGCAGACAATGTAAGAGCTGGCAAACAAAAATTTATTTTGCCACACCAAACTACTATCAAACAGATGTATTCCAATATTAGTTTGCTCAAATCTTTTGATGAAAGTTTTATCGCTACGCTTTTGCAAGATATCAATCCCAAAGATATTAGACTGTATATCAAAAACAAAAAAATCATCGAACTTTTCAAATGACTTATTGGGACAGAGATTTCTGCGATGGTCAAATCTTCTTCGGCAAAATTTGTGGAAGCTGTCTATCATGATATTGCTTCTCACCTCCACGACAAAAATATCATAAAGATTTTGCAAAAACAGCTCACCGACCAAGACCTCTATCATATCAAAGAAAATATTTATAATTTGGATTTTTGGATAAACAAAAAATTTGTTTGAGCATTATCTAGTGCTAAGCTCACGCTCACTACCAATTATTCTGATCTTGCTATCTTGGGTATCTTTGCTACGGCTAGAGATACGCTTTTTGGGTTTTTGATCTATATCACGTATATCCGTGCTGAAAATCTTATCCAAGACACCGCATTGGATACTAGTATACTTATAAAATTGTATGTACAAGATATTTTGCATATCGATGACTATTATCATCAAGCTATTATCAAAATCATTTCTACCCTTCAAGCAGATTTCAATGAAATCATTATGCATTGGATTGCTATCGATGACAACAAAGAATATCTCAAAATAGGTTATGATAATCGATATTGGTTTGCCAACAACAAAACCACCACCGAAATCAAAAAGAAAATTGTCAGTGAAGATGTGCTGCGATTTACTTGATTTCTCAA
>CAZECU010000034.1:0-10389 GCA_964510755.1 uncultured Candidatus Peribacteria bacterium | reverse complement strand
AAATGAAAATACTATTTTATCAATTTTGCTACGACCATAATTCTTTTTTTGTCAGTTCATAAAGGATAACATCACATCAGTGTAATGTAACTCCCTCCTGCATTTTGATACGTCAGATACTGATCATTGACCTGTTTAGGATTGACAATAAAAAGATCGACAACCTTATATTCATACAAATTACCTTCTCGCAATATCTGTATCAAGGTATTATCTTTGAGCTTAGGAAGATCTTTGAAAATTGTTCCATAAGGATTACTTTTTCGTACAACATAACTCGTATGTCCAAACAACAAGGTATTCCCCTCTTCTCCTGGCGCTGGTGTTGTAGGATATTTTACGACTCACTCATTGAGCTGTTTGTCAAAATCCGCCTGAGCAAAATCAGTAGCTTGCATATTTTCATTGGCAACGATAGGGACATCCAATCACAAAGAAGGGACAATAATTCTATTTACCGGAGGTGT
Source organism: uncultured Candidatus Peribacteria bacterium (assembly GCA_964510755.1). Classification (GTDB taxonomy): domain Bacteria; phylum Patescibacteriota; class Gracilibacteria; order Absconditabacterales; family Absconditicoccaceae; genus CAJBLF01. The sequence goes on along the minus strand of CAZECU010000034.1, from coordinate 9,922 downwards.
AGTATTAAAAGAAAAATCATACTCCATCAAATAGGACTGAAGTGTTTCTTCCAAAGAAGGCGTTAGTGTCGTTGCATCAGCAGTTTTTTGATACGTGTTGAGCAGTCATTGGATTTCCACATCACGTTGTTGTGCATCAAGCATTACGGAAGATATAGAATTATTTTCTGATACGATAGAAGTACTAATAGGAGCTACCGCATGTATTTCCTCATCAAACAACGCAACAAAATTGGCTGCAAACAAGTTGAAATTAGTTACCACCAAAATCACCCCAAAGATGATCGCAAAAAAGATAGCAAACGTCTTTATTTCACCAAAAAATTTATATGTTGAGGGACGATTAAATGTGTGTTCATGCAATCCATGCATACTCCAAACGAGTTTAAAGGATAAATGATGTAATAAGTATACTCCAAACGACTTCAAAACCAAAATTTCTGACCCTAAACGAAGCTATATGTCTTGACAGAAAAAATAATTGATATTCAATCACACAGCCACATCTACGAAGATATCTAGGGAACCTAAACAACAACTACCAAAAGCTAGAAGGACAAGAGAAGCCAAAAATTAAATGTTGTTTTTATCAAAGATATTTTTATGCTTACCAAGCGATTTACTTATCCAAACAACCAACGTGATCGATTTGATAGCCATATCGTACAAAAACATTTGACCCTTTCAGGACAAACTCTTGAGTATTTTTTTTAGTACTGGCAAAATGCTTATCAAAGCGCCTATTGGATCAGGCAAAAGTTTTCTGTTTTTTGATGGTCCCATGTACGGTTTATACAAATACAGCAACAGAAACATCTTAAATACAAAATCCAAGGATGGTTATATCAAAGTCATTTTTGAAGCAAATCAAGAAACCTATATGATTATTAGAAAGATCAAAAAGGGTAAAGTCAAAGAATCCTGTGAATCCAAACTCTACAAGATCACGGGCGATATTAGTGTATTTGCTGGACAAGAACCATTACAGTACAACCAAGATATCCAAGACATAGCACAACAGCAACCTGGTCTCATACGAGATGAAATTACTTTCAAAAACGAAACTGATCTCCAACAAACACTACAAACTATCCTTCCTCCCAGAGAAGTAGTGATGAATACCATTTTTTTGATGCAAGACTCAGACAATATCTTTGAGTTAACTCCGACAGAGAGATTAGCAATCCTCAAAAACGTATTCAATTTGATGGGAATAGATGATGCCAAAGATATTTTGGCAGACAAAAAAAGAGAAATTCGATACAAAATCAAAGCTATCACCGATATTTCCAAATATGACACCAAACTCAAATACAATATACGCCAGTATGTAGATACCTTTAATGAGACCAAAGAGCTTCTCAAAGACAAGATAGATACCACGGAGTTTGAGCCATTTTTTGAGGAATGGAAAATGATACAAGACAAGATACAAATCACAGATTTTTCTCTCAAAGATTTTCCTCAACAACGAGAAACAACTCTCCAAAACTACATTGAACAACAAAAATCACAACAGCAAAAAATAGACCATCAAAGAGAAACCTTACAAAAACAACTGCAGCAAGAACATGACAAAATACAGGGACGAGAAACAACCAGACAAAGTCTGATCAAAGATATTGCCGTACTACAACAAAAAATACAAAACATCGACACCCAAAACAGAGAAGATATAAAACAACAAAGACTCCACCTCCTCCAAAAACAAACCGACAGCGAAGAACGCTTACCCAAACAAGATATCTGGAATTTTATACAAACACAATCTTTACCCACAACGATACAACAGCTCGCTGATATTACATGGACAAACTGTTATCTCTATATACAACAATTGATCAATCAGGGCAAAAAACAAAGTGAAATTGTCAAAAACATTCAATTGCAAATACAGCATGAAACACTCATTGCCAAAAATGAAGCAGACAAAATAGCTACCCACAAAAAACACTTGGAAGACAAAATACAAGATTTGCACCAACAATGAGTTCATATCCAAAAGACACTCCAAGACCTCCAACAACATATTGAGTTGCAAGCTACCTTTGCTTGTGAAAAAATCCAACAACCATGTCCCTTTATCAAGCTCATCAACAAAAAAACTTTTGAGCAATTAGACCAACAAAAAGAGACATTTATATCACAACAAACAGCTATCCAAGACAACATTCTCCTATTACAACAAGAGATTGCCAAGATTACGATACCAACAATAACAACTGATAGCCAACGTATTAGCGCACGAGAACAGCAACAAAAAGATGCAGAAAAAGACATAGAAAATATCAAAACTTTTCTCAGCAAGATAGACTACAAAGCTATAGAAAAACAGTATGAAGAATATACCAATCGAGACAAACAAGCCAAAGAGTTGGAAAAACAAATCACTATACGAGATCAAGAAGCCACACAACGTGAAGAATGGAAAGTTCTCCTCCAAAAAGCTAGTATCCAAAGCGAAAGTATACAAGAACAAATTCAAGCAAGCACAGAAATCATAAAGACCAAAGATCAGGAGTATCAAAAACTCGAAAAAGAAAAACAAAACATAAATAGTATAGCAACCAGTACATTACAGCAAAACCATCATAATATGCAACAATATTACCATGATATAGATATACTACTGCAGGAATTCAAAGCGCATCAGATAGAAAAAAAGCAACTAGAAGAACAGGAATCTATACTAAACAATTTATATACGATCTTTGCAAAAGAGTTGCTACTCATAGTATTACAAGACCAGCTACCAAGTTTAAATGATATCATCAATAGTTATCTCGCCCAAATAGTAGACTATCAAATCAGTTTACAGCTCAACAAAAGCGATGCAGACAAAATAGAACTAGAGGCTAGGATTATCGATGATAAAGGAATGAGAGATACCAAGAGTTTGAGTGGAGGACAAAAAATTATTCTGAAACTTATTCGAATGTTGGCTATTTCTTCATATATCAACTCCCCTATTTTATTTTTGGATGAGACAATAAACAATTTAGACACAGAGACCATAAGCAAAGTAGCTGATATATTACAAAATTTTGTCAAACAAAGAGAAATGAAGTTTTATACCATCACGCATAGCCAACAAATCCAAGAAATGGATATCCGAGATCATGTGATAGAAATTAAGTAAAAAACATAAAAGATATCTTAGTTTGCATTCAGAGAGATATTTTTTACTATGAGATACATATATTTTTTATAAAATATAAAAACATGAAGTACATTACTGCTCTCACAGCATTAAGCAAAACACATACCTGTCCATTCTGTCATACAAAACCAGAACATATATTACAAGAATGAAAGCATTTTTTTGTGATTGCTGCTCGTGCCCCATATGGAAAACATCATATATTGATTATTCCAAAAAGACACGTAAATCTTCTGATAACCCTTACTCATACCGAGCTTCGTGAAATGTATACATTGATAGACATACGAGCAAAAAAACTACATAGCAAACACAAAGATATAAGTTTATTACTCAGGGATGGACTAGTAAAAGATCCATTAATCAACAAATCTGTTAATCATCTTCATTTTCATATTATACCAGATGCTGCAGTCTATATTGAAAGTCAGACAGAACCCAAAAACCGCAAACGGTTAGAAGACAAAGAATATACAAAGACAACACAAGCATACAAAAAAACTTTTTTATAACATACAACAAGAATGAAATACAAAAATTGGATATTATTTGTCATTATTACCTTTCTGCGAAGTGTATGTATAGCTATGCTCAAATTTTTTCTTCGATCATATCTCAAAGAGTCCAATATATCGCTAGAAACCATCGCATGATTTATTAGTTTATGATGATTCGTAGCGTATTTTATAGCATCTCCCCTCACCTATGCCTTCAAAAAGAAACATCTAGATATTGCCGCATGTGGTATCGCTATAGTCTGTTTGGTTATAGGACACCTCATAGGATATTTTCCTTTTTGGGTATTTGCATTGCTGATCAGTGGGATAGGACTTGCATATAGCCTATGGAATATTATCAAATCTATCATTCTTAGTATCGAGATACAACAATCAGATCGTGGTGAAGCCAAGATAAATGGAATTATCAATATAGCCATTTTGGGCGGTATCTTATTGGGAAGTTATCTAGGATTTACCGTGTTTGGTGCACGAGGAGAACAAGGGATATATAGTATCTTCTGATTATTGCTGACCGCTATGATATTGTCCAAATATATGAATTATGACCAAAATTTTGAACCAGCACCATTGGTAGATACCTTCAAAAAATCTCGAAAAAACATACGAGACATTACCAAAAAATATATTCGATTACTCTTACCTATCGGTGCATTACGAGCCATTTCTACCGCCATTGGACAAAAAATGTTGGAACTTGGGATAGATGTATTTATCAGGACACCCAAAAGTTCCATTCTGATTATTGTAGCAGGATTTGGATGAGCAATTATAGGAAACTTTATGTCTATATTTTTCAAAAGAAGGAGAAGAATTTTGGCAATGCTGTTTACTATTATATTTGGGCTTACCACGATTTACTTTCCTCATATCATACAACAATATGATTTTTTCATTACCTTACATATCTTTGCCTGTAGTGTAGGGATATTCTTTGGTATAGCAGTCAATTTATTGGAATGAAGATATTTTTTTCACATCGGAGAAGACAAAACAAAAGAATATGGATCAGTTGCTTATGGTATCATTACCAGTGGAATTATTTTTTTGATCATGATAGGAGCTGATTATCTCAGCAAAAAGCTAGGCATGGAAATCTGCTTTTTCTTTTTTGGTCTAGTATTGCTTAGTATGCCATTTCTGCTCAGAAAATTTGACGCTTCTGATATTTCCAAACCTATGTAAATCCACAAAACTATAATCTCAAAAACTTTCTTGTTTATGTCAAGTATTAGTCAAAGACAAAGCAAGATTTTTTTGTTATTTGTGGGTTTTGGAATATAATAAGATGTGATTTATATTCTTGCACAAACACATGATAAAGAAATGTATTCTGAGCTTCCTCATTCTCTGTATAGGAAGTTTTCACATATGTACAGCTACCAACGACAACATCACCACAGCAGAAGTGAGTGATTTTGATGTCGAAAGCGCAATGAACGATATGGAGAGCCTCAAAGCCAATCTAGATGATGTTATCCAAAAATTATATGCATTAGACGAAAAAGAAAGAGGTGAAGACAATAGTATCTCTGACAAATATAGAGACACAAGAAGTGAAATCGTTAATGTCATCCAAACTATCAATCAAACAACCGATGTGATTAGTGAACAGTTACAAAAAATTGTAACCTACAAAAAATTGATGATGCTTACCTACAAAGAAATCCAATCTTCAAGATCTGGTATGACAGAAACTAAACAGTACATAGAAGACTTTTCCAATTTTATTTACAAACTAGAAAACAAACTATACAATGAAGACACCAACACGATAGACGATATCAAATTATTAATTAATTCTGACAATATTCCTCTGACACTTGCCAATGATAGTTTAGTCCAATCTATGCTACTTCAGCTTGGTGATCTGATGACAAGTTTCAAAGACAACGAAACGCAACAACTAGAAACCATCAAAAAATTAAATTCATTAAAATCAGCAGCCAAAGAAAGCATCCAACAATATCAAATAGAGATAGAAAAACTACAACAGAAAAAAAATTATCTCTTACAATTTATGCAATTATATGAAGGAGATACTACCGCAAGAAAATTAAGTATAGAAAACTTTTTTGAAAGCACCAAGTGAGTATATGAAAAAACGATAGAGCTCATCAAAGACGTCAAAAATGGTGTGTACAAAGTAGATTTTGATATGGATAAGAAGCTCAAAAAACTCAAAGACATAGAAAACGACAATCAGGTATATCCGTTAGCATGGCCTTTGTATCCTATCGAGGATATCCAAACATATTTTGGTGATACAAAATTTCAAACACAATATGGCATACCTCATATAGGTATACAAATCAAAGCAGCACAAAGAACTCCTGTATATGCAGCTCGTGAAGGTGTCGTATATTTTGTAGCGGATAATGATGAAATAGGAATCAATCGAGCAATGATAGTACATACAGATGGTTATGTAACTGTCTACCAGTATCTCAATGAAACTATTATCGCTCCAGGAGATCTGGTCAAAAGAGGACAAATTATAGGATATAGTTGAGGGGAACCAGGAACAAGAGGAGCTGGATTTATTTCTCAAGGAGCCAATCTTACCTTTGAAATCTTCAAAGATGGTATAGCATTAGATCCCTTCGAAATATTAGATACAAGTATCGTAAGAAACAAAGATGTCTTACCTGATGGATATCAAATCAAATATTTGAGAGACAAATACGCAAGGACTATTGATATCACAGACCTCGAATTGATGACAGGAACATCGCTCATCCAAAGAGAAACACAATTTCTTGGAAGATATGGTGTAGGTGTATACAAACAAGTAGCATTTCGAGAAGATGTAGCCGAAAAAACAAATATCGACAAAGATGTAGTGATATGTATTGCATTTGCTGAAAGTACATTGGGAAAATATCTCAGTACATCCAACAACATAGGAAATGTAGGAAACAATGATAGATGAGATAGAGTATGATTTTATTCTACATATGCAGGAGCAAGAGCGATACCTGTTACGCTCAACAACAAAGCATTAGGGCATTATCATACCATCAATCAGCTCTCAAGATATGGAAACAAAGATGGAATGATTTACGCATCAAGTCCTATCAATCGACAAACCAATGTATTGAAGTGTTTGAGTCAGATCAAAGGATATTATATTCCAGAAGATTTCCCATTTAGGACATGACCAAATCCAAATATCGACAACGAGGAAGCAGAAACAGTAGAATTTGGAGAAAGTTTAACTAAATAATAACACAAAAAATCTGACACTAATTAGAGGTCTCCATACATTTCACGTTGGTTGAGTGATATTCTTTTTTCAAAATAAAAAAAGCTTCATTTAGAATACATTTTTTTTCGTTAGATTATTTGACAAAATCGCTTATTTGTATATAATATATATATGTTTATATATTCATATAAAATGGTAGATAAAAATAACATTACAGATAAATACTATCATATTCTTGAACTTTTGGATAAGTCTCCTGGGGATGAAGAGGCACTAAATGCTTTGATAGAACTAGAGGAAGATATCAAATCTTATCTTTTTGATATTCTAAAAAGTAAACATGCTAATGATTTTGATAAATCGAATGTATATTCCAAATTTTGAAAAGGAAATAAAGATAGAGATTGGTTAGAATCTTTAATTATGAATAAAACTACTGGTAATAGTTTATCTATAAATGATATCACAGACCTATTTATCAAAAAGATTAATGATATCTTGGCTATGCCAATCAATAATCAAGAAAAAATAAAATTACTCAATATCCAATATCTCCAAATAAAAGAAACAATACTTCCTCCTGATTATGATAAAAAACCTATTATATGATCTGGTAATTGATGGATAGAAAAATGAGAAGACTTTGATAGATTTGGTCTATTGATCCAGATATTGAGAGAACAGTGAGTATATACTGATGATATATTGGCCATAGAATGAATAAATAAAACAAATATGATGAGAAGAAATTCTTATATTTGTTTATATATTCCTAGAATTGATAAGACCATATTTATTAATAATAATTATGGAGAAGCTACCTTTGTATATGATGGTAGTATGGATATAGAATGGTTTACTAGTTTATGAAAGGAGTGATTAAAGTCAGATTTTAAAAAGATTACTTTTAGTGAAAAAAACATAGATCTTTGGAAAAACGAGATTATAAATACATTATTTCATAGTTGAGATAAGAAAGAAAAAACATTATGAGAAAAACCAGATGTCAGAGTAATTAAAAATGATATAAAAAAGAAATACCAGAAACAAGAATTTCTAGATTTTTATGAAAGATTGTCAGAAGAAGAAAAACAGAAAATATATTATAGAAATAAATATGAAGAACGATCTAAGAAATATCCTGAATTACCACAAAGTTATAGGTCATTAATTCGCTTACTTTGAGGAAATAACAAATGTAGAGAATGATGATATATAAAAGCATTGATACAGTGAAAATGAGAAGAGTATTTGGATAGCTGGAAAATTAGGTCAAATAAAACAGAGGAAGAAAAAAAACAAGAATTTCTAGATATGTATGGTAAACTAACAGAAGAAGAAAAACAAAAGATATATAGTCTAAACAAATATAAAGAACTAGCTAAACAATATCCTGAGTTGCCCAAAAGTTACCAATGATTCATAATATTATTATGAGGACATATATGATGTGCTGAATGATGATATGTAAAAGCATTGATACAGTGAAAATGAGATGAATATTTTAGTAAATGGAATAAAACAGAAGAAGAAAAGAGGAAGGAATTCTTGGATATCTATGAGAGATTATCAGAAGAAGAGAAACAAAAAATATATTTTGTAGGGAAATATAGAAAACGAGCTAAACAATATCCAGAATTGCCACAAAGCTATATGGGATTAATTTCATTACTTGGAGGAAATAATAAATGTCAAGAATGATGATATATAAAAGCATTGATACAGTGAGCATGAGATGAATATTTTAGTAAATGGAATAAAACAGAAGAAGAAAAGAAAGAAGAAAAAAAACAAGAATTTCTTGAATTTTATGAAAGGCTAACGGAAGAAGAAAGGCAAAATATATATTATAGAAATAAATATGAAAAACGATCTAAGAAATATCCTGAATTACCACAAAGTTATGGGTCATTAATTCGCTTACTTGGAGGAAATGACAAATGTAGAGGATGATGATATATAAAAGCGTTGATAGAATGAACATGAGAAGAGTATTTTGATAATTGGGAGAAGTTAAGGATGTAGTATATTAAATATAAATTATATTTTCTATAACAAAAAAAATCCAGAAACACTAGTTCTGAATTAATAATTAGCGGGTGACGAGACTCGAACTCGCAACAGTCTGCTTGGAAGGCAGGCACTCTAGCCAATTGAGTTACACCCGCAAATTTAATGGCTAATTTTGGTATATATTGTTATGGTGGGCCTAGCTGGACTCGAACCAGCGACCAATCGGTTATGAGCCGATTGCTCTAACCAACTGAGCTATAGACCCATGATGGTTCTTGTGTAGTATGGTGGGTGATATAGGACTGAATCCCGTAGGACTACGGGACGGGCCTATGACCCCCTGCTTATTGTAAGCAAGTTTTTAATGGTGGGTGATATAGGACTCGAACCTATGACCCCCTGCTTGTAAGGCAGATGCTCTAACCAACTGAGCTAATCACCCATAATAATCGGTCTTACGGGGAATCGAACCCCGATTGGAGGATTGAAAGTCCTCTGTCCTAACCGTTAGACGATAAGACCAAAACAAATATATATACAATTCGGAATGGAAGGGACTCGAACCCTCGACCTTCCGCGTGACAGGCGGACGTTCTAACCAGCTGAACTACCACTCCAAAACAAAGTAATAATGAATGACTTAGTTCATTTATTGACTATTGTAAGTTACAATAGGTCATATAAAACAAATACCATCATTCTACATTCTTAATTTTGAATTATTAATTATAATGGAGCCGACTATCGGAATTGAACCGATAACCTACCGCTTACAAGGCGGTTGCTCTACCAATTGAGCTAAGTCGGCATAAAAGCTGTTTGTTACACAGCTTGTTTAGCAAATGCTTTTGCTACTCTAGATTTTTTTCTTGCTGCAGTATTTTTCTTGATTACACCAACTTTCATACATTTATCGATATATTTATAGACAGTATTAAGATCTGTTTGTGAAAGTTTTTCGGCTTTAGTTATGCTTTTCAAGAATTTTTTGATAGCCATTTTCATTCTAAGTTTAAATTCATT
>CAZECU010000033.1:0-10846 GCA_964510755.1 uncultured Candidatus Peribacteria bacterium | reverse complement strand
ATTCTGTTACTGCATTTTTGGACTTCCAAGCACGTAGATTAAATCTTCGTTATCGTGACGATGAATGAAAAATCCATTATTGTTATACGATGAATAATACAGCTATTGCTACACCAAGAGTGCTTATTGCTTTGATTGAAAACAATCAACAAGCTGATGGAAGTATCAAAATCCCTGAAGTTTTGGTACCGTATATGGGCAAGGAATTTATTGGAAAATAAATATGACATATATCATTTGGGAACTTGGTCGAAAGACTGAGTTTTTTTATATTATATTATAATGTTTTACTCTGTTTCATAATAAAAAAAACTTCCTAAGAGGAAGTGTTGATCATGGTAAGTATTAGGCACCGATGGGATTCGAACCCATGAACCGAGGTTTTGCAGACCTGTCTATTAGACCACTCTAGCACGGTGCCATAATGTTTTATAATTTTACTTTTTGTTGGTAGCACCCGCGGGATTCGTCCCGATTTATCGGGATTGCAGACCTGTCTATTAGACCACTCTAGCACGGTGCCATGATGTTTTCTAGTTTTACTTTTTGTTGGTAGCACCTGCGGGATTCGTCCCGATTTATCGGGATTGCAGACCTGTCTATTAGACCACTCTAGCACGGTGCCATGATTTCATTACGAATTATCCTTTGACTACGCAAAGGACAAGCGAATTACGAACAAACATATATCTATTTGCTGACTATTTTCAATACAAAATCTAAGTTCTAATGTCTATATTCTAAGATTTTTTATTTCTCTGTCCATTTGAAGTTTAGTATCTTTGTCTTTGAGTACTTGTTTTTTTTCTATTTTTCTCATGAGTTTGGCTATTCCTATTTTTATTTTTATCAATCCGCGCGTACTGATAAATATCTCTAGTGGAATGATAGTTGTTCCTGATTTGTCCAATGCAGCGGAAATTTTGGCCAATTCTTTTTTGGTAATGAGTAACTTTCTTTTGCCTTTGGGCTGGTATCCTGGTACTAATGCGTGTGATGTTTTTTCATATAAGGGGATATCCATATTTACGATCCACAACTCTTTGCTATCCAATCTTACTATACTATCTTTGATATTGACGTGACTAGCTTTGATAGATTTGACTTCGTGTCACTTTAAAATGATCCCGACTTCATATTCTTTGTCGATCTGATAATCACTGTATGCTCTTCTATTTTTACTGATTAATTTCATATGTTTGTGCTAGCAAAGGTGAAAGAGATTATTTGATGTTGATCGCTGGTGTCCGATGAATTGTGGTATTTGCTATGCCTAGATTGATATAAACATGGATAATCGCATCTGCAGTAGTGATATTTTTGGATTGATAATAATTGCCAGATAAGATATCAAAATCTGGTATAGTGAGCGTGCCCATACGATCTTTGTACTCCATGATGATACCAATGTTTTTTGGTATGAATATATCAGTCTCTGCTACGGCTCCTTGGATTTCTATCTTGTTGCCTGATGATACATTACCTACATGAACTACGATGTCGTCTATGCCTGCGTGAAATTTGAAAGTGTTTCGTGTAATGTCATTGAGATCAATAGTATGCAATCAGAAAAAACTTTTGATATAGAGGGTATCCAGTGTTTGTTTGCTTGGTAGTGTTACTTGTATTTTGCTAAAATAATTTTGTAAAATATTTCGATTGTTGTCTTCAATTCGATTGAGTGTGTAGGTGTTGTCCTGTATTCATGAGGTGATATGTAATGTTCTATCGGAGTTTCGTTTGCCTTGAAATGTTGATATATTTGCTCCTTTGATATATGATCTGCTTATGAGGGTGTTGAGCAAAAAATTTGTCGTGTTGCCACTTCCTAGTGTAGAGGGCAATGTATAGGTAATCTCGTTTCCGGTTTTTCGCTCGCTTGTAGGATTGAGTGAGGTATATATCCCTATGCTAAATACTCATCCAAATATACCCAAAAAGAGTATCAGTCCAAATATCTTGCCTAATACGCCTCTATAGCTTCGTATGATGATTGTGCTGATGATGATAAACAAAGGGAATACTTCGTGGATTTTGAAACCATTGATAGAAAGTTGTATGATACCTGTACTTTCGCCTAACATGAGAAATCCTACAGCCAACAATGCCAACAGCGTTAATGTCCTAAAAAATCCATGAAATCTTTGTCTTTTGTAGACGATTTTTTCTATGACTTGGATTATTGGTTCTCCTGATGTGGGAGTAACTATCGGTGTAGTTGGTGGTGTAGGTGGGGGAGTATAGGTAGGCATTTGGTTCTCAGGTTGAGATAGAGACTCTGGTCAAGTATCAGAATTTTTTTCGAGTTCTTTTTCTACAAAGTTTTGTGCTTCTGTCATGAGTAAAAACAATAGTATAAAAACTTTATAACGTAATGTCTTCTGGTTTGATTCTTTTTTGCTCCATAGTATCTCTTTCTCTGATTGTTACCGTTCCATCTTCTAAACTTTTATTGTCTATGGTGATACAATATGGTGTCCCGATTTCATCTTGTCTGCGGTAACACTTACCTATATTTCCACTATCATCAAATTCACACATATATTGTTTACTAAGTTTTTTGTAGATGTTGTGTGCAAATTCTACCATTTTTTCGTCTTTTTTGACTAAGGGAATGATTGCAAACTTGATAGGAGCAATATTTTTGTGAAATCTCGCTACTACTCTAGAAGCCTCATTTCCATTACCATCTTTGTATGTTTCTTCATCGTATGCATCTATCATAACCGTCAAAATTGCTCTGGTAAGTCATCGACTTGGTTCGATTACGTGTGGCACATATCTTTTGCCGGTATAAGGATCGTTGTATTGGAGATCTTTGCCAGAATGCTCCATATGTTGTTTTAAGTCGTAATCAGTTCTGTAGGCGATCCCTTGAAGTTCTCCCCATCCTCGAGGAAAGAGGTATTCTACATCACATGTTCATTTACTGTAAAAGCTTAATTCATCTTTATCATGGTCTCTAAACCTCATCTTGTCCTCTTTGATACCCATTTCTTCTTTCCATCGTTTTTTGCTGAGTGCTTTCCAATCTTCAAACGCTTTGAGCCCAATTTCTTCGTTGTTTTCTACAAAATATTCTATTTCCATCTGATAAAATTCTCTGACTCTAAACATAAAATTTCCGGGAGTGATTTCATTTCTAAAAGATTTTCCAATCTGAGCAATACCAAACGGGATCCTAGATCTTGTCGTATCGAGAATATTTTTGAAATTGACAAATATCCCTTGTGCGGTTTCTGGTCTGAGATAAATATCAGTCCCTTCTCCTTCTACAATTCCTTGCTGAGTTTTGAACATTAGATTAAATTTTTTGGGTTCTGTCCAATCACATTTTCCACACTTTGGGCATTTGATTTGTTCTCAATTAAGCACTGCTGTTTGCTGTTCAAATGTTCGAGATTCGGGTATACAATTGTCTAATCAATATTTTTTTTGGAAATCATGAGCGTTTTGTTTTCAATGAGTTTTGACGATTTTTTCCTCGTTTATTGTTGTAAGGTTTTCAATATTATCAATAATCCACTTTTCAATTAGTTGGTCTGCTCTTTCTCTAGCTTTACATTTTTTGCAATCCACTAACGGGTCGGAGAATCCTCCTACGTGACCAGAAGCTTCTCGTACTTTGGGATTCATCAAAATCTGAGAATCAAGTCAGATGATATCTTCTCTCGATTGAATAAAATAGTTCCATCGGTTGTTTTCTATGTTTCTTTTGATCTCTACTCCGTAAGGTCCCAAATCTCGTGCATTTGCAAGTCATCCATAAATGTCTGATCCTGGATAGGCAAATCATCTTCTTTTGGCTCGTGCAACTATGGTTTCTAGACTAAATGTCATACTCCTGCTTTGCTAAATAGATAAAAAATATCTTTGTCTCATATATATAGGAAATTTGTCTGTGTTTTCAATTCATAATTGGCTAATGATTGGCTATCTTTTCCTCATTGTGTAAAAAGTCCTTCAAAATTTGCATTATTTTAAATTTTGAATATACTTTATGTACAGAAGAAGGTCTTACATATGATTATGATACATTACACTACCAGCATACTTGCTCTATTTGAGTGTTTTTCTCTATGAGTTTTGTATCCAAAAGGTGCTACCAAAAACAAAAACACAACCGCCTATTATTTATCTTTTTATTGTAGCGTTTAGCCTTTTCTTTACCTCTTGTAGTTTGCACTTGTCTATATAGTATAGTCAAAAACTGGTTTATACCTTTGTGTATATCTTGTTTGTATTGTATCCGTTATATTGTGAATTTTATTCACCTCCTGTACCTTATACTTTGTTAGTTCTCTAACTAGGTTGTGTATGGTAGCTAACATTTTGTATGTTTGTTCCCTTCTTCTTTCTCTTCTTTCCATATCATATATTCGTCACGACTGATATATACTATAGGAAGAAGGTCTTGCATATTTACTATGATGATCCTCACCGATTGTCATTGCTCATCAATCTACTAATTCCTGTCTATTATATACTTCAACGTCATCATGCTTTACTAGCACGGGTATGCTGATTATAGTATATGTATCTATGGGTATTAGCTTTGGAGTCTCTCCTTGATATTGCTAGTTGAAATGATCTGTGAGTGAGATGTTCTTGTTTGTATTATAAAGCTTTCTTTATAGTATGTCTTGAGTATCTTATTTGTGTGTTGAGCTTTCTTCCTTTCTCTTTATACCCTTATACATCACTTTGTAGTGGTGTTTTTTTTATTTTTGTAAAAACTTGATTTTTTTGTATAAAAGTTTACTCTATTTGGACTATTTTTACCTCTTGTGTTGAACTATGAGTGAGTGTATTTTTTGTAAAATTATTGCAGGAGAAATCCCTGCTGTAAAGATCTGGGAAAATGATGATATCTTTGTCTTTTTAGATATTCATCCCTTAAGAAAATGACATTGTTTGATTATTCCTAGACATCACTATCAAGATATTTTTGATATCGATGAATCTGTTTTGCAACAGAGTATTGTTCTCGCTAAACACATTGCACAGACTATGAAGATATCATTATGAGCCACAGGAATAAATATTCTACATGCTTCATGAAAAGATGCGGAGCAGAGTGTTGGTCATTTTCATCTTCATCTTGTTCCCCGTTATCCTGATGATGGGTTGTCTATGAATGATTGGCGGATTCCTAATACACAAAATTTTTCTTTGGATGAATTGCATGATATAGCCGCTCATATTACTCAAGCACTTACTTAGATTACTTATCTATTGGTGAATACATTATATCTTACTATTTCTTGATAAACTATGGCAATTATGTACAACAAGTGCTGACTTTATATTTTTTTTGCTTTATGATGTTCAAAGACACATTACTCTCAGGACAATTACAAGACTTTGTAGGTAAACAAGCAACTATTCGTGGATGGTTACACACGCTGCGTGCAGTTTCTGCTAACTTAGCTTTTCTTATTATTAGAGATAGAGATGGATTGGCACAAGTCGTATTGGAAGATCCACAGGAAATTGATAAATTAGACGGATGTCTTATGTGAACCGTTTTGACGGCGACATGAACCGTAGCGGAAATGCCCAAAGGCAAATTTCGTTTTGAATTGCAAAAAGGAAATGTGAATATTCTCAGAAAAATTATTTATCCTAGTCCTATAGATATTTCCAAAGATGTGATCAATGCAGATATGGAAACTATTCATGAAAATAAGGTAGTAGCATTGAGACATCCTAGACAGATGAAGATTTTCAAGGTTGCTGCAATCGTAGAAAAACATATGAGAGCATTTTGGGATAATCATGGATTTACTCAAATCAATTCACCAAAAATTATCTGATTTCCTACCGAAGGAGGAGCAGAAGTGTTTGAAATTAATTACTTTGGACGTAAGGCATATCTTGCACAAAGTCCTCAATTTTACAAACAGATTATGGTTCCTATTTTTGAGAGAGTCTATGAAATTGGTAGAGCATATAGAGCTGAAAAAAGTAATACTAGCAGACATGTTTCTGAAATTTTGATGCTAGATATGGAGATGGGATTTATCGATAGTTTTGATGATATTATTGAGATGACCCAAAATTTTATGAATTATGTAGTAGAAGAGACGCGAAAAGAAGCGGAGTCTTTATTGCTTGCTTTGGGCGCTGTCAAACCGCTTACTGCGCAAAAATTTCCTCGTATTAGTGTCCAAGCATTGCACGAATTGGTCAAAACGGAAACGGGGCAAGATTTTACTCAAGAACAAGATCTCTCTCCTGTAGAAGAAAAGTTTATTTGTGAATATGCTGCGCAGCATCGAAACTCAGATTTTGTTGTCGTAGATGGATTCCCTTGGTCTGATGCTAAGTTTTATCATCATCAAAACGAGCAAAATCTGGAAATTGCAGATAGAGCCGATTTGATTTTTAGAGGAGTAGAAATTGTTACCTTGACACAACGTGAAGTCAATTATCAAAGACTAGTAGATCAAATAACTTCTCAGTGATTGGATCCTAATCATCCATGATTGAAACATTATTTGGATGCGTTCAAATACGGTATGCCTGATGAAGGTGGCTTTGGTCTTGGTATCGCAAGATTCGTCCAAAAACTTATCTGATTGGACAATATCAAAGAAGCAGAGTTGTTTCCTAGAGATGCAAGTAGAGTGACACCGTAATTGTTCATATATGTGTATACTATATAACTATCCAGCCTTGGTTTGTATGCCGGAATAGCTCAGCTGGTAGAGCAGTGGTATCGTAAACCAAAGATCGTGGGTCCAAATCCCATTTCCGGCTATAATTGTCTTTTATTTTGTTTATATATTCGTATGTCTGCACGCAAATCTATCTTAAAAGTTTTGATTATTATTATCTTGGCAGTGTTTTTGCTTTCTACATGACTGATGTCTATTATGTATCTTAGTGGTCCTAAGTCTGCTCAAACTACCTGAGATGTTGTTACAGGTACAACTTCTGTTGTTGAGTTGACGGGAATGGCTAAATAATTTTATTTACTAACATAGTATGTATGCAATTGATCGTAGAACAATCTCAAAGATATGCCAAAATGAGAGCACACACTGCTACTCATTTGTTGCATGCTCAACTAGCTAAAATTTTCAAAAATACCAAACAAGCTGGTTCTCTTGTAGATGAAGACTATCTTAGATTTGATTTTAATGCTGATAGATTGTTGTCCAATGAAGAAATACATACTATAGAAACAGCTATCAATCACATCATTTATAGTGCATATATGGTTGAGGTCAAAGAATTGGCATATGATGAGGCTATTGCTCTATGAGCTAAGGCTTTTTTTGAAGATAAATATGGCGACACGGTTCGTTTGGTAAGAGTGTTTGATCACGATAAACAGCCAATTTCTCTCGAGCTTTGTTGAGGAACTCATGTATCCAACACCAAAGATATTGGATGTTTTGTGATTGTGTGACAGGAGGCAGTAGCTTCTGGAGTCAAGAGGATTATTGCACTTACTTGACCTAGAGTTTTGTCCAAGATGCACGAAACTCAAGATATCCTTGATGTTACGGTAGCTAAATTGTGAATCAAAACCTCTACACAGCTTGCTGATAAGTTGGATAAAACACTTAAGGAATATGATGATATGAAAAACAATTTGGAAATTTTGGAGACTAGCATGATCAAACAATTATTGCAATGATCTGATTTTGCTTCACACAAAGATTTGGACAAGGTGTTTCTTGTTCCCCTCGGATTGAATTTTAAAAACGTAGTATTTCAAGCAAAATGAATGTTTGCTGATCAGAATATATTGATATATAATAAGGAAGGTAATTTTGTATTGATTACAAAAGCATGATCTTCGGCAAAAGCATTGGCAGGAAACCTTGGTATCACGTGATGAGGTACAGATACGATGGTGCAGGGAAGAGATGACAAAATTTTATCGTTGTTTGCTTAGCTATTCTGCTCATATACTCATTCTGCTTATATATTTTCTAATCGTATATCACAAAAATCATAAAAAGCAAGTTTTAGTGCTTACTAATCTTGTTTTTTTTTGTGTTTTTTTTGATTTTGCGGTATACTTATAGTGCTTATTTTATTTGGGTTTTGTCTGTATGCTTTCTCCATTTTATCATATATCTTTGGTTCGTTGATGGTTTCACAAATTTTGTGTTTTTTTGAGTATTTTTATATTGTTTTCATTTCTTCAGTTTAATTCATTTCTGTTGGTCCCTAATGTCGTTGCACAAATATTTAGTGGTGAAATTGCGAGTGTTGAAGAAGAAACACCTATAGATATCCTTACGGGAGAAGTTTTTTCAGCTACGGGTTCTCAAAATGATCTTTCTGAGGAAGAAGAAATCTCTCTGGATTCATGAGAGATACTCTCTGATATACTTTCATGAGATGATCTTGCTTTGGTTGATGATATGCCTGATGGTTGAGATAGTGTCACGATTCCTTCTCTTGAAGAAAATATAGCATTGACAGGCAATACTCCGGATATTGTATCGTGAACTACTGTACAACCATGAGACGAATCAGCTGTTTTGACGTCATGATCGGTGGATGATGCTTCTATAGATCAACAGTATTTTGATAGGGCTTTTGAGAGATGAGCTTCTCATTCACAAATATTTGATGTGCAAACGATTCTTTCTTTGTTGTGAATGTATGATGGTGATATTTCTGGTATATATGATGATGTAACTATTCAATCTATGTATCACTACCAACTACTCAAAGGGGTTATAACTCCTCAAGATGATGTGGGATTAAGATGATATTTTGGTCCGGCTACAAGACAATTATTCAATCAAGAATATGTCTTGTATAAACAAAATTTATTGCAAGAAATAGCCAATATTTTTACGTCATCATCCACAGAAACTTTGTTGCAAAAAGCCAAAGCATATTTTTTTGCTCATGCATATAGTTTGCAGAATATCTTTGGTACATGAGTCTTTGTTGGTGATCATGATATTGATTTTTCCGTATTGAGCTGACAAATTCTTGTACCGCTTATTTTCCAATCTGAAAACACTTTGAGTGGATATATAGCTGAAGTAACCTTTGAACATGGAACAATTCTCAAAACACAAGAGTGAGATATCTTTACCTGAACACTTTCCTCTCCACAGTTTTTGGATACTGCAGTAGCTGATGAACTTGCCGATCAAACCATTCTTTCTGTCCTTGATATCTGAGGCAATGAGGAAAAACTTGTCTTGGAAGATGCTAGCTGAGCTACGGTATCTTCTTTGGTCAAAATCCCTGTGCCCTGACAACAAGAATGAGATAGTATCCAAATCAACTATTCTCATGATGGTGAAACATGGACATATATGACTTCTCAGCAAGTCTTTTTGGATGATGGACAACCATTTGTCTCTTTTGAAACTACCCATTTTACCGTATTTTCTCTCTGACTTCCTGTAGGTTCTTTTTTTGTTAATAATAATGATTTTACTACAACGACAACTTCAGTTACTTTACAAATGAATGTCTCTTGAGCAACCCATATGAGATTTGCCAATACATGAACATTGCTTACCTGAGCAGCTTGGCTCTCTTATGCTACATGATATGCTTGGACATTGTCTTCTGTCAACGGAAGTAAAACAGTTTATGCTCAATTTAGTGGAATATATGGTACTCAGACATTGATGGATACTATATTGCTAGATACGACGGCAATGGGGGCTAATCTCAAATTTTCATTGAATGGAAGTATGAATGGTACTGATGTTTTGGATATTTCTTCCAACGCTAATCATTTTAGTGGAGTATTGGGTGTCACCAATCCTACGCTGACAGGAGAACAGGTGTTGTGATTTAATGGTACTCAGTATGCACAAAGAAATAATGCTGCTTGACTTACTTGATATCCCTTTACTTTTTCCGCATGGATCAATACCAGCAGACCAACAACTTCTGCAAATCAACCTATTGTCACCGTAGGTAATTCTGATGATACTAATGTATCTTATGGTTTGTTTATTAATACTACGTGATATCCGGTTATTGCAGCTTCCAATAAGACTTCTTATTTGGGAACGAGCCAAGAAAAGCTCTCTACATGACAATGGTATCATATCGTATGAGTTTTTGCTTCTGCTACGAGTAGAATATTGTATGTCAATGGAAATCAGGTAGCTACCAATACTTTGTCGGTATTGTTTTCATGACACATCAATCCACAACTTAGAGTGTGAAGATATCTTGGATCACTTGGTAATTATTTTAGTGGCTATATGGATGATGTTCGTTTGTACAACAAAACTCTCAGTGTTTATGAAGTGAGAAATCTTTATGCTGCACGTATCAAAAATGATCCGCCTATTCAATATCTTAATGTGGGTACGTTTACTATCAATTCTGGAGAGTCCAATACCTACAAAACATGAGTCACGCTGGTCTCTATGGTTACGGGTATGACGCACATGAGATTTGCCAATACTACATGAGAGCTAACTTCTGCATCTTGGATCGCTTATACTTGAATATCTTCACGATCGCTCAATGGTGGTGTTGGCAATAAATTTGTTTATGCACAATATAGCTGATTGGGTGGTATACGAGAAACTCAAGATAATATTTTTTTGGATTCTGTAGCTGATGCAAACTTAAAATTTTTGCTTAATGGAGAGATGAACTGAACTCGTGTTTTGGATGTGACTGCAAATGCCAATCACTTTACGGGAATATCTTCTTTTACGAATGTTGTGATGACCTGAGAAAGAATTTTTTCTTTGAATGGAACTACTCAGTATGCAGAAAGAACTGGTGCAGGCGTGTGAATTACTGCTTATCCTTTTACTATGTCGGCTTGGATAAACGCTAGAACTATCGCATCTACAGATACCATCATGAGTATGTGAAATTCGGCTAC
>CAZECU010000032.1:0-10896 GCA_964510755.1 uncultured Candidatus Peribacteria bacterium | reverse complement strand
CCGCTGACAATAAAAAAAACTGAGCATCTACGCTCAGCTTCTTTCTATGTACTAACTCAGTTCTATAATTGATTTAATTTGGTATTTACTGTTCATAAATCGATTTTGTCATATCTTTCCATAAGCATATCTGTTTTGACTTTGTTCATGATATCTTGTACTACTCATACGATGATAATCACTCCAGATCAGGTAACGACTACAGGCAAGGAACCAAGTGATTGTACCAATGTTTGGATAAATGGAATATAATTGAGCAAATAACTGTAGATTCCAATCAATGCTAATCCAGCTCCTCACCAGAGACAAAGATGCATCAAGATACCATTGATATATTTAGCTGTCTCTTTTCCTGGTCTAATTCCTGGGACGAAACCTCATCTTTTTTGGATATTGTCTGCGATTCTCTCGGGAGAGAACACGATCAATGTGTAGAAAAATGTAAAGGCAATAATCAAAGCAAAATATAAGATAATAGCCAAGACTCCTGGTTGCTGAGTATAAATATTGAGATTAGCTTCTACCCAGTTTGCCATACCGACCAATTTGAGATTCATAGGTTGAAATTGAGTAATAAGTTTGGAAAGCAAATAAGGAAGAGAAACAAAAGCAATAGCAAAGATGATTGGCACCATACCTACAGGATTGAGTGGAATAGGAAGAGATGATGATTCTTCTACTTTTCCTCTTCTTGCATAAATGACAGGTATTTCTTTACGAGATTTTAAGATAAAGATAGAAAGCAATATCAATCCAAGTACGATGACTATCATAAAGATAAACACACCGAGAATACTATCTGTTCATGACATACTTGCATAGACTTGTTGGGTGATTCCTGCAACGATAGATGAAAAGATCAACAATGATACACCATTTGAGATACCATGTTCTGTGATCAATTCTCCAATCCACATAAGCATAACAGATCATACCGTCATACACAATGCAGTCACTACAAGATTCAAGGGAGCGGTACTAATGACACTACCACCAAGAAGATAATTGATAAAAAATACCATTCCGATAGACTGAAGAAATGCTAATGGAATAGACAAATATCTAGTATATTGTTGGATTTTTTGTTGTCCAGATTCTCCAAGTTCACTCAATTGTTCCAACTTAGGAACGACAGAACCAAGAAGCTGCATAATGATAGAAGCGTTAATGAAAGGAGCAAGACCAACAGCGATAATAGCAAACTGATCCAAAGATCCTCATAGCAACATCACAAAATATCACAATCCACCTGCATCTCCTGCGTTGATGGTTTTGGACATAAGTGCAGCAATATCTACAAACGGTACAGGAATAAATACCAAAAGTCTATAGACGGCAAGCAATATGATAGTAAACAAAATTTTCTTTTTTATACTTGGATTTTCTCGTATTTCTTGAAGCTTTTTAAAGAATTTTTGCATCATAAGGAGATAAGAAACTTAAAAAGTTATTTAGTCTTTTTAGTTACAGCTTTTTTTGTTGTTGGTTTAGCAACAGCTTTTTTGGGAGCGGCTGCAGCCTCTTTTGCAGGTTTTTTGACTGCTTCTACTTTTTTGGTAACAGCTTTTGGTGCAGCAGCTTTTGGTGCAACTTTTTTGGGTGCTTCTTGTTTTGTTGCTACGGGTGCAACAGCTTTTTTGGGTGTTGCTGGAGCTTTTTTGATAGACTTTTTGGCTACCTTAACAATTTTGACAGGTGCCTTATGTGCTACAGAATGTACAGTCCCTGGGGTAGTAATCTTGGTTTGTGCTCACGTAGAGATAGCATCCATATCAACAAATTTGAGATGTTTAGCATAATCACCATGAGACAATATTTTGACACATACCTTTTCAGACTTGATATATCATAATGTTTTCAAAAGTGTTTTGGTAATTTCCATAGTATCAGTGATTCTTTCGTCAGCATCAAGAGTACCAAGATTGATGATGGTTACGTCTTTGATAAGTTTATAATATCTTTTGAATCATCTAGCCTTAGGCAATCTCATGACAATAGAAGTCTGTCCTCATTCAAAAAAAGGTTTCATAGAAAATCAGCTTCTAGATTTTTGTCCTTTAAGCCCTTTACCTGAATAGTTTCCTGTTCCTGTAGCATTTCCTCTTCCCTTTCTTCTTGCTTTATCTTTTAGTCACTTACTCTTTTGTAATTCATGGATTCTCATCGTATAGATAATAATATGATAAATGAATAGGTATACACAAAATATACACTATTTTTTTGCAACTTTTTTGACTGGTTTTGCTACTGCCGGTGTAGTAGGTTTTTCTTGTGCTTGTTTTGCTTGTATTTCTTTGACTACTGTTGCAGTATCTTGTTGAGCATCTTCTTTATCTTCAGTAGTTTCTGTACCAGCTTTTGCTACAACACGTTTGTTGAAATGTTCTGCATGTTTGTAAGATGACAAAGCCTGAATAGTAGTCAATGCATTATTTAATTTGTTGTTTGATCACATGATTTTGGACAATACATTTTCAAATCCTGCAAGTTCCAAAACAGTTCTTACAGAAGATCAAGCCTTCAAACCAGTACCGGCTGCTGCTGGCAAAAGTTTTATAAGACATGCTTTATATTTTGTCACTGTAGGATAAGGAACTGTTTGATTGCCCGTAATAGGTACAAGAAACATTGTCTTGTACGCTTCGCGAGAAGCTTTGCTTACTGCAGCACTTACATCTGGTCCTTTGGAAACACCTATTCCGATTTTACCTTTTTTGTTTCCTACCAAAACAGTAGCTCTAAAGGACATCTTTCTTCCTCCAGTAGTTACTCTAGTCACTCTTCTTACTTCAAGAAGAATCTCATCAAACTCTTTTTTTACCTTATCTTTGTTTCAAGGTCTCATGAAAAATAATTGTTAAAATAATAAAATTATATAGCAATACCTCACGTTCTAATTCAATCAGCCAAAGCTTTTACTCTTCCATGATAAAGATTTCCATTTCTATCAAAAGTCGCTTTATCAATATTGTGTTTTTTCATAAGAACAGCCAAAGCCTCTCCAGCTTGTTGAGCATGTTCTGTTTTGGTTTTACCCGTCATACCTTTATCAGAAATATGACACATGACTTTTCCTGTTGCATCGACAACTTGTGCCTTCATATATTTGTTGGATTTGTCTACAATAATTCTGTATGCAGGATAAGCAGCCTTAATTTTGGCATTAACTCTTATTTTTCTACCAAGAAATTTTCTCGCTGCCTCTTTGATACGTTTAGTAATTTTCAACATTGTTGTATACATGTAAGATAATAAATAATTGGAGTAGATGCTATTATTTCTTCGCTGCTTTACCTGGTTTGAGCTTAATAAATTCACCATAATATCTAATTCATTTTCCTTTGTATGGTTCTGGTTTTTTGAGTGCTTTGAGTTTTGCTGTATATTGTCCAAGGAATTGTTTGTCTATACCAGCAAGCGTAATAAGATAATTACCCTTTGGGTCCTGTTCTACTTTTGCATCAATACCCGCTGGGATAGGAAAGTCTACTTTGTGAGAAAATCCCAATGCTAAAACAAATTTTTGTCCTTCAATTTTTGCTGTATATCCCACTCCCATAATCAAAAGTTTTTTTTCATATCCATGAGTCACTCATTCGATCATATTTGCAAGCAACGTTCTAGAAAGACCCCAAAGATTTCGTTGTTCTTCAGTTTCTACAGACGTAATAGCTTGAGTTCATTCTACGTTAATATGCACACCATGGGCAAAAGTATGTGAAAGTTGTCACTTAGGACCCTTAACAGTCACCACAGAACCATCGATATGTAGTTCTACTCAGCTAGGTATTTCTATAACTTTTTTTCCAATCTTTGACATAATACGTATATATAAATGATAAATGAACAATGAATACTATTGGTAATGTTTTTATATGGATTAGTATAAATTACAATAGGTTATAAAGATACAATTCATACATTTTTAATTGTTAACTATTTTTAGTATATTTCTGCGATAAGTTCTCATCCAAGTTTTTTTTGTTTAGCTACATGTGCAGGCATAAGTCCTTGATTAGTAGAAACAATTCCAATACCTTTTCCACCAGCTACAGAGGTAATATCTTTATAACTCACATACCATGGTCTAGAAGGTTTAGAAAAAAACTTTATATTAGGTACATCATTGACAGGATTGACTACTTTTTTGAGAGAAATCGTGATGAGCTTTTTGACTCCTTCCTGAGAAATAGCAAAATCTTTCACAAAACCATATTGTTTGAGAAGTTCCAATATTTTTATCTTAAAGTTAGAAAATGGAATAGCATCTACAGAAGATTTTCTTGCCATATATGCATTCTTTATTCTGATGAGCAAATCATGGATTGGAGCGTTAACATAAGTCATTTATAAGGGTAATTAATGATAAATGAATACTACAAAGTAGTATAAACAATACACAATTGGTAGAATTACCAACTTGCTTTTCTAAGTCACATAATCATTCCGTCTCTAGCGTATTTTCTCAAACAAACTCTGCAAATACCAAAATCTCTGATATATGATTTTGATCTACCACATAGTCTACATCTATTGTAGTATTTGGTAGGTTGTTTAAGCTCTTGACCTAGCGTGAATCTTTTTTCATACATTTTTGATTGTTTTGCTTTTAGGGAAGTTTTTGCCATTAATGTACAGGTAATAAACAAATAAATGTTATTTGAAGATAAATCATAATGCTTGAAGTAATGCTTTTGCTTCTAGATTATCTTTGGTAGTCGTAACGATAGTAATCTGAAGTCCCATTTGAGTAATAACTTCGTCCAATGCAAGTTCAGGGAATATATTGTAATTAGGCAATCCTAGAGTAAAGTTTCCTTGTCCATCAAAATTTTTGTCCGTAAGTCCAGAAAAGTCTCTCATTCTTGGCATAACAAGCTTGACAAATCTATCAATGAAATCATACGCTTTTTGTCTTCTCAACGTAGTTTGAAGCATTACTGGCATTCCTTCTCTCAGTTTAAAGTTGGAAATAGCTTTTTTGGATTTGAGAATACGAGATTTTTGTCCAGTAAGTTTGAGGATAATATTTTCAAATTCATCAAAATCTTTGATTGATTTTCTTGTAGCCAAAGAACCTATTCCGATGGCAACAATAACCTTATCAATCTTTGGCACAGCATTGATGTTTTTGATACCAAGCTTTGTTTGAAGATTCTTACGAAGAGTAGTATTGAATGCTTCTAATGTATTCATGAATTCGCGGATAAAAACAATAAAAATAGACTATTTAAGAGCAACCTTAAGCTTGATTGATTCTCTTGTTTTTTTTCATTTTTTGTCAGTTACGATTTTGATTCTCGTAGCTTTTTTTTGATCTTCTACATAATACATCATATTGGATATGTGAGCAGAAAGTGTTTTTTTGATAAAACCTTTTCCTTTTACAGCTTTTTTGACTTCGTTCACTCACTTTACGATGACATGATCATCATCTACAAATGATTGGATTGTAGATATTTTGCCTTTATATTTGCCCGTAATCATAATGACTGGATCTCATGTTTTCAATTTTTTCATAATAATAATAAGATAATAATAAATGTATGTAAATGTGCAGACAAGAGTGATGACTATACAACTTCTTCTGCCATATTGGTAACATTTTTGTATCAAAGTTGTCTAAGTTCTTTTGCTACAGGACCAAAAATTCTTTTTCCAATAGGCTTAACTTCTCACTTAGCATCTTTTGACATCAAGATAACAGCATTATCTCAAAATCTAACATACGTACCATCCTTTCTAGCAATTTCTTTGGCTATTCTCACGATCAACGCTTGTGCAATAGTTCATTTTTTGACTGCACTAGTAGGCAAAGCATCTTTGATGGCTATCATAACTCTATCACCAATAGTAGCAGTTCTTGCATTAGATCCTTTTAAGATTCTAAATATTTGTCACTTTTTGGCTCAAGTGTTGTCAGTGATTATGACTGATGATTCATTTTTTAACATGAGAAAAACAATAATGAATATAAATAGGTATTATGCTTTTACGACTTCTATAAACTTCCATTTTTTGGTCTTGCTGACAGGAGTACATTCTCTAATTTTGATCATATCTCACAATTTAGAAACATTTTCCGCATCATGTGCATAGTATTTTTTTTTGACTACAAATCTTTTTTTGTACAAAGGATGCATTTTGATAGATTTTACCAAAACAGTACGAGATTTGTCAGTCTTATCACTTATAACTTCTCCAATAAGTTCTTTGATACTCTTATTTCATATTACCACCATTTTGTGCTTTGTTTTTATGAGTTAAAACGGTATTTATTCTTGCAATTTTGACTCTAACATCTCATATCTTATGAGTTTCTTTGAGCCCTTTGATTGCGTTTTTCATCCTATATGCATAAAGTTCCTTTTTGAACTCTTTTCTCATTTGGATAAGTTCCTTAATGGATTTATCATGTAGGTCTTTCATAAAGACAGCTGTTCCTTTCATGGATAAACAAATTTAAATACTAAATGGTAATAATTATTTAATGTCTCATTTTTCTACAAACCTTGCCTTCACGGACAATTTTTTGGATGCTTTGATCAATGCTTCTTTTGCAGCTTCTCTTGGTATACCCACAAGCTCAAACATAATCCTACCTTTTCTGACAGCTGCAGTGTAAATATCTACATCTCCCTTTCCAGTACCCATCGGCATTTCAAGCCCCTTTTTGGTAAATGGCACATCAGGAAATATTCTAATCCACATTTTACCTGTTTTTTTGATGGCTCTTACAATAACCTTTCTCGCAGACTCTATTTCTTTATTAGAGATATAAGAACTCGTCAAAGCTTTGAGACCATATTGTCCAAAAGAGACAGTAGAACCTCTATAGCTTTTTCCTCTAAGTTGTCTTATAATGGGTTTTCTATATTTCCATCTTTTAGGTGTCAATAACATCAGATTTTGATCAAAACAAATAAAATATTATAAATGTATTTTTTTATTGGCATTGGCTTGTGCCTTGTTGTAAAGGATTCCTTTTTCAATCCATACTTTGACTCCGAGCATTCCGTATTTTGTCCTTGCTTGAAGATAATAATAATCGATATCTGATCTAAATGTTTGGAGGGATACTCTTCCTTCGATAAATTTTTCTGTTCTAGAGATATCTACTCATCCAAGTCTTCCACCAACCTGAATTTTGATACCTGAAGCTCATTTTTCCATAACCTTTTGCAAAACATTTTTTGCTACCTTTCTGTATGGCATTCTCGCTTCGAGTTGTGAAGCAACAAATTCTGCCATAATCTTTGCAGAGAGTTCGGGAATCTTCACTTCTTTGATAATCACTTTCATATCTTTGTGAAATTTTTGTTTGAGTGCATCTTCAAATTCTTTGATTTTTGCTCACTGTTTGCCCATCAAAACACCTACCTTGGAAGAAAAAATAATAATTTCTCATTCTTTGGTGGTTTTTCTGATAACTACTTTGGAGATACCAGATCTACCAAAAGTATCATCGACAAATCTTCTCATTTTTATATCTTCCACAAAAAAATCTGCACCTGTTCTCCTATGTTTTGTAAACCATTCTGCAGGTCGTGATTTCATTAGTCAGACTCTCATCCCTATTGGATTAGCTTTTGATCACATAATTTGTTACTTAACATGTAAAAAGACTTTTACAAACGCTCTATATTTGACATAATGACTAATTCTTGATCTAGAGACAAATCTAATTCTCTTGATTTTTGGTCCTCTACCAACCTCAATTTTATGAACATACAAAGTAGCAGGTTCATATTTAGCATTGGTGGTTGCATTTGCATATGCAGACTTGATCACTTTATACAAAGATTTTGCTGCTTTTTTGGGCAATACACTCAAAAATGTCAAAGCATCATCTACCTTTTTTCATTTAACCATCTGAGCGATCAATGCCATTTTTTTATCAGACACCAAAGCATATTTTAATGTAGCTGTCAGATTATTATCTACTGTTTTTTTTGTAGTCACCATGTTAAAAAGTTTTTAAATTGTAAATTAAAGTATAGCGCATGTAGTGATTAGAATGGATGTCCTCTAAATGTTCTTGTAGGGACAAACTCTCCCAATCTATGTCCGATCATATCTTCTGTAACATACACACTTACAAACTGTTTTCCGTTGTGGACAGCAAATGTTAGTCCAATCATATCAGGAACTATATGACACGCTCTATCCCATACTTTTATAATTTTCTTTTCTCCTACTTCATTCATCTTTTTGACCTTGATGAGTATCTTTTGGTTCACATAGAATCATTTTTTTAGTGATCTTGCCATAATAACTTGATGAATAGTTAAAAGTTAATAATGAGTAATAGTTGTATATATCTTCTATCATGTGTTGTTGTGACAAACATGAGTTTTCTTCAGTTATCAAGTAATAATTAATTTTTTGTCCTCTTAGAAATAATAAATTTGGTTGAAGATTTTCTATTTTTTCTAGTTTTGATACCTGGAGTAACTCTTTTTCCACTAAATGATTTTTGTCATTTTTTGAGACCAATAGGAGAGTGTCCTTCTCATCATCCATGTGGATGGTCAACAGGATTCATATTTTTTCCAAGAACGTGTGGTTTCTTTCCCAATCGTCTTTGTCTTCCTGCTTTTCCTATAACGACATTTTGATGTTGATCATTGCTAAGCTCTCCTATAGTAGCGAAACAATTCTCATTAAATTTTCTTACTTCTCCAGAAGGAAGTTTAATAAATACCACCTTAAGCAAAGCATCTTTACCAACAATACTTGCATATACTCAAGCTGTTTTGATAAGCTTTCCAGAAGAAAATGGAGTCACTTCTAGATTAAATACATTTACTCATTCTGGGATATCTTTGAGTTGTTTTCTATTTCCATGAGCAATAGGAGCGGTATCACCACAAACTACAGTATCTCCTACTTTGATAGTTTTCCATGCCAATACATATCTTTTTGCTCCATCAACGAAGTGCAATAATGCTATTCTTGCTGTTCTGTATGGATCATATTCGACAGTGGCAACTTTTGCAGGGATATTAATTTTATCGTATCATTTAAAATCTATCAATCTATATAATCTTTTGTGTCCACCTCCCATAGATCTAGAAACAGCTTTTCCAGAATTATTTCTTCCTCATGTTCTCTTTTTGGACATGGTAAGAGATTTTTCTGGAGAGTTGGTTGTAATATCAGAGAAGTCATATCAAATCATATAACGTCTAGATGGAGTATATGGTACATATTTCTTAAGTGTCATTGGAATATAATGATAAATGATAAATGATAATATAAAGGTCGTGTATTATGAACCAAGTTCTATTTTTTCCTTTTTATCAAGTGTAACAATTGCTTTTTTGTAAGATTTTCTGACAAGCTTTCTGTTGTTTCTTCCTTTGTAAACAACATTGACGATATTGATGCCCATAGGATGTACATTGTACAAAAACTCTATAGCTTGTTTTACATCTGCTTTGTTGGCATCAGCATGTACTTTGAATGTATATTTGTTGGTTGCTTCTTGCTGTTTGTGAGTCTTTTCTGTTACTAAAGGCCCCAAAATAACTCCATAGGAAGAAACTTGACTAATTATTTTTCCTGTGGTGTTTTTTTTTGCTCTAGCTTGAAGTATTTGCTTAAATGTCATAGGAATACAGATAAAAGTAGTAAAAAGATCTATTAGTATTTCTTCTCCAAAGATGGTTGATATATAGTTGAGGAGAAGAATAGCTGATCAACAACCCCTTATTTATTTTCGGAGTTTTTTGGTTGTGAAACATTATTGAGCGTAGTTAATGCTGATTCCAAGAAAAGAACAGTATGATATCACATCAAATCTACCGGATTAAGGTAATCTACATAAAGATATTTTACCTTAGGAAGATTTCTAAATGACTTACAGATGTTTTCATCCTTTTCTGCAACAACAAACAACACTTTTTTGGTTGCGATTCAAATATTTTTGAGTATTTCTTGAGCTTCTTGAGTTTTTGGAGCTGATAAGGTAATATCTTTGAGTCCTAGAAGTTCACCAGCTTTTGCTTTGAGCGTAATAATACCATTGAGCGCCAATCTTCTAGCTTTTTTGTTCATAGATTTGGTATAATTTTCTACACCCGTAGGTCCAAAAGCTACTCATCCTCATCTTCTTGTTGGAGAATTCTTATCTCCAGGTCTAGCTCCTCCTGTACCTTTTTGTTTGTACAATTTTCTACCAGATCCACGTATTTCTCCTCTGCCTTTTGTTTTGGCAATATTTTGACGAGCATTGCTGGTTTGCAACAAATAATATTCGTGGATAAGATCTTTGTTTACACAAGAATCATCAAAAATTGTTTCATCAAGAGCAAAATTGGAAACAACCTTACCGCTTTTATCATATATATCTATACTATATGCCATGTCTAGAGAGGTAAAAAAACATAAAAAAAACTATTTTATTGTCAAAGTTAATAATGAGTTGTATGCTCCTGGAGTAGAACCTTTGAGAACTATAAGTGTCTCAGTCTCATTGGTAATCTTATCAAGGATAGGAATATTTTTGAGAGTAACTACTTGTGTTCCCATATGTCCTGCATGAGGATGTCCCTTGAGCGTTCTTCTTGGTTTTCTATTTCCTTTGGATCAACCTGTTCTCGTAAATTTGTGACCATGTGTTGCAGAACCTCCTTTAATATGAAACTTTTTGACCATACCTTGGAAACCTTTTCCTTTGGCTACACCAGTCACATCTACCTGAGCAATTCACTCAAGCAAAGCCAAATCCAAAACAGAACCAGCTTCATGACTAGCAACAAATGAGTCATCTACTTTATATTCTTGCATTTTTTTATAACCAATTTTCTGACCCTTTTCTTTTTTGAGATCTTTTTTTTGGACACCAACGACTGCTGACACATACCCATCCTTTTCTTGAGTTTTGTATCTCAC
>CAZECU010000031.1:0-10968 GCA_964510755.1 uncultured Candidatus Peribacteria bacterium | reverse complement strand
ACTTTTTTCACCTGGAAGGAAAAAAGTAAGGCCAAGCCGGCGAGGCGATAGAAAATAACCCCCAGCGGAGCGTTTGAAAAAAATATGTAATTACTAGATTGCCTCACCACACCGCTCGCAATAACAATCAAAAAAACAAAAAAAATAGACAAAAACCAGGTGATCTACACACTAAAGATCCACACTTTTTTTGTACAAAAAAATACTCGGTTTACCACGACGATCACAGATCGTGTCATATGGTTTGTGTATCGCAAATTGAAAAGAGTTGGAGATAATAATGGTCTTTTGTCCCATCTGCTCAAAAATTCGTGATTCTATCTGTGCCATTTGTTTGGGAAGAAGATAGACGTAAATATAATCATATCCGTGAATATCGGCCAGCAAAAAATTTTGTTTGAGAAGTTTGAGATCAGGATATCACAAAAGAGTATTTAAGAGCTTACCATAGAGATAAGGAAAACGCTGGAGTTCATAACCATCACATTGGAGACCAAATGTCCTTGCAAAAAATCTGAGTGCTTTACCATCACCACATCATAAATCTACCAGTTTCTTGCCACGCGCGAGATGTAACTGTTCTTTCATAAGCTTGATATGCCTATCAAAAGAAGGGACATACATAGCTCCCGCATCTTTACGAAATCGGAACGCAAACATACCAAAAAACGCCCAAACGACAAAAATCATGACGCACAACAACAAGACCAATAACACAATTTGCTTGAAGAGCATACGCCACTATGAATAAGTAAAATCAAAAGAGACTGAGAAGAAAAAAATTATTTTGGTTGGATAACGATACCTTTGCCTTTGCTTGTCCATTCTAACCATTTTGCTCTGAGTAATGCTCTATATTGTCGAGAATATTGAAGGACACTAAAGATAGTCGTAGTAGCCATATACAAACCTACTCATGCTTGCATAGTATAGACAAACGAACCAATCATAAATACCATAAAGATATTCATAAATCACATCATTTTGGTCATATCAGGAGCCTTTTGACCAGCAACAGTTGCTGGTGGCGTAGCTGGTTTGGCAAGCGTAGTGATCTTGGTTTGCAAATACGTAAATATCGCAGCGATTATGGTCAAGACTACGTTTTTGGTAGCCAACAAATCCATACCAAAAAAGTTGGTATGTATAGTGCCATTGGTAAGCGCTTCAGATGAAACAAATGGAGCACCAAATCCATGGAAAAAACTATACAACCATGTTTGTGGGATAGTAGCATTGGCCATATCTTTGATTACTCGATAGAGTCAGATAAATACAGGTATCTGGATAAGCATCATCAAGCATCATTTGAACGCTCACTTTCCATCAGTTTTGAAAAGTTTCATAGTTTCTTCAGATTGTTTTTTGGGATCGTCTTTGTATTTTTCTTGAATTTCTGCAAGTTTTGGTTGAAGGTTGGTCATACCTTTTTGCATATCATTGCCTGCAAGGGTTTGTTTGACCATAAGAAGCCTAATGGTTACCGTCAACAAAATGATAGCAAGACCCAAATTACCTTCAAACAGGGTAAGGAATATCACTAGCACATTAAAAATAGGACGATACAAAATTTCGGTAAACAACATTGAGAACATACTATAAAATTATTGATAAAAATTTTTTATTTTTACATTTTACACCATTACATAGTCATAATTTCTTCTGATTTTGCTTTGACGAGTTGATCGATATGATCGTTTTTGCTTTTGACCAAGGCGTCGATATCTTTTTCATTTCTTTTGCTTTCATCTTCACCAATTTCTTTGGCATCAAAAATAGCTTTGTTGTCTTTCATAGCTTCTTGTCTAGCCAATCTAATGCGACCTTTGATCTCTTCTCCCATAGCTTTGACTTGTTTGGTGATTTCCAATCTTCTTTCTTGGGTCAAGGCAGGTATTTTGACGATGATATAACTTCCTTCGTTTTGTGGAGTCAAACCAGCATTTGCATCATAAATAGCTTTTTCTATATGTTTGAGCTCATTTTTGTCCCAAGGTTCGATCTTGATAGTTTGTGCATCCATAATAGTCACATGAGCAACTTGAGGCACTTTCATAGATCCATACGACGCTTCGACAGAGATGTTTTCTACCAATCCTGCAGATGCTCTTCCTACTTGCAAAGCTTTGAGTTCTCATTCGAAATAAAGAATTGCTTTGTCCATGTTTTGCTTGTGTGGAGTAATATCCATTACGTAAATATCTAAGAAATAAAAATCCAACAGAATAATAATAAATCAACTCTGTTTTGCAATATCAAACCAAGCAATCATCTCTTGGAGTATCATCATAAAAATAGTTGTATTTTCCTAGGATTTCCTTAGTATGGAGACTGTTATTTCAAATAAAGAAATTTTTTTCAAAGCGTTCTCGCTCTTCATACGTCCTTATAGTAATTGAGACGCGATGAAAATCCGATATTTTGTGAGGGTTTTCACGACGTCAAAATTATACCGGCGAATTTTGATACACAAAGTACAAGCACAAGCGAAGTAATTTGTGATTTCAAAATCAGTCGGTGCGGTTTCAGGACTCATCAAGAGTGCACTGGAATAGGCAAACATCCCACACAGGGAAGTAGGTATGAAGTAACATGAGAACTTTTTTTTATAATAAAAAACAATGCCTATGCGAATCCAAAATTCGTAATACGCAATTACTAATCTTTTACTATTTTTTACAAAAAATGACAGAATTTAAAGACCTTTGAATCTGAGAACAAACATTGGCAGCATTGACCAAAAAATGATTTATCACGCCATCTCCGATCCAAGAAAAAGTTATTCCCCTGCTGTTGCAAGGAGAAAAAAACGTGATAGGACAAGCAGCAACCGGTACTGGAAAAACTGCAGCTTTTGGTATCCCGTTGATAGAAAAACTTACCCCACAAAACAAAGTACAAGCGATGATTCTTGCACCGACAAGAGAACTTGCCACACAAATTGCAGAAGAAATCAATTCACTTCAGTGACAAAAGGGACTCAAAGTGATGGCAATTTACGGCAAACAATCCTACGAAATCCAGCACAGAGCACTCAAAAGAGGAATTGATATCCTTGTAGGTACTCCAGGAAGGATCATGGATCATCTGGACCGCAAGACATTGGATCTGACACATCTAGAATATTTTATCCTCGACGAAGCGGATGAAATGCTAGATATGGGATTCGTGGAAGATATCGAAAAGATATTCAAAGAAACAAATCCAGAAAAAAAAGTATTGTTGTTTTCTGCAACGATGTCCAAAGATATTTTGAAAATCGCCAAAAAATATATAGGAGATTATGAACTGATTGCTGCACCAACGACAGAAGCAACAGGCGAACAAACAGATCAAACATATTTTGAAGTACAAGAAAGAGACAAGTTTGAGTTGCTTCGCAGGATTATGGATACCGAGACAGAGTTTTATGGAATCGTTTTTTGTCATACAAAAGCAGATGTAGACCAACTCGTCTCCAAACTCAATGACGAGTGATATAGTGCAGAAGGACTCCACGGAGATCTTGCACAAAAACAAAGAGAGTATTTCCTCCAACGTTTCAAAGACAAAAAAGTAAATATCTTGGTGGCGACAGATATCGCAGCAAGAGGTATCGACGTCAATGATGTCACCCATGTAATCAATTATGCCGTACCACAAAACGCAGAAAGATACACGCATAGGATAGGAAGGACAGGAAGAGCTGGTAAAGCTGGTACAGCAATCACCTTTATCACTCCCAAAGAATATAGCAAAATGTCCTACATCAGAAAAGTAAACAAAATAGATATCAAAAAATGATTGATCCCTGATATTGCAGGAGTGATTGAAAAAAAGAAATCTCAGCTCAAAGAAAATATCCAAGGTGTACTCACCAAAGAAAGCCACATAAATTATCAAGAAATTGCTGATCATTTGATACAAGACAACAATCCTCGTGATGTCGTTGCGGCGCTTCTCAAGATGAATTATGAAAACGATTTTGATCAAAACAAATATCGTGATA
This sequence comes from uncultured Candidatus Peribacteria bacterium, assembly GCA_964510755.1. GTDB lineage: Bacteria > Patescibacteriota > Gracilibacteria > Absconditabacterales > Absconditicoccaceae > CAJBLF01. The sequence continues at coordinate 6,980 of CAZECU010000031.1, read as the reverse complement.
TTGCAGACACAGGCAAAGAAAGAGGGTATGGTAACAAATCATGACAAGTCAGATTGTTTGTTGCATTAGGAAGAAGAGAATGATACTCTGCACGTTCATTATTGGAACTGATCAACACAGAATCAGGAGTCGCAGAAAGAGAAATCGATGATCTCAAAATGATGGATGATTTTTCATTCATTAGTGTCTCACCAGCAAATGGAGAAATCATCACAAGAGCATTTGCCAACAAAAACATCAACGGCAAAACCGCTATCATAAACAAAGCCAAAGACAGTGAGAGATGAGGAGACTCTAGAGGGCCAAGAAGAGAATTTAGACCATCAAGAGGAAGAGACGAAAGACCGTCCAGACCATCATATCCTCGCAGAGAATGATCCAGCTATCCCAAAAGAGAGTTTGGCGAGAGAAAAGAATACACACCAAGAAAAGAATTCGGTCCCAAAAAAGAATTTGGTGAAAAAAGAGAGTTTCCACCCAAAAGAGAATTCTGACCAAAGAAAGAGTTTAGTCCAAGAAAACCATTTGGCGAGAAAAAAGACTTCTGAGCCAAAAAAGAATTTGGAGAAAAAAGGACATTTGGACACGCTTCCACGACAGGACCCAAAAAAGAATTTGGCGCAAAAAAATCATTTGGAGATTATCCACCGAGAAAAAGCTTCAGAAAATAATCGTATATCCAAAAAGACTCTGCATCATTAGCGGAGTTTTTTCTCACTGAAAAAATACATTATTTACTTAATTGCTTATCATAAGCGTCAGGAATGGCATTAAAAGTAGAAACTAATGTATCTTTTATTTGACCAGCAAACTTTGAAAAATCTCACGTTTTGTTGTCATTGAGCCATTTATATGTCAATTTATCATTTCAAATCTTTTTAAGAACATTTTCTTCTTCTAAAAATTTCAATATCTGAATGAATAAGGAATTAAGGTATCAGCTATTTATTGTACAATCATTGTGCAACAGAATACTTATTCATACATACGAATTACTTCTATTGCCAGATGTAATGCCATCAACCTTAAGCGTATACATAGCATCTCAATTTTTTGTCTTTGTTGTCTCTAACCCTAGTCTTCTATTGTCAAAATTATCCATAAAATTTGATCTTATTTCATTAGCATCTTTTGTGGTATTTGACACAATAGTATGTCAAAAATCTCGTGCATAAGGAGCTCAATGAAGTATAACATCAACATCAGTATCAAGAAATGGAGGCTTATTACTTACTTTTTCTACTGAAAAACTTTGTTCTTTATGTTTTAAAAGCTCTTGTCATAAACTTTTATATTCTATTAAAAGATCCTTATTATCATTTTTAAAATCCTGAGCCATATTTACTTTTGCATGCTTAACAAGCGTCTCAATATTTTCTTCTCACCTTAAAAGATGAACAAGCAACAACTTGTTGTGTTCTACCGTATCTTTATGCTTTGCCGCCAATATTTTAATCTGCGACTTAAGTTGACTATATCTTTCTTTTTTATTGTCTCTTGATGTCATAAAAAAATACAAAATAAAGATATTCAAGTATACTCGAAATTAACATATTTGTCAAATAAAAAAAACTTTCTCATTGAAAAAATCTATCAAATAAATACAACCACAAAACTAGTGAAAAACTAAAAACTAATAGTGAATAACGAATGAATTGCTTATGTACAAACTATTGTAATTCTACAATAATCCATACTAAACAAATACCATCACTTTTCACTTTTCACTATTCACTTTTCACTCCTACACTTTTACCTATTCACTAACTTGTTATGTCCTTAGCCAACAAATATCGTCCCCAAACATTTGATAGCATTATCGGACAGATGCATATTACCGAGATTCTCAAAGCCCAAATGAGTACAAGCAAACAAGTACATCACAACTATTTGTTGTTTGGACCAAGAGGGACAGGAAAGACTACGGCTGCAAGGATATTGGCCAAAGCATTAAACTGTTTGGATCCTCATGACGGCAATCCATGCAATGCATGTTTCAACTGCCAAACGATCAACGAAGGCAAAACATTGGACTATGTAGAAATAGATGCTGCATCACATACCGGAGTAGACAACATCAGAGAAGAGATATTGGACAAAGCAGCATATCCACCAGCAAATCTCAAAAAGAAAATATACGTCATCGATGAGGTACATATGCTGAGTAAAGGCGCATTTAATGCATTGTTGAAAACGATAGAAGAACCAAGAGACAATGTCTGCTTTATCTTAGCGACTACAGAGATACAAAAAGTACCGGAAACCATCATCTCTCGTTGCCAAGTATTCAACTTCAAAAAAGTAGACAAAAAAGAAATAGGCAGCTGGTTGAAACAAATTTGCATACAAGAAGGATTGACTGCCACAGATGAGGCCATCGAATTGATCGCAAAAATATCAGAATGATGTGTGCGTGATGCTGTCAAATATATAGATCAAGTAAGTGTTTTGGGAAACATTGACGAACAACATATTACCAAATTTCTTGGTGTAGCATCAGAGACATTGATCAAAGATTTTTTGAAACTCATCCAAGAAAGCGATACCAAAACGATCTTTACCAAAATAGACGACATCCACAATCAGGGTATTGATCTCAATAGTTTTGCCAAACAAACACTTATGTATATCGACCAAATATTTTTACAAGACATAGAATTTGCTACCAAAATATCTGAAACATTTACGGACATCATCGGCAATATCAGATATTATCCCTATCCTACGATCGTCTACAAAGTCGCGATACACAAACATTTAACCAAATCAGCAAACAAAACATGAGCGAGCTTATAACAGCCACAACTGATCAGCGATCAAACACATCAGAATTTACTCACATCGTAGACCAATTGCTAGACAAGATTGACAAACCCTCTATCAAAAATAGTCTCAAAGATATGATCGTCATCAACAGAATCACCAGTGAAGGAATACATCTGATCACCATTAGCAAGGTAGCTCAGCTTATTTTCAGCAACAAAGAAAACATGAGATATATCGAAGAAAAACTCTCAGAAGTTATGGGAGCTCCATCAGCTTTGTATGTCAGTTTTGAAAACAAAGAAACATATTTTTCCAAAAAATTAGGACAATAATAACACAACAATATAAAGTACAAAATACAAAGTACAAAATTGAAAACAATAGTAACTATAGTACCAAGGGCGGTTGCAATAACTACTTTGTAACAAAATGCGCCATTCTCACATCAGCAAATATTTTCAACTACACTACTAAAAGTGTCGATGCTCTATTCTGTGTCGTAGAGTACTATACTACCAACGGCGGTTGCACGACAAGACACTCCCCAATTTCGAAGCAATCACAATGTTCGAGCCAAGGCGAGTCAGACGTATGTCTGGGAGCACGGCGAGATAAACAAGTTTGAAAAAATAAAACGACGGTTTGTTGAGATTGCAACCGCCTTGATCTTTTTCGTTAGTTTTTCCATCAAGGGAAAAAGTGACCAAAGGAAATCCAGCGAAGTCGGAAACCCCCAGCGGAGCGTTTAAAAAAAGTGAATGAGTTTTACATACCGCTAAAGAGGCTACAAGAGGCGAGATAAGCCCCAAGAAAAGTAAGAGAGTAAGGCCCAGCCGGCGAGGCGATGAGAAAAAAAATAAACCACGCTAAAACGGAAGATATAATAACGAACAATACCTGTTATGCTGATGGTGTATTCCAATACAGTATTTTGCCAAAATGAGAAAATAATTTTTGATATATTTTCAAAAACTTTTTTTCATCTTTGACTATATCTCTACATTGTTGGGAAATTGCACGCCAAAATACATCTACAGGCAATGCATAGGAACGATCATTTAACGTGATTTTGAGCAAAGAATTGGCGTCCACATGATTCTGGGCATCAACCTCGATCTCTACTTTGCTGACATAATCCAGTACCACAAAAAAACTCACTACATCCTCTGTACAATATGTTGCAGGTAGACGCGTAAGTTTGATGGGCCCAAATATTTTGGATGTCATATCTATATTACATTGCAATACTGGTTGACCAACTACCTCCAAAAATTCTTGTTTTGTCGTTTGCTGATACGCATGATATTGTTGGTGAAGAGCACTATGATCCATATTATGATTTTGTTTTTTCACCGAACTATTTCGCTCTCACTTATTCATACCCATATCCTAACGTAGACAATTTAAAAACAAAATATAAATATTGTAGACAAAAAGTCAATGCTTGTTATCTAAAAGACAATTTTACAATCCTGATATTAAAATGAAAAGTTTTGACTTCTTCAAACTCAAAGAACTCACCATATAAGGTACGCAAAATATCAATCTGCCACGTCATCATTTCCAAAAACATCACAAATCAATTTTCAATTTTCAATTTTCAATTTTCAATTAAGGAAAAGAGTTGGTGAAACATTTGTTTATAATAATCCAATCCATCATCACCACCCACAAAAGCAGGCTTAGGTTCCCGTTTTTTGACGTTGTCTGCTGCATTAGCCTCAAAAGTCTCTTCTGGAATATATGGCAAATTGGCAACAAGGACAATATGATGATGAGATACATCCCATGTAGTATCATACAAAAACGCCAACAAATCTGATTGGACGAGATGAATGGATTCTCTCTCAGAAACTAAATGATGGGCGACATTTTTTTGCGCAACCTCCAAAGCATCAGCGAAATAGTCAGTTAGTATCGCAGTAGAAAACCATTTGGGGTTTTGTAAAAGTACTGAGACGCCTAAGACACCACATCCCGTACCAATATCCAATAATATAGTATTCCTTCATTTTTCATTTTTCATTATTCATTTTTCATTTTTCACTGTTCACTGTTCACCGATATATTCGCTTACTGCGGTAATCATGTATTCTGTTTCTGGTCTTGGAATCAATGTAGCTTCATTGACAAAAAACTCTTTACCAAAAAAATCTACATGTCAAAGTATATATTCCAATGGTTTACGATCTTCTACATATGACTTGTAAGCAGTCAGTATTTTTTGTATACTCTCTTCGGATATGTCTTCATCCATACGAGCCCACAAGGATTCTCTAGAACACTCCAAAAACATACACAAAAATTTTTGAAGGACAAACTTCTCTTTCAAATCTTCACGTCCAAAGACATCAGCAATTTTCATATTTTTTCACACAACAAATAAAGCATAATATACACATACGCACGAGTACAAATCTCTTACCTCTTTTAGTCTTATAGATGCTATGATCAAATTTATCAAAACCAAAACAGAGCACCATATATTACCAGAGTTTCACAAGCTACTTTTAGAGATTGAAAAACATCCGCTGATTTCTAGAATCATACCAGGAAGGATAGCAAGACAACAAAAATGATCTTCTCGTTTATGCTTCAAACTATCATATGATACAAGTAGTGGCATCAAATGTCTCATGAGCAAAGGTGCTACAGCACAAGAACTTTTTATCGTGTGCAACCAGCAAGACACCCAGACGGTTAGATCATACCTAGAGAGCTTACACCAATAATTTTATCTTTTATCCTCATCATTTGTCTCTTATACGACCAATCATTACAAGTATAATCATCATATATGTACGAATCCGAATCGTAAATACAATTTTTTCACAACAAAAACTCAAAATCACTCTGACGCTCAAAATATTTGGACTCGCTATCATAATCGTAGGATCCCTTTTGATATATACCTATCTCCTATGATATATAGGACAACAACAGCTCGCTCTTACCCACAAGATCAACCCACAAAATATCTTGGTATTTATAGCATACTGCACAGTATTTGCGATACTCATCACCATGATATTCCAGAATCGATACAAAAAAATTGCACAAATATTGCTGATAGGATCTCTGTTTTTTGTTGCCGTTGCTTATGGAGGATGGCTCACGGGAATCAACATATTGATCTTGTATTATATTATTTCAGCATACGCAGAAGAGTATATGAAGTATTCAGCAGGCAATAATATGTGGTTAGCAAATCAAGAAGACAATCAAAGCAATCTGATTTTCTTTTGTATTTTGATAGCATTATGATTTAGTATCATCGAAAATATAGCATATATCGGACAGTCATTACTTCAGCAGCAAACGATCAATATCACCAATCTGATTGTCGGTAGAGGATTGATCAGTACACTTATTCACGTAGTTTCCACAGGACTTATTGCGTTTATTACTATCAAGCTCAAAAACACAACAAATAGAAATATTCCTATTGTCTTGGGAATCATCTGAGGATTAGCAATCCATAGCATCTACAATATCGGACTCTATTATCAGACCAATTATATTACTATACCTCTCGTGGTACTAGCATTTTTTCTTCTTACCTATCTCACGTTTCAGTCCGATATCATCTACAAACAACCCAAATAATCTAACTACGAGCAGCTCACAAAATGGAGAGTAATTCTTCATTGTTGCCTCCCGTGACATAACACTTATCAAGCTGTTGCAATAACGTAACTTGTAGAGCTTGCTGACACTCAGACAAAATACGATTTTTGACCAACAGATACAATTCAAACTGTTTAGTTTCCTCATACCTGGACAACGTATCATTCATACCAACACAGATAAAAAAAATAAAAATCTATACAAAAAATCCACCCAGAGATGGGGGACTACACCGAATTCTCGCATACAAAAGAACTAAATATCCTTTTGGTGGTCGAATTACTTTTTGAAAAACCTCCACCAAGATATTCTTCAGGCAACAGATTTCAAGAGTTTTTTTGTAACAGAAAAAACTACCCGGCTAAAGGTAGTTTTTTGTCTCGAACGCCAAAAAAATTATTTTCATAAGTTTTTTGGATGTGAGAGTAATACCGATTCATCGGTATAATAGTATTAAAAAGAGATAAAGACATGGTCGGGTAGGTAATTAAGTTTATTATAGGTTAGAATGGTGGTCTATCCCCACGTTCCCGTAGGGATACCTTGTTACGACTTAACCCCAGTCATCGGTTCTCTCCTTAACCCGC
>CAZECU010000030.1:8102-11231 GCA_964510755.1 uncultured Candidatus Peribacteria bacterium | reverse complement strand
ACCAACAGACTACGCTACCCTCAAAGATATGGTTTTCTATCCTGCACAATAAGGTATTTTTACCTTGCAACCTCTCTTGATAAATCTATATTGAAAGTTGAACAAAGTTCTCCCCTAGTATAGGCTCAGAACTCTCTCAGCAATCAATGTATTTATCATTTTATCCTCATTAGCATGAAAAAACTAGCTCTGTGTATGGTAACTGTGTGATTACTTTTTGGATATGTGGCTGCTTATGAACCAACTAGCCAAGATATTAGTCAGATCAACGCGCTTGCTGTCCAGCTCAACACGATCAGTTCTGGTAATGTCCAAGACAAATGAGATTTTTATATTCAGATCAAGACCCTTCAAGAAAAATATCCAAATCATGAAAAATTGCAGTACTATCTCACTACCTTGAGCAATTATATGTTTACTCAGCTCAATACAGAAAAAACCAAAGCCAAAGCTATCTCCAAGACATTCAAACAAAATTTTTGGAACGAATATAGCTGAGGATTTAGCAAAGAAATCACCACTGCTGATGACTGTACTGGCTGGTACAATACCCTGGATAGCATTAGTTTTGCCAACAACTTTCCTACGGCATTGACGATAGCGACGTGGTATAGAGAGACTAATTGTGGGTATTATCTCCCCAACAATGGCGATGGTCCTTTCCAGATTCTGAGCAAAGACTATGGAACATGAGCTATCTCCGAGGCTACCTTTTTGCAATCTGTCCAAGATTTTATCGATTTTTCCAAATCTAAACATACTCAATACAAAACTAAACTCTGAATCTCTCTCACGTATACCTGATTTGACCGAACAGGACTTGTAAACCATGCAGGACTCTACAATGGCGGACTCATTTCATGAAATATAGTCACCCCAAACAATCCACGCTATCTCTATGATGGCTATGGAAGTGCCTATAGCGGAGCAACGAGATATGGTGTCATGCCCAAGTTTTTGAAAATCTTATCATGGGAACTAACAAATAGTTACTAATTTTCAATTTTTAATTTTAAATTCTAAATTTTAAAGTTTTGATTTTAAATTTTTAATTTTTAATTTTTAATTGTTCCCCATATGCAACTTGGTATCTATCAGCATTATAAATGAAATTTTTACGAAGTGATTGGTGTTGCCAAACATAGTGAGACATTGGAAGATTTGGTAGTGTATAAAGCATTGTATCATAGTGATGAATTTGGTGATCATGCATTGCGAGTCAGACCGTTGAAAATGTTTCAGGAACATGTTGTTGTAGAAGGAAAACAACTCCCAAGATTTGCCTTTATACACAAATAAATTTTCTCATCACTTTCCCTACGCTCTGTTATAGAGGACAATTTTAGCTTATTTGGTAGTACTTCTTATGGCAAAAAAAAACGCAGACCAACATATCATCCAGCACTTGGGCAATATGGACAACAAGATCGTCTTCCAGTGAGTCAATACTCACAACCTCCAAAATATCGATATAGAGATCCCCAAAAACAAGCTGATTACTATCACGTGAGTTTCTGGTTCTGGAAAATCTTCCCTCGCTTTTGATACTATTTACAAAGAAGGACAATATAGATATATCGAATCACTTTCGAGCTATTTGAGACAATTTTTTAATTTGGGAGAAAGACCAGATATCGAATATTGTAGCGGGCTCTCGCCTGCTATAGCTATCGAGCAAAACAAAAAATGAGGAAACTCCAGAAGTTCTGTAGGAACATTAACAGAAATAGATGACTACCTGAGATTGTTGTATGCCAAATTGTGAGATAGTTTTTGTTATCAATGTGGCAAAGAAATCAAACCGCAGACCATCGAGCAAATCATGCAGGAAATCCATCACCATTATTTGGATCAGAAAATATATCTTTTGCATGAATCTGGTATCCTAGAAAAAAAAGAAGATATGCTAGATTTTGTCAAAAAAAACAGAAACAAAGTCGAAAAAGGCAAGGGATTTACCCGTTATTTGATGGTTGCTGACGCTACTACCGTCAAAAGTAAAAAGTCGAAAGTCGAAAGTCAGAAGTCAAAAGTTGATCTTATGGACCTTTGACGTGACGGACCTTCGACTCTTTTAGATCCTATTGAATATTTTTATTTGGAGACACCTAATGTGCCAGCAGACTATTTTCCTTTGCATATTTATGGTATCTATGATCGTGTGACCGTCGAAGAAGAAAAGCTAGGAAGACTTAAAGAAGATATCATCAAGATACTCGGGGAGTTTAAAAAATTTGGAATCTATACCGCAGAACATGTCGGATGATGAAAACAGAAAATATCAGAAGATAAAAAAAACAAGAAAGTGGCGACATCTATCATCTGAAATCATCAGTGAATATCATCTGAAATCATCCGTTGGTTTACTGACAAAATGTATTGTCCTGATTGCAATATCACCTATCCTGAGTTTACTCCTCAGCATTTTTCTCCCAACAAACAGGAATGAGCGTGTGCGCTCTGTCATGGTATCGGAGAAATTTTGCAGGTAGATTTTGACAAAATCTTAGACCCTTTTAGTCCGTATATGAAGGCTATTTTGCCACGAAGAGATTCCAATCTCGGACAATCGCTTCTTTTGAAGTTGGCACAAAAATATAGTATGGATCCTGACAAACTCTGGAAAGATTTGCCTGAGCGATTTCAGCATGTGGTATTGTTTGGTGATGAAGAACTGATGAGAGTGACCTATGGAGGCAAAGTCATAAGTATGCAATACAAATGAATAGAAGATATCGTCAAAGACCAGTACGCCAAATGATTGTTGACCGTAGATTTTCAAGCTATGCTAGATATGAAAACCTGCCCCGATTGTCATGGAGCTAGACTCAAAAAAGAGTGTCTGAATGTATTCTTAACAGTCCATAACGTCAAAAGTCACTTGTCCTCGAAGGAGGAAAAGTCCGTAAAGTCAAAAAAAACTGACCTTATGGATATTGAATTGGATACCTCTTCGACGAAGTTCAACATCGCTGATTTGCAACAAATGGCGTTACACAAATTGATTGAATTTGTCGATCTGTACAAAGAGGATACGCTCAAAGACAAAACGCTTGTCGATAGGATTCTCAATCCTCTACTCGATAGAGCCAAAACTATCCAAGAACTATGACTAGGATATCTGAGTCT
>CAZECU010000030.1:0-8002 GCA_964510755.1 uncultured Candidatus Peribacteria bacterium | reverse complement strand
ATAGGACCTGGTGCAGGAGATTTTGGTGGCAAAGTCATGTTTAATGGTCCCTACAAAGATTTTTTGCAATCTGATACCCTCACTGCACAATATATCCTGGGCAAGAAAAAAATGAATATCAATTTTGATCACACACCAAGCAATCATGTCGTCAAAATCAAAAAAGCATACAAACACAATCTCAAACATATTGATGTAGAGCTCAAACTAGGCTCGTTTACTATCATTACCGGATCTTCTGGTGCAGGAAAAACTACGTTGATGTATACGACATTGTTTAGATTTTTGAACGAAAAACAAAAATTCATTCAGAGTTTTATCAGGCTTGAACTCCTCAAAAAGTGATGGAATCGGCAAGATATCTTGGCTGCTCCGATCATGCACAAAGATGATTACGCGCACTATGAAAATCTTGCGGTACAAGAATTTTACAAAGACCTTTGTGTCGATACTATCATCGGACATGAAGAGATCAAAAATACTATCTATGTAGATCAAACCAGTATCGGTAAAACACCGAGATCATGCCCTGTTACGTTTATCGGAACTTTTGACAATATCAGACAGTTGTATGCGGGCACTACGGACAGTAAATATCTAGGATTCAATGCTAGCTATTTTAGTTTCAATTCCAACAAATGAGCGTGTCCTGCATGTGATGGATATGGATACAAAAAAGTAGAATTGCAATTTTTGCCTGATACCTATATCCCTTGCGAACTGTGCAATAGCAAAAGGTACAAGACAGAAATATTAGGCATTTTGTGGAGAGGCAAAAATATCTCTCAAGTCTTGGATATGTACGTCAAAGATGCATTAGAGTTTTTTTCTGAAATCGACCATATTCGCGACGAGTTGCAACTCATGGTAGATATCGGACTTGGCTATCTCAGGATGGGACAACCAGCACACACGCTTTCTGGTGGAGAAAGTCAAAGACTCAAACTAGTCAAACATCTTTTGAAATCTTATAGAGGACATACCGTCTATTTTTTGGATGAGCCAACGGTCGGTTTGCACGCTGAAGATATCGTCAAACTCCTCGAGGTAATCAAAGCGTTTTTGAACAAATGAGATACTGTACTTATGATCGAACACGACAAAAATATTTTAAAATTTGCTGATCACATTATCACGTTGGATGATGGAAATCTCGTCAAATAAATGTTTGTAATACGTGATTGTTGATATTTTTTGCTAATCTCTCAAAAATAGGGAGATAGCATATTTTTTTGTGAAAAACGCAAGACAATCTCCTTTCTCTGTACTCAAAATTTGCAAAATACCTTACAAACGAGTAGAATTGAGTAATCAATTTATTTCGTATATTTGCGTATGAGTACAATTAATTCTTCAGATATCATCAATTACAAAAAACATGGATTTGATGGTGCCACGTATATCAGACTTCAAAAAGAAAAAATTCTCGATAGAATTAGCAATTTTTCTGGTGGAAGACTGTATTTGGAGATCGGTGGCAAATTTATGTATGATGCTCATGCAGCCAGAGTCTTGCCATGATTTGATGCAGAATCCAAAAAAAATATTTTTTCACTCTTAAAAAATCAGGCTGAAATATTGTTTTGTGTTAACGCCAACGATATCATCGCCAACAGACAACTGAGCAATCAAAATATCGATTACAAAGACTATGTCTATCAGATGATCAGAAATATCGAAAAAAATATCGGCATCAAACCACACATTGTCATCAACAATATCGATATCGGTAATATGTTTGATATGATCTTGGACTTTGAAAAAGACTTCCAAAGAAGACAATATAGAGTACGAGAAAGATACAAAATCAATGGGTATCCCTACAATATCGATGCTATCTTGGATGAAGATGGTTTTGGCCATGATGACCACATTCCTTTGACCAAAAATTTGGTGTTGGTAACGGGAGCTGCTTCTAGTAGTGGAAAAATGTCTACTTGTTTGGGACAAATTTATTTGGATCATCAGATCGATATCAAATCCTGATATGCTAAGTACGAAACATTTCCTATCTGGAATCTTCCACTTGCCCACCCGGTCAATCTAGCATACGAAGCAGCTACTATAGATATTGGTGATGTTAATATGCTCGACACCTATCACAAAAAAGCATACGGACAAGATGCGGTGAATTATAATAGGGACATGGAAGCCTTTGAAATTGTGATGAATATCGCCAAAAAAATCGTTACTCACAAAAATTATATGATCAAATACCAGTCCCCTACTGACATGGGAATCAACTGTTCGGGTATGGCTATCACGCAAGATAGTATTGTGTGTATTGCTTCACTTGCAGAGATACAAAGAAGAATCGGACGGTATCAACAGCAAGTCGATAGATGAGCAGGCAAACAAGAACGAGTAGAAAAATGTAATGAGTTGTACGCTCAGGCTAAAGCATATTGTGAAGACAAAAAATACGATATCGATATGAAAATATAAAAACTAGTGAAAAACTAAAAATGCGAAGTCCAGCATAGCTGGGAAAAACTAAAAGTGTAGGATGTGTACTCTGATAGACTATTGTAAATTACAATAGTTTATAATACAAGAGGTCCTACATTTTTCACTATTCACTTTTCACTATTAATTATTTTATTGTTGCTTGTGAAGTATGCAACAATGGGTTATAACAACGAAATAAGATATTGATAATCTCTGAGGTTTTGACTTTTTCTGCAGTGATTCCCATACCACCTAGTCCATCGATGATTAGATTGACTCTCGTCTCTAGCGATACTTTGCCTTTGAGAAACTGTCTATATCTGAGGATAATTTTTTCTACGGAATCTTTGGCATTGAGGACATCAAGCAATTTGCTCCATCGTGTTTTTTGGACTTGATCTTTGTCTTGTTCGCCCTCGTAATATGGGACTACGACGTAGAACTCTTTGTTGTAAATCAATCCTTGTTGCATATCGATATTTTGCAAAAACTTATAATAGGCTTCGCCTTGTTTTTTGAGGGTAGGATTTTCTATCTCCTCTATATTTCCTTTCATATACGTCAAATAGTTGGAGAGATCTAGAAAGGTATTGCGTACGATGATCTGGATAGGATATTCCAATCCATTCAGAAATTTTTTGTATTGTTCCAATACTATTTGTTGTTCGTCGGAGTTTCTGAGATCTAGGTTGAGCCCATTGATTTTGATAATAGCTCTCAATCCTCCATCTTTCATAATGATCGTATCATTTCTAATCTCTGATATCGGCAACATGGTCTCTGTATTGAAGAGATTTTCGTTTTTTTGTTTTTGTATTTTGTTTTTTTCTCACATATTCAAGAACATTGGTGAAGACAAAAAAGTAAAAACTATGTTATGGTGGTGTAAATATTGAAGAAGAAGCTAGCAATAATCCATGACAATCCCATGATCGCTAGAGCAACTGCCACACCAATCAAAATCTTTTTGGCTTTGCCCACTGCCTCTTCCCCTTTGGAAAAGAAGATAAGATAAAAGGCAAATATGATCATGACCAACGACAAAAAGCTTACTAATCCCAGCATCACATTCAATATCCATTTTACATAATCCGTTGCTTTGGAGACGGAATTGGGGTCATCATACTCTGTGCCACTCAGTCTAAAATACTGAGTCAGTCTTTGCAACAAGCTGGTATCATTATTGGTATCTGGCTGTATAAGTTGTGAAGCAATATCCGTGGTAGGTGTCTCTGTGCTCGCATTATACTCTTCTCCCTGGATATCATAAGGAAAATCTTCTTGTCCAAACTGGCCAACCGTGATAGCGGGAAGTGCTAATACACAAAATGCTGCGACTCCTATACCCAAAGCGCTATATATTTTTTGTGATCGTCATGTAAATTTGTTCATGGTGTTTATCATACAACTAAAGTAATAAGCCAAAAGATTACACTCACGATGAGTCGGCTTGATCCTACTCCGATCAATGCAATCACGGCATATTTGATTCCTTGACTACCTTTTTTGTATTGTGTATCTTCACCTGCTGCAGTCACCATAAGTACGCCATTATAGATCAGATACAGTAACGCTACTAGCGAAATCATCCCCAATGCATAATTGATCGCTGTCTTGACTATATTGAGGGTTTTGTGCTGAGCATTGAGATGACTTCCGATTTTGTCATCTCCACCAAAGAGACCTTCTACGGTACTTTCTCATCCTTCTGACTGGATAATCGTATATGCCCCATCTCTTAGTGGGTCTTGTATATTGTCGGTATTGAGGACTTGTTGACCATTTTCATTGAGAATATAATTTTGTGAATCTGGCACAATCATTTGTGCGTGGACTCACGTTATGATACATATACCCATGAGAAATGTTCCGATCAAGATGTTTTTCATGTAGATAGCAGACAAATAAAATAGGGAGATGTTTGATGCAAAAATAGATTGTCTTTTTGAGCGTGATAATTACTCTCTTCTATTGTATGTGTTTCTCTTTTTTTTGCAAATTTTAACCTTGAAAAACGAAGGGTATTGTATATATATCGTTGTATATAGGTAAAATTAGTTGACATTTTTACTTAATGTTATAAAAACTTATGAAAAAAAATCTTATTCTTTTGTATAGCGTATATTTCTTTGTTATCCAGCCTCTCGTCGTCGGCATTATTTGGGGACAGGAAAACTTTTTTCGACTCAGTGCAATCAATCTTATCGCAATTGTCCTTATCGGTATCTTGTACAATACGATAGAATGAAAATCTGACACCAAAAGCGAAGAAGTGCCTCAACACGAAAAAAAATCTAGCAAAGAATCTAGCGTCTCCTTCCATGAGCATATCCATGCCGTGATCAAAGAACGCAAAAAGAAATCAGAATTGCGATTTGTTGCCGTAGTCTGCTTGATGATTACGATAGCTTTGTTTTGGATATTTTCCGCTAGTTTTGCAAACCTAGCTATTGTGGCTTTGGATAGTATACTTATTGGATTTGTCCTATTTATCATCCTTACTCGTATCTATAGACATCGCTTTACCAAAAGGTTTTGGGCATTGATAGGCACCAAAATATATATCCTCTTGATCGTTGGTGGTTTAGGATGGATAGGATTGGATTACGCTCAGATTTACAAAGATTATCATGCGAGTTTCCAAGACTATGTAGCGCAAAATATTTTTGGAGAAGAAAGAATACCTACCGATGGATATGTCTTTACCTGAGAAGGAACCGTCTTGTGAAGTGGGCTGTGAAATACTCACCTGGAAGAAGAAACAGCTTCAGATTTTTTTAGTGGGATGGTAGACACTATTGTCCAAGAAGATACTACGACCACTACCCAACCAGAAGACACGGGAACTATTACCAAAACAGTAGGCAAACAAACACTTATGGATGCTGTCGTTTACCTTATGAATAGCTACAAGATACCATTGGTGACGACAAAAGATATTTCATTTCGTTATGTAACAAGCAAAAATCCTTATTATAATGAGTGGAGAACTGCCTATGCCAATAAGCTTATTGGCTCATCTACCAATCCTACCAAATACATTGTCTGCGAAAGTTATATCGTCATGAAATGATTGTTGGAAAAATGGCCAGTGACCTATACTGCTAGCACAGTGCTCAACAAATTTCGAGCTGAAGCTACCAAAAGGAATGTCCTCAATGGATGTGAAAAATGAAAAATCGTAACTGATCAGAACCTCTAATATACGTTATTTTTTTGATACAAGAGCCATGCTGCAAACGCATGGTTTTTTTTGTAGGATGCTCTCCTCTCCCAACAAACAATTGTTGATTTAATGTTTATTTAAGGTATATTGGTATAGTAACGTTTAATTTTCAATCCTGCTAAAGCCGGACTCCGCTTCGCTCCGTTTTTAATTTTCAATTCTCAATTCTCAATTCTCAATTTTTAATTTTTAATTTTTAATTTTTAATTGTATATGTGGAAGCATCCCTCTTTGTCATTTGCTGACCTCAAAACTTCTACCCAAATCAGTCTCAAATTTACGCTCTTTACGGTGATGCAAGTATTGCTCTTTAGCATCTTGGCAAATGTTATTTTTTTTCAAAGCCGATATCATAGACAAGAAGGACAAATACCTCAATGACCTAGATTTATGATGCAACAAAAAATGGTGCTGGGCAAAAACAGAGCCCCCGAGACGGAAATCTTTGCGCTCAATAGTATAGAATGAACAACTATCATTGATTCTCATCGATGGAAATCCATTGCAAAAATAGATGATATGTATTTTATATACAAACAAATAGGTAACCAACTCGTCGTCACCAATGTGACCTTTCCTATGATGGTACAAAAAAATCTTATCTGGATCAGTATCTATCTGATGCTCATCTTTGGTGCTATTGCCTACATTGTTTCTCGCTTCTTTGTCCATACTTCACTCAAAAAACTCAATCAACTACTCTGATTTCTTGATCGTCTGGATATCGACCATCTTGATCAAACTATTGCTATCTCAGGTCACCCTCATGATGAGATCAATAGAGTCAGTAACAAATTTAATGATGTCTTGGCAAGGATCAACAAACAAACTTTGAGTCTCAAAGACTTTGTAAGCAATGCTTCTCATGAGCTCAAAACACCCCTTATGAGTATGAGTACAGAAATAGATTATGCACACAAAACCCAGCAATATCAGCAAGGATTGGACAATATCAAGCTTCAGCTCAAAGGGATGAATACTCTCTTGGAAACGCTTGTCACTATAAGCAAGCTAGAAGCCATAGAGCATATCCAGACACAAGCTACGGATATTAGTCAGCTCACTCACAAAGCGATCTCTGATCTCAGCACGATCTATCACCACAAACATATTTCACTGATCACCCACATACAATCTGAAGTCATTCAGCCTACTCACAAAAATAGTTGGCAGATTATCATCAAAAATATTTTGGAAAATGCATACAAATTTACTCCTCAGGGAGGGATTATAGATATCTTCTTGGACCACAACAAACTTGTCATAAAAGACAATGGACAAGGAATCGCAGCATCTGATCTGGAACATATCCGAGAAAGATTTTGGCAAGCAGATCGCTCTCACTCTGACACAAAAAGTTTTGGATTGTGATTGTACCTTACTAGACTGCTGGTCCAAAAACATGGGCGATCGATTGCGATCTCTAGCAAGACCAACAAAGGAACTACGTGCAGCATCACGTTCCAAAAATAATATTTTATCTTTTGGCTGTATACCATGAAAATATTGTTGGTAGAAGACAACAAAACTATCGGAAGCAATATCAAAAAGTATTTTGAGTTTGAACATCACGAAGTACTACGAGCAGAAAATGGCTTATATGCTTTTGAGCTTCTCAAGCATCATACCTTTGATGTGATCATCTTGGATATTATGCTCCCTGGAATGAATGGTATGGATCTGTGTCACAAAATCAGAGCTACTCACGCGACGACACCTATTCTCATGACTACTGCCAAGTGAGAATTGGACGATAAACTGGAAGGATTTGCTTGTGGTGCGGATGATTATATCGTCAAGCCTTTTGATCTCAAAGAATTGGATGCAAGAATACATGCAGTCATCAAAAGGATTCCCGTAAGAGATGTCTTGGAATACAAAAATATTCGTCTCGACAATACTCAGAAAAAAATTTTTAGAAACAACAAAGAAATCAAGCTGACCTTGAAAGAATTTCAGATTGTTGCCTATCTTTTGGATCAGAAAGGGAGAAGTATTTCCAGGACAGAAATCATAGAAGAGATATGGGGTAATGATCAGATTTTTGAAGAAGACGCCAAACTTGATGTTTATATTTCTACGCTGAGAAAAAAACTTGGCAAAACCATCATAGAAACCATCAAAGGATTTGGTTATCAAATACCTAACTAAACGTTAAACTTCTATACTAATTTTAAATGTTAAATGATGAACTATTAAACTAATGTTAAATGTTAAATGATAAATTTTAAATGTATGATTTTGCAACTTTATGGACTATAGTAATTTACGATAGTTTGTAAGTAGACAAGTCATTCATCTATCATTTCTAATTTCTAATCTATCATT
>CAZECU010000029.1:0-11744 GCA_964510755.1 uncultured Candidatus Peribacteria bacterium | reverse complement strand
GTCTTCTTTTGTCTACAGGATTTGCATCGTATTTTCCTCTAACGATATGATATCTTACTCATGGAAGATCCTTTACTCTTCAACCTCTTACGAGAACAACACTATGTTCTTGAAGTGTGTGAGATTCTCCTGGAATATAAGCAAGTACTTCAGCTCCATTAGACAATCTAACTTTGGCAAATTTTCTTTGTGCAGAGTTTGGCTTTTTTGGACCCATAACAGAAACCTTGAGACATACTCATCTTTTGAAGGGAGCAGGACTTTCGACTTTTTTGTTACTAGCGAGTTTATTGATACCAAACTGCAAAGCAGGTGCCTTGGATTTGTAGGTTTTTTGCTTTCTTCAGTTTTTGATGAGTTGATTAATTGTAGGCATAACAAAAATAAGTTTAAATTTTAAATTTTGAACCTCTAGACATTTCACTAGGTACTACGTGGATTTGTCAAAAATTCAAAGTAAACAAAAAATTTACGTGTCAGTGAATATAGGGAAAATAGATATAAAATCAACACAAAATTGATAAAAAAACAATAGACGAGGGGAATTTTCCTCGCCTATTGATAATAACCAGTCTTTAAGCTCTATTTTTTGTAAACATCCAATACTTTGGTGAAATCACTAGCTCCTGGAGGTAATGATGACCATAAACTTGGACTATATTCGATCAAGACAGAAGCTCATTTGAATATCTCATTTCTTCTTTCTGCTTTGACAGAGGACTCAGAAGCGCCTCCTGCCATAAACCGATGGTTGAGTTGTGATCTTCTTGCTTGGACGATATTTTCGATATTCTCACCGATCAAAACACCTTGTACAGTTAGTCATCCATAGGTACATCGTGATGTATCCAAATCATTATTGGCCAAATCTTCACCGCCCAAAAATCATTTGTCTGTCACAAAAATACCTTTTACGATTTGTGTACTTGGACATCTGTCTCCACCCACCAAAGCATCAGCTTTTGCAAAAGTAATGGTTCCGCCTTTGACGAGAAACATACCATTGTAAGAGACATTTCCTTTGATAATAAGATCGATGTTTTTGGTCACGATAGTAAATGGAGTAGTAAATTTATCAATATTTTTGAGCGTAACTGTTTTTTTGGTAGCAGATTGTAATATATATATTTTTTGCTGAGGAACGATCTTGACGGTGACTCACAATCCTGCAAAGAGGGTACCTTGGAGTTTGCTTTCAGGTACGGCGATAGCAAGTTTATCGTATTTGGTGATAAAGGTATCGATCATGGTTTGGACTTTGTTGCCACCCGCATAGTCACGTTCATCAAGTACCATAATATCTTTGAGATCTGTTGTAGAGATTAGTTCTTCTCCCAAGAGTGAAAGATAGTTGTCGAGCTTGATACTTGTGGCTTTGGGAGTCACACCAAACGAACTTTTCTGAGCAAGGTAAGGTTGGGTAACAGCGAAGTCAGTATTACATACTCTCTCCAGGACACTGCCTACTTCTTTATCTTCACCAAGACAATATTTATATTCTACCTTATCCAAAGATACTTTATATTCTCAGAATATATCATCAACGAATTCATCAGAATCGATGTAATACTTTCCAAATGCGTGTTTTAATGACCGCCACTGATCTTGTTTGTCTAAGAAATAATCAAAGGCAGGATAAGTACCTCGCGTATCTTCGTTACATTTTTTCTTGATAGTATAGATAGGTTGTTGGTCTCCATCATTGTCTATTTCCGTGTCTTCTCCATTGTAAATATTAAAGGTACACATGATACTATCTTCAGGAACACTTCCATCATCTTCATCACTACAACTGGATCCATCGACTATGTTGTCCGTATTTTCAAGTGTCCATCGAAAAGGAAGTATCTCTCATTTTTGGATAGAGATATTGGTGTTGCCGACATTGAAACATCCTACCATAGCAGAACCTTCCAAATCACATCCTTCGCTACAGTTGGATGCTGATGTGCCATTGTCATCACCATCATCACAATCTTCATAGCCTTCACGGATACCATTACCACAATACGAGAGTCATCCATCATCGACAATAATCTCTTCGGTACATGCAGCATTGGTTACTTCATCTACATAACATTTAACGGTATATTCGTGCTCATCATCGTCATCTCCATCATAATCATACGTACAGCTATGTTCAAATACAGAGCCAAATGAAGAGTATTTATCACCATTACCACAGTCGAGGACAATATGTGCATCTACATTATTCACGGTTTCACATCTAAAATTGCCTTTTGCTTCATTCTCATCATTGACGAGAAGTACACTTCCATCTAGAGCATCCAAGTCTTCACATTTGCCTTGATTGAGTCCTACAGGGACTTTACATGCAGCATTGGCGATATCATTGCCAACTTTACATTGTGCATGTCCTGCAAATGAAGCATCGTAGCTACAATTACCTTGAAGGGTAGATCCAAATCATTGGAGCAAAGTACCATTACCACAATCAATAGTAATAGGGGTAGTAGCAAGGGTATCGCGTCCTTCACAGCTATAATTGATAGTATATCCATTGCTTGTAGCAATAGGATCAGAAGAAGTCATCGTAGTACAACTAGGATCAGAAAACGTGAGATGTACATCATCACAGACGTGACCTGTAGAGATTCCTCAGATAGTGTTGATATATTTATAGCTGATACATGCAGTATTGACAATAGATTTGGTGCTTAACACACAAATACCTTGTTGGTTTTCACATACTTGTCCACTATATACAACGCCAAGATTTCATTGAGTATCACATGGCTCATTTCTCGTGAGCAATCCATCGCCACAAACAAATGGTTCTTGGATAGTGATGGTATCACTAGCAGTCTGAGTAGTTGCAAATGAGATAGTAGCTTTGGGAGCAAAAGAAATATAATTTCTAGGACCTACAACTCCAGTTACGATAAATTGTCCATGTCCATTGGCAGCAAGATCGCCGAGTTGTGTAGTATAGGGGGAAAGAGAAACAAATCATTGAATGTTGCTGAGGTTGAGTGTTGCGTTGTATCCTGTAGTATTGCCTTGCTGAGTATAATTAATAGTGAGTCTAACAACATCTCCACTAATCGCTTGAATCATAATGGCACTGCCAGATCCATAAGGAGAAGCATCCAATTGTGGTCTGCTAAGATTGTTGGCCAAGAGATCTACTGACAGCATATTCATTCCTGGTATACTACCAGTTGCCGTAGAAGTATTGTTGGTCATATTTCCATCTCTACTACTTGTTTGGATCGTAGCGGTATTGCTAAACATATGTCATGATGCATAAAGTGCTTGTAATGTTCACGTAATGATAAGTGTTCATCCACTATAAGGAGGAAGTGTACCAAGAGTAAACGTAGAGGTTGATATGGCTAACTCAGCAGGAACGAGATCTGTAAGGACTACTTCATGAGCTATTTGTCCTCCACTGTTTCCGTAGGTAAGCGTATAGGTAACGATATCGCCTAGTGCTATACCACTCAATGTGTGTAATGTTTTGTGTACCCATACATCAGCAAGTGCCTGGATGACACCCGTAGCAACAGCTACATTATTTCCCGTGGTATATTCAGCACTGGATGCAGTGATACTCGCAGTCTGATCAAAAACTGTTCCTAGAGAAGCTTGTTGTGCCATAGTAGCATGCAAGACAATCGTAGTAGTTTGTCCTGGTTGAACAGTATCTAGATACGTACCATTCCAGACAAAATCTTGAGGATAGTGAATAGTAGTATGTGGATACGTGACATTGTCAAAAGTTGCCGTCGGCACAGTAAAGAGAGGAATAGGAAATCTACTTACAAAAGTAAGTCCGGTCGCTAGAGTAGATCAGATATTTTTTACTGTTACTGTATACGTAAGTATATCACCAGAGAGGCTTGGATTTTCCCCTTCGCGAATATTGGTGATCATGAGGTCAGCGATAGGATTGAGTTGAAAAGCTGCTGTAGTAGAAATAGTAGCAAAAGAGGTGTCAGGAGATACATACGTATATATAGTAGTAGCCATACAGCTATCAGGACATGTAGACAGGCCTTGGGTACAAGCAAGGATCACGGTATCAGTGCTACAAACAGGATCAAGAGCAGGAAGTGACCAATTGCTCGTCACGACTTTTGCAGTTACGGTAATGACAAAAGCACTATGTGCAGGCACAAAAAAGATAGGATCATCCTGAGCCCCCAACGTCAAAAGAGATTGATTGATGGGAGTGCTACTTGCGTTTTGATAGATCAGACTATATCCTGCGCTAGAAGGCAACATATATTTGATATATGCATCACCAGAGCTATTGTTTCCCGTGAGCGTCAATACTACCAAAGAACCAGACAGTGCTGGTTGGGTTGCTGGAGTAGGAGTGAGGCTAAGCATATCTGCTTGGACAAATCAGACACAGCACAAGAATCATAGGATGAGAAGATATAATGTTTTTTTCATGGGTATACCATATAATAGTATAAAATTTATCTAATAGTTCCATAAACCATAATAATTCCTGATGCTCCTGGAGCGATAGGCGTAGTAAATGCCCAGCGAAGCAAAAGTCCTTCAGTGGTAGGTGTTTGTGTCGTAGGTTGTGGATTGGCAGAGACAAACGTAAGTGTACCTGGCCAATAATCTACGATATCATATGTACTGATAGGAGCATTACCATTGTTGGTATAAACGAGTTCAAAAATCACAGCATCTCAAGGGCGATTGCCATATTGTACAAGTTTCTTATCGATAGTCATACCTGCATTTGGCGCAGCAATGACATTGATAGTTGCGTTGGCTGTCCCTGTTTTGACCTGCCCATTGACGGTATATTCTAGATTGACTACATTGATATAACTACCTACACAACTAGGTGTAGTAGCAATATGACCTGTTAGATAAATATATACGGGTTGCGCTACTGCCAAGGCATTGGAGAGTGTCCAAGTATAAGGATTGGATGCGTTGGTCATAGTCATCGGGGTATTTGAAGTCCAAGTAGGATCTACAATCAGACATGAAGTATTTGGCCATTGATCGATGATTTTGACATTATTAATAATCTCAGGACCATTGTTGATGACAGTAATCGTAAATCTAGCATCTTCACCTAGATAATACGATGGTTGTGCTACCGATTTGGTGATGATAGCGTTGGCATCAGCAATAGAAAAATCATCCGCAGCATTGAGAATATCAGTTTCATCTGAATCCAAAGTAACGGTATTGAGTCTATAATTGCTCCAAGTATTTCCTTTATATTTTCCCGTGACAATCATATATCCTTGTTGTCCAGGAGCGAGAGTAAATCCAGAATATTCTACTACTGTAGTAGTACCTTGCATATGGGTACCAAAATTGTAGGGAGGAGTAATACCATAAATCTGACTACTCTCATAGACCAATCATGCAGGTAAGTAATCAGTAAGTACGGCATTGTGTGCAGTGACGCTGCCGACATTGGCAAAGTCGATTCTAAATGCAACACTATCACCAGAATAATAAATAATATCACTGACAACATGTTTACTCAAAGAAAGCTGTGGTGTCGTAGTAACAGTAACTATGCCTGTACATACAGCAGAAAGTGAGCCATTGCGTACGGTCATGGAAAGGGTATAGGTACCGATATGTGTAGGGGTGAATATATGAGATCACTGATTGCTCGTCACCATATAAGGAAGTCAGGTGATCGGATAGGTGGTAGGAGCATAAGAAATCACAGGTGCTCTATTTTGGGGAGTTACGGAGATACCGTTGATCGTCCAGTTTACGCTTCCTGTGTTTCACAAAACAAGTGTTTGCGTAGCAGGAGTAAGGGTACAGGAAGGTGGAGTAACTAGCTGACATGTGCTTGTACAAGATTGTCCGATACCAACACCAGCAGTACCATCACATTGTTCATTGGCGATAGAAGTAGTAATACCTCCAGGCATATTCGCAATACTTTGCTGAGTATCTACGACACCATCTCCACAATAATGTACCGTATAATTTACACATTCATTTCCACTGACAACTCGTCCTGCTTGATTGTGAAATGTTTTGTTGGTAAGGGTTGCAGTATAGTTGACCAAGTTGGTTCGTCCTAGATAGGCAATAGTATAGGAATGGGATCAATTGTTTCCGAGTGCGGTTCTATGGATATTGTAGACCAATTGTCATGGACTAGTAGAATTGACGACGAATGTCCCTTGTGCTGCTACCATAGCACTTACTGATGCAGAATTTGGGATTCCATTACTTGTATATTTGATAGCTTGGGTAAAATTGAACAATGTTGGGTTGTAGACTAAAACTCTACTCGCATTTAAGAGGAGTGTATCATAACCATTTCCTCGTTTGGGTACAACATCTCTTGTCGTATATGTATCTCCAAAATAAAAATGTCTCGTCACATAGACGGTAGTCCCATCAGGTTCTACACACTGTGCTTGTGAATAAGGCTGCGTGATAGTGGTTTTGGTCATTGCACTGCCAATACTAGGCACGGATTGTGCAAAAACACTTCCCCAAGAAAAGAGGAAAATACTACACAATCACACTACTCACAAATTTCGTTTTTTCATAGGGAGATAAGGAAGGTATAAAATAGAAAGCATATATATAATCTGGTTTATTCAGGTATAGTCGAACCAGGAACTTCTGGATCAGGAATAGTAGGATCTGGTGCTGGTGGTAATTCAGGGTCTGGATCTGTTGGTTTTGGTGGTGGAGGGGTTTCCTCTTGCAGAGCATGATGATATTTTAGACTGACTTTTTTTTCTGTGGTGCGTACATGACTAGAGACGGAATGACTTTTATTCCACAAATCTATACCACCTTCACGTTGTTTTTCTGGAGTAGCTGTAGCAGTATAACTTGCTGCAGGAGCGCTTTTGCTCGTAATATGTATTTTGGTAATTTCCATTCCAAGAGATTCATTACAACAATCTCAGAGAAGATAAAATACCCACTTCAAATCTATACTGATTTCCTTTCAGGAGTCAATAGGAAGAGAGTCTCATTTTAGCAAAGATTCAATAGTAGAAAATGTTTCCGTATAGGTGGATTTTTTCAAAGTAATAGTAATTCATTGCTTGAGTAATTGAGCTTCCAACGTAGTCGCAAGGAGCTCCACTTCATGTTTATTGGTCTTGAAGTTGGCAAGAAACCATTCTTGTGCCAATGCAGGGGTGAGCGTTTTGAGTTCACCTATATAGGAAGTATCTCCCAAAGAAGTGAGAGAATATGTTTGCTCTTTGGGTCTATAAAATGCCGTATATCCGATAAGATTTGGTGCTACATGAGTAGTATCCGTGTTGGTATAAGCGACATTACCATAAGTATCTTTGAGATTTTGTCTGGCTGCAATCATTTCTTCTTGTAATGCAGGAGAGAGAGGAAGGGTAGATGGTCATACCAAAGCGTTCCAATGAGTTTTGCCGGTCATATGTTGGTCCAAAATTTTTCCTACTTTCTTAGTATAGTAAGCATATTCTCTCGCAAGAATTTGTTTGAATCTATCGATGACATATGATTTGACGGATCGATTATCACTCTTCAAAAATCCAATAATTTTGGCAAACTTTTTGTTGGTTCATAAAAGTTTTTCAAGTTGGATAATAGCTTGAGCAAGTGTTGCAGTATCAATAGTACCATTGCTAGCTTCTGCAGTAGACGCTGCTTTCAGAAATGATGCGTACGCTGTTCTATTTTTATCTTCCAATTCGATAAGAAATTTGGACATCATAGTCAGTTCTGATTGTACTTGATACAATGTTCCTTCAAAGGTAAAGAGTTTGTCTGTAGAAGAAGATAGTATCGTTGGTTGCTCAGTCTGTCCTGGTAAATATGCATTATAATTGAGGGTTAATTGGTCATGAGGTTGTGTAGCATCCAAGGTTACGGTGTAGCTTCCATCGCTATGTTTGAGGATGGTAAGTGTTCCGGTAGAGATGGTTGTTCATTCAATACTAGAAGGAGTAAAGATGACTTTGGTCTTTGGCGGCGCAATAAGCGCACCCTTAGCATCAAAAAATGCTGCAGTTTCTGTTTTGACGGTTTCTAGGGTAGATCCCGTTCATTGCATATGAGGGATAATCTCTTTGGTAAGTGCAGGCTTGGTTCGTTCACGTGTACCTACTTCTTTGAAAGTAATAGGTTCTACAGGATTTTCAGTTCCTGTATTTTCTCTGACACGTCTTGCTTTGCCAAGTTCTTTGGTTCCTAGACAAAGTATTCTACGGACGCCTTTAGCTTCAGTAGCGGTATATGCTCAGATGTCTCCGACATTTCCGATAGTCAACGTATTGCCCTCGAGTGAAAAATATTTTTTGGATTCTTCTGTTGCATACAGATTCAAATATTTTTGCAAGGTCATACGTTCTGCTGGTGATTTTTTGTCTTTGTTAGGAGATGATTCATCAGGAGTAAAGGTGATGACCAATTTACCGTTGCTAACGGTACAAGACAATCTTTTATCATCATTATAGAGTGCTTGAAGATATGCAGCGTATGCATCGAGAGTATCAAGGTGCTCAACGTGTTGGGTATCGCGACCAGTTTCCATCTCATATTGAGTAAAGAGATATGGTGCGACATTGGGTACATAGGTATTTTTCCAGGTAGAGATTCTCGTACCTACATAAAATCCATAGAATCCAAATCTATCCGTACTGGTTCCTTGTGGTGTTCATGCTGGATACCCATCGACTCCGGTTGCAGGAGGAGCTGGTGGCGTAGAAGAAGAAAATTTTAGCGTCAATGCGTTGGTAGTGACACCAAACGATAATTTGGTCAATGCAACTTTTCCATGGAGAGAGGCAATAATGTCGTGTCTTCGAAGCTCTTGATTTCCTGTTTGGAGGATGCTAATAAGGCTAGTGATCGCATTTGTTTGCTGATTTTTAGATTCATTACTGAGAATTCCTGTGGGTCCAAAGAGATTGTTAGCCTCCATATATCTTACGATAAAATCAGCATTGGCTCTGAGATGTTGCTTGTTGTTTGCTACGAAATCTCCATACACATTATCAGTAGTATGGTCATTGATTTTTTTGTAGAGATACTTGCCAAAAATTTCTTTGCTCTCTAGTACATTGTCAGGCAATTCGGTGAGA
Source organism: uncultured Candidatus Peribacteria bacterium (assembly GCA_964510755.1). Taxonomy (GTDB): domain Bacteria; phylum Patescibacteriota; class Gracilibacteria; order Absconditabacterales; family Absconditicoccaceae; genus CAJBLF01. The sequence goes on along the minus strand of CAZECU010000029.1, from coordinate 2,682 downwards.
GTAAAAATTTCTTCGGAAACTCTTGTATATTGTTTGTCTAACTGATTGATTCCCATAAGCGGATCTTGTTGTCGGTTGAGACCAGCATATGCTTCTGCAGCAACTCATCGATCGCTAGGATTGATACCTGCAAGTGCTCATCACTCAATACCAACATAACGTGCTTTGGCTACTTTGGACAAATCAGCATTAATGACTTGGTTGTGGTTGTATTGTTCTGCCACATCACCAGAAAGATTGATTGCTATCTCGAGAGCATCGGATTGAAGGATAACTCCTGCACCAGCTCATCGACTTCGTTTGGTTCTTCCTGAAGTACTCATTCACTCTTTACCATATCCTAGCATAAGTCTCAATCCTCCGGTTGTGCTGTAATGGATACCTGTCGTGATGAGAGATTGGATGATTTTGTCCAAAAGTTCGTTTTTGGTTTCTTGTATGATTCGTCATTTGTCTATACCTGGTGATTGTAGCTGTGTACTTGGATTGTCAGCTCCAGTAATCTCTACATGATCCAAAACGGTCATGATTTTGATAAAGAGTGTTTCTCTGACACGTACAAGACCATTTTTTTCTATCTCAGCTTTGATACGAGGATCTTTGGATTTCTCCAAAATAACGTCCAATACCTTTTTGAGTTTACTTTCTTTGTTGTATTGTTCCAAGGAGAGCGAGACAAGATATTCTGTATCTTTGCCGACGAGCGTGTCATAGAGATCAGGAGTAGTAGCTTGGCTACCTCCATTGATTTTTTTGATGCTGTCCAAAAAGAATATTTTCATTTCTGGCATAGCAGGCATATCATCTCCATTACCATTGACCAAGAGGGCCAAATTTTCTTTGGTACATGCCGTGCTATCTGCTTGCATTTTGGACAAAAGTTTTTTTTGTGGTTGAGTAAGATTTCTACTATCACTGATATGCATATTTTTGATAATATTGCTGATGACAAATTGTTCTCATTTGGAGGTGCTATTGAGTTCTACACTTTTGACTCTGATAGCTTGCTCGATAGTAAATTCTACCTGTTGACCAAAAAGATTTCCAACATCTCCTTGGTTTTTTTGCTCTTTATACTTGTTTTTTTTGTAGACAGCAGAAAGGTTTCCATCACTGTTGAAGTCACACAAAAAGTCCAAAACATTTTCTCCGGTAATCAAACTGGAAGTATATCCCTCTTTGTCATCTCTGCTGTTTCCTGTCATCTCTAGTGCGTTGTTCCATTCTTTGACCGCCATAGCGATGTTTGGTTTGGATTGGAGGAGTGAAGCAAAAGTATCCAAATCTTCTCGTTTTGCTCTCGTCAAAATTTTGGTAATTCTGATGAGATCGCCAATATATTTGCTTGTGTAGGTCAGTAATCCATCAGTCTTGATGAGTTTTTTGATGTCTTTGAGCTGAAAAGAAAGATCAACAATACCATCATCTAGATTCATCATATTACCATCCAACAACGTAGTGTAGAGTTGGTATGCTTTGCTGTTTTCATCAGGAGAGGGAGATCTTCACATCTGGAGAGCATCGCGGATAGCAATGATGATACCACCAAGACCATCTTCGATACTAAGATTGACAGCAAATGTTCATCTTCTTAGTTCTTCGTTTTCTTCTTTGTCAAAAATACGCTCGAGAACTTTTCTCACGTTGGTATCTTTGTAAATATTTTCGATATGTTGTGAAGAATCGATTTGTGCATACGAGGAGTTTTCATAAGGCTGGACATAGTGATTAGGATTTTTGTATGTTCGTTCAGAGGTCTCAGAAGAAGATGCTCCTGTCTCTGATTGGTTAGCCAAAAAAGCGTTTGCATCGTATGCTGGTGTACTAGTGTTATCTTCAGATGATGAAATCTCTTTTTTGAGTTTTTTTGCTTCAAAAGAAAATTGCTGGATAGCATTTCTAACTTCTTGAGTTTCAAATTGGTCCAATGTCTCCAAAAAACGAGATTCTTTGAGTACATATCTCGTCAAGGCATCCATATCTGTTTTGTTTCCAGCCATAACAATAGACTTGACCGTAGCAGTTTTACCGGTATCCAAAGTGATAGAGGTATCCCAATCGGTATCCAAAAAGCCGTTAAAATATCTATCGATATCTTTGTTGAGTTTGTCCAAATCAGCCTCAAATCACACTTCTTTGGAAAAATCTAGATCGTTTTTGAGCGCTTTGAGATTGTCTTTGGTGAGATCAACAACATCATACAGACGATCGCGAGTATTATTGTTGTTTTCAAAGGTGGTTCATGTAATTGCCATGATAAATTATGTTGGATAAATAAAATCATATACGCCTATAATAGTACTCTTTTTTTTGGATTTTGAGATATTTTGCTGATTTTACCGATGACTTTATATACCGTTATTGTAAAAAGATGATATAATATGTTTTGAATAAGAGGGAGAAAAATATAAGGTAGTCTCTAGGGTATCGTAATATAAAATTCTGACTTGAAACTTTTTGCCCAATAACTAAAAGAAACACAGTATGCCTCCGTAGCTCAGCAGGTAGAGCACTCCCATGGTAAGGGAGAGGTCGGCGGTTCGAGCCCGCTCGAAGGCTAAGAAAATCAGTTAGATAAGATACTTTGTAGTATTTTTTTTAAAGATAAAAATCCAAAGAGATGTATACGCCTAGTCCTGAAATACTCCAAAAATATGCAGATGTTTTGGTAAAATTTGCTCT
>CAZECU010000028.1:0-12165 GCA_964510755.1 uncultured Candidatus Peribacteria bacterium | reverse complement strand
TCTGAGGGCACCTGGAAGGAAAAAAGCCCACCTTCGTGGACAAGTAAGGCCCAGCCGGCGAGGCGATAGAAATAAAATATATTTATATGAACGCTCCGCTAGACCTATCCAGCATCTTGTACCATTTTTAATATTCGTAATCAAATAATCTCTTGAGCAAATATTTTTTTATTGAGGAAATTCCAATTTCATCTCACATTTACTCGCTTGGACAAATTTTTCTTTTTTTTGGCGATGTGCATAATGTTGTTGTTCTATGGTATTAATAGCATCCATAATAAATTCTTTGACATGATGAACATTATTATCATCAATATACTCTTTGATATCAAAAAGCAGCATTTCTACTTGCTCTATTTTGTCCGCATCATCAATAGGTTGATTGATAATATTTTTGAGTTGTTCGTTGAGTACTCCTATACCTCCTATATGTTTTTCCACATACGACTTATTGATCTGTCTACGTGTCGTATGAAACTCTGTATAGAGCTCTTGTTTTTTGTCTTTGAGATCTTTTTCTATCTTATAATATTGCTGTAAAGCAAAAGAAATTTCTTTGGTTTTCAAGAGATTTAGTGGTTGTGATGGATCAAATACTCCATCCACCTTGATTCTTTCTATCTGTTTTTTGATCATATCTATGCATTTGGTCTGATTATTAATTTGTCATTTTTGATTGCCATATCCGCCTCTCATCAGCAACCACGTATAGAGTTCTTCTTCATGGGCATTGGTAAGTTCTGGATGTTTTTTTCTAATATTTCCTATCCAGAGAGCAATCCTTTTGATGATAGCACTTTCATCTTGTCCTAATTCAAATGCATCCAATGCTTGGACCATCGATCCATTGTCATTGAGATACGAATATGCATGGATTCTCGATCGGTTACTTTTTTCGCATTTTTTGCCGAATACTTCAATATCTTGTTTGGACTTGCCAATATCTCTCATACATCTATATACATTAGCTCTTTCTATATCTGATTCTGCTGTGGCCAACGCATTGGACATCAACGCAATAGTTTTGGCATCTTCAAAATTGATATCATTGATATACAAGCAAGGTAATATGTTGAAATAATAATGGTGTTTGTGGCATCGATCCTGTATTTGTTGGTCTGTCTGATACAATGCTTGCAATCTACGAAATGCTTCGTTCCTAGAATGTCCTGAGAGAATCGTATTTTGTCCTGTAGGACTTTTTCGTATAATACATGGTGAAAATAACGCTTTTTTAAATTCTCATGCACGTACAGCATTTATAATACCTTGTACACTATATTCACTATAGGGTTTTCTTCTATTTTGAAAATTTTTGACATCTACACTGATCTCTTCCAAGGGAATCTCGTGATATGATGACTCTCGTTTTCTTTTATAATTACGCCCCTTTTGTATATCATCTTGGATTACATCCAACACCTCGTGAAGTTGTGATATCGTACTAGGATTTGCATGAATACGTTGAAGTAAGGTCTGATAGAGTTCTTGTTCAGACAATCCCAAAATATTCTCTGATGGATTTCATCAGATATTTTGCTGATCGATGATTGTCTCTTTTTTTCATTCCTCTAGGGTCATATCTTTTTACTTTTCTATACAAAAACTGAATTTTTATATATACAAATTGTTTCGTAAGTCAATACAAGTTATCTAAAGATTCCTATTTGTATATCCATCCTTTTCTACTGATTATCTCTTATATAAAAAAAATCTCTTAGCGTTACTAAGAGATTGTAGTATTAGAGATGAATAAAGAGATATCCAGCTATGGACCGTGCTTCGTGACGATATCCTAAGCCAAACAATCCATCAATCCATTTGGAATCGAAGGTTTTGAGTATTCCCCATTCTCCACGAACTAACTGTTTCTTTTGAAAGTCATAGCCCATATCTGCATACAATGACATATCGTATTTTTTGGAGATTTTGATAACCCACATACTTGCAATAGTCTGATTGGGTTTGTATACCCATGTGGTGACTAATCGCCTCCAATTGATGCTTGCTGCTATACCAGCAGTAGTATCCACAGATGAATACCATACTCCAAGTTGTACTTGTTTGTACCCTACTTTGAGTGAATATTCAGGTTTGTTTTTTCTCATCACTACTCCGCTACTTAATTGAAAGTTTGGAGTAAGCTGATATTTTGCTTTGACACCAAGTCCACCCGCAGGGATTTGACTCGTTGTCCATGTTTCAAATTGACCTGCGCCAGATACAGGATGAGGTCTCATCTCTGTAGGGACACTCGCCATACTTCCTAGTTGTATAGTCAATTTTTTGGTAGGTCGAAGTGTCATATACAACTGTTGTGCACTCCATAGTGAAGATGATCCCTCCGCTTGTAGTAATGCCCACGCAGAAAGAGATATCCAAGATGCTGGTGTGTATGTTGCCATAGCACCTACTCGGATATTAGTACCGCCGAGTGCACACATACTATCCACGGGAAACATTACACTTGATAATGATCCTGCATATATCCTATCTATAAGGATTTGATCATTTACTTTGCTGTCCATAATCTGAGCTGAGAGATTCATTGTTATCATACAGATCAACAGTATACACATTTTCTTCATTTTGTTTGTTTTTTTATTGGTTGACATTATTTTATTTTTGTATTTAGTATATATTCAAAAAACTTAATATATCAATAGATACCTATAAATACATGTTGTTGAACATCATCAACAGTATAAAAAAAATCCCGTCGCCATATAAGCAAACGGGAGTCTGTTACTTAATCTTTTTTAGCCATTTCATTGACTTTACATATTGCCAAGGCGTTTTTTCAGGAATTTGGTCATATGCTATTTCTTGGATTTCTGTTTGATACTTTTTAGACGCTAATGCATTACTCCTCTTTTGAAGCGACTCAACTTTTTGTTTTTCTACTTCTACATGGCGATGTATATAACTACTCATTCCATTTCTATCGATATTAGTGATGTCTTTGGTGGCATCCGGAGTATCAATCAAAGTAACCAGATTTTGAACTTTGGATAATTCGTCTTTGGCTGCTGTAAGCAGCTCATTACATTTGTTTTGCTCTTGTATCACCTGCATTTGTTCCTTTGATAGTTGTTCTTTTAGTAGTTTTATATTGCACTCATCACTGCTTAACATCAATTCATATAAGATACCTACAACAAATACTACAATAGTACTAGCTATACTTATAAGAACCAATCTCCCTATAAAAATCACATCATAGGTACTATTCACACTGATCATACCCCATATGACAAATATATTAAACATACCAGCCGTAATGAGCATGGGTAGTAAAAATCTTTGTTTTCTGTTCTTTTCCCATTTTTGGCGAAATTTTTCGATGTCTTGTTCACGTGTTTTCATAATTTTTTTTGTTTTTTAATGTTAATTTTGTTTTTGTTTATTTATGTAAGATTTTTTATTTATCTATTTTTCACTTTCGGGTTTCTTATGTAAAACACTAATATGTATACGCCCACAATCTACATTTTCATAATATGCTTTACGAAACCAGATTTCGATTCATTCTTTTTTCTTATTTTCAAGAAAATTCTGAACTGCATTACGGATTATTTTATATGCTTCTTTCTCTTCTCAGGTAAAACATTCGTCCAATCTATAATCACTTTTTAATTTATAGTCATAAAACACATTTCTATAGGTATTATAAGGATCAAAAACTTTTTTGAGTATATTTCGATTATCATCAAAGGTGTGTGTACATGGATCTGATATTGTATTTTCGATAGCTTTGACAAAATCCTGTCCTATTTTGAGTATACGATACGGTTTGATAGATTCGTTTATTTTTCGTAATTCATTTTTGATCTTTGCATCAGTTTCTTCTAAAAATGTACTACTATGCAAAGAAGCAAATAGTTCACTTTCGTATTTTGTTAGCATGTTTTTAATTTGAAGAAATCTATCACTAATCTCTTTGGCTTGTACTGATACATGGTTTGAAATTTCAGTTTTTGTATCCATATATTATCTTTTAAAATTATAAAAATTATTTTATTCTGACAAGATTCCACTTCCCATTTACCTTCATATTCCGTTTTCCATTTTATTTTTCTGCTACAAATACGGTCAATGGTCGACTAAGTTGGTATAACGCTTTGTACTGATTAACTATTAAAATCTATGAGGTCGGAGAGGTAACACCAACAGCTGATGAGTGAGCATTGTTAGGCTTGCGTTATAAAAAGCTTATTTTATATTTTCTATGTCTTTTATTTTATTATACATTTCTTCAATCAAAGGTGATGTAATTCAATATTCTTGAGATTTTTTACAAAGATATCATACCAAATGATCAAGTTCGTGCTTTTTGATTGATTTTCTCAAGACATATTGTGATCATACCTTTTCGTAAAAATCTCAGTGCGTGCTTGGAAAATCTTCTCAAAATTTTTCATATACTTTCATAAGATAAGTTCGGATTTCCTCTTTTTTTATTTGTGGCTTACATCGTTTGTTGACGATATTTACTATTTCTGATGTAAGATTTTCCATTTTTTCAAATCAATATTCATTGAGAGCTTCTTTTACCTTTTTGTTGTATATTACACATAAGGGATTGAAAACACTATTCATAACTCATTTTTTGATTATTTCTCTATCAAAATTTGATGATTCTTTGAATATAGCTACTTCCGGTTTGTTGAACAATAATTCAATGTCTTTTGATCATCTTCATGATATTGGAGATTCTTTAAGTATTTTTACTCACAAATTTCAGTTTTTATCATGTTTTGCAGAAATATTCAAAACAGTGAAAAGACTTTTTTTGACTCATGATTCTTTTACCAACTCTTTGATGTCAAATCCATTTTGAACATAAAGAATTTTTCATTTGAAATTTTGTGGTATTGCCTCGGTTGTTTCTTTAATCTCCGGAAGTTTGTGTGTGTTGACAATATAATCTATATCATCAATTTTTATTGGTAAGTTTTCCCAATTATGTAATCATGGTCACTCCCTTCTGGAGACAATGAAAACATTTTTACATCCATTTTCTTTTAGAACTTGAGAAAAATATTGCCCTACTTGTCAGTATCCAAGTATGATTATTTTTTTGTCTTTGATTGCATTTGTTGTTTCAATGCTGTTTAGTTTTTCCATATGAAAGTACTTTTACATTTAAATGTGTAGCTACACTTTTTATGATATCATCTAACGCTTTGTACCGATCTGATGCCCAGTATTAGGTCTGTGATCTCGGATAGTGCATAGTAATTGTATATTGGGAAACATATAAAAATTATTTTTCTGCTACAAAAACGGTGAGAGGTCGATTGAGCCAATAGAAGATATCATTTTTACTTACTCATAAAATATCCTTTGCTCATTGTAAACATTCAGCAGTGGAAGTTTTTGTCATTGCATGGAGTTTGTATAAAAAGTCCCCTATATCTTCTTCTTGTGCAAATTTTCGTTGAACATCCAAGTCTTGAATACGTATATTTTTGAGTCATGAGGAAAAACATAAACTGTCGAAATATTCTTTGCTCAAAAATGATACTTCATGTCCCGTTAAACTATATTTAGCGACTTTGTCATCAAAATGCCTTGCTAAGTCTGATCATGAAAGTACGTCTACTAGTACAAGTTTTCCTCCAGGTTTGAGTATTTTCTGAAAATTTTGAAAAGCTTGAGTTTTGTGTAGGCAATGATGAATGGCTCCAAAACTTCGTATCTTATCACATAGATTTTCTGGAAGATTGATCTCCTCTGCTCATCATTCAAGCATATTGATATTGGACTTATGTAGATTTTTTACTTCTTCCAACTGATCATAGGATGGATCTGTCACATACAAGGTTGCACATTGATCAGCAATCCTTCACGAAAAAAATCAGCTTCCTGCTCCTACTTCCAGGATAGTTTCATGGGATTGAGGATCTAGAAATAACTCCATGATCTCTTTATCCATGTTCCTAGCTTCAGGATATTGCTGCAATGCTTGTTTGTAGAGTTGAGATCTTAGTCCATTAAATGTTTTGTTGTTATTTTCTGACATAATGTACTACAGTAATGTAAGTAAAACATTGCATTTTATATATAATTACTGTATTATGTCAATATAACAGAAAAAAAACATGTTGTTGAACAACCTCAACAGCCAATCGATCTATTAGTAAAAATATTGCACAATTGTGCAATATATCTATAGTTTTATTATTTTAACTAGTGTTTATCTTTTTACCTTGCTGAGGTATTTTTACTTTTTTGAGCTCTTGTTTGTTTTTGCAAAAAATCAGACTTCGTCTTGAAGTAATCTTGAGCTACTTCCCTACCTTCTCGAATACCATATTCTTGTTGATTTGCATAAGGAGAATTTTCTTCTTGTGCAAAAAGATATCTTTTACCCTCTATACGTACACTACCTACACGATACAATTTTCCATCACTTGTTCTATATCTCCCTAAAGGGCTGACAACATAGCTTGCCTTTTCGTTATGCCATGTACCTACTGGCAATCTCGTATATTTTTGTGGAATAGTTGTATCATATTTAAGAGCATTTTGTAGAGCATCTTCATATTCTGTTAAGTATCCATTGGGAAGTAGTAATGGATTTTGTCCATCATGTGATAAGCTTTTCAATACCTGTTGGTGTTGGAAAACAAACTCATCTATATAGATTACTAACGCATCTGTTTGTTTTTGGGTTATCTTTTGCAACAATCCTTTGGACAAAAAATCTCTCAACAACAATAGTTCCACCTCTGGAGAAAGTTTATTTTTGTAATATCCTTGCAAATCTCCTGAATTGCTATCCCAGCTATCATAACGAAGTAAATATTGATCTAGAAGTTCGTTGATGACAGGATATGTTTGTTTAAGGAAATCAATAGCAAATTCTCTTCATCTTTCGGTAGATAACTCATATTGCTGATTTTTTTTGTCATCATCATCAAATACGCAACCTGACGAACCCAATATGTACATTTTTCCATTTTTTTCTACCTGAGCCAAACCATATTTGTAATTGAAACTTCCGTACCATCCTTGATATTTTGGCGAATAATCTCCAAGATCATCTGCCAAGACATGGGTATCCATTTCCCATTTTCTGCCAGGTATTTTTGTAGATAGTTTTTGGTTCCAATCCTCTGCCAACAAGATCGTATTCACAAAGCTCTGGGTATATTTCATATATTGTGTATACGGCATGGTGGATATTCATGCGATAGTAAATTCTCCTATATTTCTTGGGATCAAATATTCATCTATTACCTTATCTTCTGAAACGATTCCATCATCACCTCCTCAACACCTTGAGAGTACATTCAACACTTTTTGGTCGTTGAGACAATCTATAATTTTGGCTTTAAATGCTACTTCATCCATCTTACCTATCCCGCCATAACGAAACACAAATCTATTATATATATTGTTTACGTAACTATTTATTTGTTCAATCTTATCTTCTCCTAGATGCTCCCCTGCTGCCATATCCGCCACTCGATACACATGTTTATTCTCAAAAATTTCTTTGATAGTTTCCTGTGTGGCTTTTTTTTTGTTTTGTGTAGAGATATACTGATTGCCTAGCATTGCCCCAGTCACTCACAAACTTAGTCATAATGCCAACAACAATGCATTTTTTGTACTCGTTTGTATCTGTTTTTTAGCTTGTTGTTTGATTACAAGTTTTTCACTTCCTGCAGTATCAAAATAAATGCCTTTAAACGTATCGTTTCCCAACCTTTCCCAACAAAATTTTTTGAATGGATCGAGCAAAGGAAAATCTTGGATATAAGGATTGATATGTTTGAGTAGTAGCGCATCATATTTTTTTTGTCTTGCCACCCCTCATTGCAAGGTAATCCCATGAAGTAATGCATTGATACGTATAGCCATCTCTATCAGTCCATAATAATCTGAGGGTCATGAGATTGCCTTCAGTGTTTCTGATTTGAGGTTTTGTATCTCTTCTTTGTAGCTAGCATCATGCTCGGCAACATAATACAAAATCTTGGCTATATCCAGACTATCAAAATCTTTTGACAGATTCATCTCTACAGACTCTTTTGAGAGTCCTGATATTCCTTGATGTTGTAAGAGATCAAACAATCTTTTGTTGTTGTCTTGGATATCTACAATTTCTAGATCAGTAAGTCTTTTTTTGTCTACTTGTTTTGCTAACGACAATATATGCTCTTTTTGCTGGTGATACTGCATATATCACTCTAGGTTTTCACTACCATTTAGCAGTTCACTTACTTTGTTTGCAAGCTCAATCACAACCTTGTCTCATTTTTTGGTATTATCAAAAAAATATGTTATCAATCCAATAATCACTTCATCAGAATAGGTACCTTCACCATCATTTTTCATTTTGCCAATATAACTATGACAATGTTGTGAGTTTAGATCAATATGTTCTATCGCTTTATCCTTACCATTTTCTTTATAACTCACAAATCTTGGATCTGATCCGTTGATCGTTTGATCCATTTTGCTGAGTTTTTGACTGGCAATGTGTAAAAGCTTTTTGAGCATTATTTCCTTTTTTTATAAAGATCCCAAATGAGGGTAAATAAACTTGTCAATCCGTCATGTAAGGTCTGACTCTCGATAATAAGTCCCGACATTTCTGCGGTGTCATACATTAATATAGCTACTTTGTTTTGTCCATAGACGACTATCTCGTTGCCTAAATCAAACAACGGTTTATCGACTATCACGGTATTGTGCAATTTTTTGTGGTACTCCATATATTTCGACGTATCGCGTGACATGATCGCTTTGGTCTTGGTTTTGATCTTGGCTCTCAAAGGAATAAATTCATGATAAATATACTCCTCTATTCTAGGATCCATTTTATTGGTACCAACGAAAGTAAGATAAGGCAACTCCATAGTTTTTCCCTCTTCTAACACTTCAGTAAAGATCTTTTTGATCCCTTCTACTCCTTCAAAAAATTGCGTCCTTGGTCTCGTACCATATTTGCTCGTTACCGCCAAGAGATCGGGCAACGATGCTTGCATTTTTTGATATTTTTCTTCTTCACGTTGAAACAACAATTCTGGTGCCAACACGCTAAAATATTTTACTTCATTTTGGATAGTTTCACTGATTATACCTCTTCTTTTGAAGTCTTCCAAAATAGAGTACGTAGTCCCTCTGTTGATCTCACTACGTCTTGCTATGGTACTTGCTATACTTGTCCCTAGTTCCAAACACGTAAGATAAATCTTGGCTTCTTTGTCAGAAAACCCATAATATGAGAGTGTTTGTATCAAATGTGTATCCATCACTTCTATCAATTAGCAGAGTAAAATTATATTTTAATATATACGTCGAATGGGATATTTTGATTGATATAAAGGGTCAGAATCTATTTCTTTTTTTGTTGATTAAAATCCTGTTCTATCGTAGAGACCAACGTAGGATGAATATCTCCTCATTGAGAATCTGATACACCTACAATTTCTTTGAGAGGAGTTGTTGTACATTTGGGTGCATAAGCAAAAGATTCACCGAGTTTTATTTTTGGATTTTGCACTCCTATGATTTTTCTGGTCCTTGGGTTAAAGATACATCGGCGAGTAGGTCGTGACAATATTTGTTGGCAGATTTGATCATTTCCTTTGGTTAACTCCCAAAGATTTGCATAGGTAGGCACAAAAATATGGTAAATATTGTCACTTTTGGTCCTGATATAAAATGTGCTTGGATACTCTCTGCTTCCTGCTTGACCATACTCTTCATCTAAATTTATTTGAGCAAACGTCCATGCAATCTTGTCTCATCAGATATTCACTTCTTTGCAATTGAGTGTGTCAAAATTGTTTACTTCAGACGGTAGCTTGTTTAGGTTTTGTGGAGTATTGATAGTTTGTTTCATAATCGGAATATACACATATAAAAATAGTATAGGGACAACGTACTCCTCTCACAAAAGTGATAGCGTACAATCATCTTCTTAATTATATTCACAATGGCTTTTTTTGCAAATTTTAGCCTTATCAAAAACCTGTTGATTTTGGTCAACAGGTAGCATGTTTTATGGAGTCATTTTTTGCTTTATTTATATAGTCAACAATCTCTTAATTACTCTTTCCTTGCCCATCACTTGCATTACGGAATAGAGATCTGGTGTTTGCGTCGTGCAACAAAGCTGGATACGGAGAAACATTGCCAAGTCTCATATTTTGCCGATATATCCTCACTCTTTAAACTCTGCATTATTTCATGCAAAACCATATTTTTTTCAGATTTGTTTTAGTTGGTCAAATCGCTGTTCTACGGACATAGACAAATTCATCGCTTGTGAATACTCATCAACGAATGATTTCATATTTTCAGCTGTACATGCTTCTGGTAATGTTGATTTGGTAGCTTGTAACTTGTTTCGTTCGTCGTCGAAGAAAAAGCGTACCTGTGTTTCTATATCTGCGTACGTCGTAAATCTTTTGGGATCTTTTAATGAATGCCTTTCAATATTCATCGCAGCTTTTGTGTAGTCAACATCAGACTGCATAAGTTTTGCTAATTCAGGTCTATATTTCAATGCTCGAGTCAAACTCTGGTCGTATAACTGGTCGGTAGAAATTCTAGATAAGTAATTGTTGTTTACACTTTGTAGTTTGACTAAGTCGAAGAGCGCTCCTGACTTTGGCATTTTTTCTAGTCTAATTTCAAAATCCAGGTAGCTTTTGTCTGGATTGTTTTTTTGCCACTCTTCAAAACTCGGATCTATAATAGTCAAAAGATATTCGATAATCCCCTGAGTAGCATATCCGTTTTCAAAAAAGAATCAGATATCTGCTTCTGGATCATGTCTTTTGGAAAGTTTTCTTTTGTTTCCGTTGTCTAATTTTAGCAATGGTGCCACATGACAGTACTGTGGATGTGGCAGATTAAAAGCTGCAAATAATTGTATATGCAACGGAACCGAAGCAAGTCGTTCCTCCCCTCTAATGACGTGAGATGTTCTCATCAAATGATCATCAGCAATATGTGCCAAATGATATGTTGGCAATTCATCTCCCTTGATCAATACAATATCATTGAAATTGTCTATGGTTTCTATTTTTCCTTTGATCACGTCTTCAAATACTACTCTTTTGCTAGCATCACCAGGAGAACGAAATCTAATTACAAAATCTTTGCTTACTTGTAATTGTTGCATTATTTCTTCAGGAGATTTACTTCTTCGTAGTGAATAATTTCCATAAATACCTGGAGTTACTTTGGTTTTAGTTTGTTGGTCACGGATAGTTTCCAACTGTTCTGGAGTCATTCGACATGGATATGCCAATCAGTTTTCGAGTAAATATTTTGCAAAAACATTGTAGATATGCTTTCTCTGTGATTGAATATAAGGACCATAATTTCCTACGTCTGAATTACTTTCTCCAATCGGTCATTCGTCGATTTGGATGCCAAACATCTTCATATAATTGACTATCAAATCTACTACACCCTCTACTTCTCTTTTCTGATCTGTATCTTCTATTCTAAGGATAAATGTTCCATTATTTTGCTTAGCAAATTTTCGTTCAACAAATGATGCATAAATTCCTCCTATATGCAAAAACCCAGTCGGGCTTGGTGCAAAACGAGAGCATATAGGGTTTGATCTAGGAGGATATTTTGTTTCTAGATCTTGGATGGTCTGGGTCACTTCAGGGAATATAAGGTCTGCAATGTCTTTTCGAGTAGTCATGATGAAAATTACTAATTAAAAATTACGAATATTGGAGATGTCTTATTTAAACTTAAATCACAATTTGATACGTTCTAGCCAGTGTATCTCTGGCAGTGGTAACCCATACTTCTGTAAAAATTCTAGCTCCATTGGTACGATTCTGTAATAATTTCACTTCTCGTCTTTGATAACTTTTTTCAATATTTCTTTATCTATATGTCGTTCTCCCCCAATTCATTGATTACTTGATTGCGAATTACGGATTACGGATTGTGATGTAAAAATTCAATTGTTCATTCGTCATTGATATGTATCTAGGTCGCTCGTAGTAATAACTTCCGCTCATGTAGGGACATCGACTTTGATCTCTTCTTCTCTTCGGAGATATCACTCAGCAGTAACTTCTTCTTTGGTAAATGTATCATCAATCAAGTACGCAGCGGTATCGTTGAAATAAAAGGGATTCATCGATCCTGGGAAAAACGCTCATAAGGTTC
>CAZECU010000027.1:0-12213 GCA_964510755.1 uncultured Candidatus Peribacteria bacterium | reverse complement strand
ACCACCGACCTCGTCCTTATCAGAGACGCGCTCTAACCAACTGAGCTATATGCCCTTATCTTACTATATTATGCATTATCTTACTAAACCAACGACCTTCCTAACTTACGACTAATTATGCTCACAATAATATAACTTTCAAGCATAGCTCCGAATGAAATGAGTCCCGCTTTAGCGGGATAACCAAAGCTGCTGAAAGCAGCTCCCTGCCTTTAGCAGGGCTGAAGCTATATGCCCTTGTCTTACTTTATATTATGCATTATCTTACTAAACCAACGACCTTCCCATAGACAAGAATAATCAACCAAACGGAGTTGTAGATTATACTATAGTATTGTAGTTTCAAAAGGCTTCTAACGACAAATGACTATCAATCATGAAACAGTCAATGAGGGTATATTTTGTGTATTTAAAAATATACAAAAAAAACAAATCTGGTTGACTATATACTAATATGATTATCAATTTCAAGGTAAAAAACAAAAAATTGCTTGTTTACAAAAAAGAAATAGGTAAAACACCTCATATATGCACTTTCATACTGCAGGTTTGACCTCACTCCTCATCATGAAACAGCTATATTTCTTATCTTTGTCCCTCCTATGAAATATTTTTGAATTACTCAATCCACCAAAAAGACCTGGAAACAATATATAAAATACAGTAACGGAGCATTTGTCGTTCTGATTATCTGTGGGTTTATATGTTTTACATTTTTTGCACAAATCAGCAATATCGTCTTCAAAAACAAGATAGATGTCTTCAAAGAAGATTTAGGAAAAATAGCATTTTATACACGGACCTTTGACAAAGAACTTTCCACATTTTTGCTCACTATAGATGATATCATACACAGCTACAACAAAGGAGAAAACATTTTTCTCACCCAACAAAAAGAAATCAATTTTTGTCGAGAATATATACAACAAAACAAAGAATACCTCAAAAAGGTAGGATTTGCCAATTATGACAAGCTCATCAATTTTTTTTCAGATCTCAAACAATACCAAACAGAGATATTTGAATTGTTTGGCAAAGACGAAACATTCAATTACTTAGTAATCTTGCAAAATACCAACGAAAAAAGACCAAATGGATGATTTTTTGGATCATTTGCTTTTGTCCAAATTGCCCAAGGACACATCAAGGAAATGGAGATAATAGACGCATATTATCCAGATTTTATCGCATACAGAACTCGTCTAACTGCACCAGCTTGGACCGCACCATTTCTTCCCGATCGCAAAATAGGATTTATAGCAGGCAACAAGTTTGGATTTAGCGATATCGATGGAAAAAACCTAAAAGACCTCTATGAAATGATGTTTTCTACTACCTACGAAATGTGGAAAGTAGAAAAAACTATGCAACCAGAACTCTACAACAAACTCCTCCATCAAAATATCAAAGGAGTGATATTCATCAGATCCGATATGCTCGAACATTTTTTTCCAAACTTTACACAAAAAGCGCAAGAACGACAATTTCTCAATGCATCTATCGATCTCATCAGAAAAGAAGTACGTGGAAACAAAAAAGAATTGTACATCAAAGAAATCAAAGAGTATGTAGGAGATCAGAAATCAAATATTCTCAAAAGTGTAGTAAATAGATTTGATGAAATTGCCAACAAACAATATCTCACCATGTATATATCCAACATATCCACAGGACTGGAAAACGTACTCAGCAAACACAACCTTACCAACACATTTGATCCCAACTACATCTACTTGCGAGATACCAATGTATCATACAACAAGATAGATAGCTTTGTTCTCAAACATATCCAAATCCACGATGAGCAATGAATCATCCAAAAAGATAGCAAGAGCGATATCATCGACATTAGGGACCTCAAAAACGGAAATTATACTATCAATATATATTATAAATTTAGCATACCAAGTTATTACCCACAGTTTATACAGCAATTACAAAAAAAATATGATATCCAGATTACGGATAGAGAACAAGCTATTTTGGGACTCAAATCAGGAATGTATGATGAACCAGGACAAGGCAAAGTCAGAAAACGACGAGAAACCAAAGCAACAATATACCTTCCCAAATACATAACTATTGCCAATGTGACAGGTGATATTTATTACCAAACACCATTTTATGCGCCCTTTGCCAATGGATTGTTTTATCAAATGGGAAGTATAGAAAACAATAGCACAAGAGCTATCAGCATACAAATAACCATAAACAAATAACAGAGCTTTCCAGATATCACAACATGGTGAACAAACACGCCAGGTAATCAAGAATAAACTCAAATACATATCACATACTATTTATACAAAACGTAAAGTACATATCGTCCGTATGTCCAACAATTTTTGGTGTTTTGCTAAAGAGGGGATATAATAGTAGTCATAGATGACTATTTTATTCTTTTGTCATACATCACCATGGGAGCAGAAAATTATACACCAGAAAATCATGTCCAAGAAGGACCAAAGACCGTAGAAAACAAAGACACACAGGTCGTCGAACAATTAAATAAAACATGAGAAGAACTCAACAATCTGATAGAAAATATAGACAAAACCAATCCGATCGTAAGCCAAAATCTAGAAACGGCGATGGACAATTTGTCACAAGAGACCAAAGACATCATCAAAGAAATGATGAATATTCCTGAAGGACAACAAATCACGGCAGCATCGATCAAAGTATCTGCTGGTGCTGATAGTGTCAGATGGAAAAATTTTATCAATGCCCAAAAAAAATACACCAAAAGCATTGAACAACTCAAAACATATGAACAAAAATTAGGCAAAAACAATATTGCACAAATCATTACAGAAATTGATAACAAGATAGGCGACATAAGCAAAAAGCAATCAAATCAAAAAGGCAACCGTTATATCATTGGATCTAGAATCGCTCAGTGATTTATTAGTACATTGGAAAAATTGGACTATACTACAGGCAAAAAACCTGATATTACGCTCATTGTAGATCGAGAAAAATGTGTCATAGGAACCACAGGAGACAATGCCAACGACAGACATATCAAAGTACAAATACATCTCACAACACAAGCATTACCTACAGGAGAAGTTCCACAAACAAGAAAAGAGCTATCAACAACTCCAACAAATACCCAAGAACAAACCCCATCGACACCCATCACTCCAGAAACAGTGACCACGCCAAAGACTGCCGCAGCAACCACACCAGAAAGCAAACCTGCTAAAGGCAAAGGATGACCCAATGGGCAAGATATCGAGATCAAACAGTTGGATGAAACATTTCAAATCAAAGAAGATATCGCAAGACAATTTACCTTCAATGGCAAAATAGATAGCCAAAACGTTGCAGATATTGTACAAAATCCTAGCGACAGCAATAGATATACAGCAACCATCAATGGATATACAGGATTTGAGATAAAATATGTAGGAGAAACGATAGAAATGAGTCCATGTATCGTCAAAAAAGGACTCCTCAAACGAGATCAAACAGCTACCCTCAGTAGCAAAATCGATAGAGTCAAACAAACTCCAGAGACCAAAGAAATTTCTCTTCAGCTCAATGCAGAGCAATCCAAACTTTATATTAACCAAAAATTGGCGGAAAGCACTACAGGCGATCAAGGAGTATATGAAGTCAAATCAGCTGCAGATATCACAGACAAAAATATCAAACTGATCTACAAAAACGATATACTCCAAACCATCGACGAACAACCTGTAGAAGACGAAATCACGCTTTCTTTGGACAAAGACTTTATGATCTCCAAAAAACAAGAACAAAACGTACCAATCACACGACAAAAAGTTGAAGGAACAACAGAAGTGGTAACAAAAAATGACGTCTACAGACTCGACAACGACGCAACCAAAATGACCTATTATGCCAAGACAGAAAACGGAACAAACAATCCAAGCATAAAGATCATCAACACGATCATCAAACGCACAGAAACCAATACTACCACAACAATCTCTCCGTTATTTCCAGAATATACCAACAAAATCAATCAGAACAATACGGTAGAAAAATACAGCAAAAAAGTAAACTTTCAGTACGACACTCCGGAAACCACAAGCATAGAAAAAACTTTCCAAGAAAGTGCTCATACGGAATACATCAATGGTGGATACCTGTTGAGAGCTACCTTCACCATCAAAAACAAAACACAACCTTTGGTATTGAGCGTACCAGCGATATATACCCAAGGGACAAAAGAAAATCAAAACACCTCTACCCTAAATTTCAAACAACCGACACTCAGCTTTTCGGATGAATACAACAAAATTATGGGCGATAAAATCATGATAGATGGTGTAGTATACGTATTGTACACAGCAAACAGCAAGCAAAAAAACATACCAAACATCATTTTCCGTCATGATACAGAAGCGACACTAGAACAAGCCAAACAGCGAACAGAAAAATATCAGATACAATCCAACATATTTACCAATGATCGAAAAATCGACGAAGAAACATTAAACTATATGCAAGTAAATGCTGGACTAGGAAAGCTGCAATTTGGACCATTGATGGTCAAAGATGGAAAACGAGAGGATCCTATCACCTATGCCAAAGATATTTTCGTCGGACAAGTCAAAGAAGACAAGCGTATCATATTGCAAGGAACCAAGCTATGAACGATGTTTTTTGATCAGCATGGAGGGTTTTTGGAATATAAAATCAATGAAAACCAAAAAACATTTGCACAACAAACAGACAAAGTTGATCTGATCACCAACACACCGACCGGTATCAAAAACCCACTAGGACAGACCAACAAAAACATTTTGACTACCACAAGTTTTGCTGCTGCAAGCAGTACCCTCAATATCAATATGCTCAATCCTAACGATACCTATCTAGACAACAAAACAGGCAAAGATTTTATCAAAGAGCAAAATAGTGAATTCAAGAGCAACAATTTTTATTCTTCATTGGATATCAAACCTATTATTGGAAAAAATAGAATAACTATATTCGAAGCACTCAAAACCATATCCTCAGATGATATGAATGACATCAAAAATGTCTTTAATCTAGTGACTGAATCGGCAAAAAATGTAAACGTAGTACTAGGACCAGATCGAAATGGCGTCTATGCATACAAAATTGTCCAGGCTCGTAACGGATTCCCTGCGCAATACATCTATGCCAAGGTCAATGAAGGTAGCATACAACTATGCAACGAACAAGGTGAAACCCTCAAAGAACAAAAAATATTGATAGCAGAAAACAATGATTTTTACAAGATAACCGTCGAAAAACAGGGAGAAACACAACAATTCAAAATCCAGGGAATGGAAAAAGAAAAAGAAAAAATGCTGCCCGAAGTCACTATCGACATCGACAAAAAATCCAAAAAATATAGTGGAGATATAACAGACACACGCGTATGTAACTATCGATCTACACCAAAACAACAAGAAAATACTTATCAATTTATGGCCCAATGATACAAATCTTTTGATATCACTGTTGCAGGCACCAAAGAAAAACCTATCATCCAATGAACAGACAAAATCAAGGACATAAGCTCATTTTCTCTCGTAGATGCCAACCAAGAATGATTTGGTTCGTATAGAGATTTTTTCGCGACTCCATTCCAAAAACAGCTAGGAATCAGCGAAAAAACTTACCAAGAAGTATTTAGTTCTGTATTCAAAGAGTCAGATACCAGCAATCTTATCAAGGTCAAATACAAAAAAGGTAATGATTATTACTACATGCCTATGCAGCTAGATATCAGCACCAAAGGAGACAAAAATATTTTCAACTTGACACCATCAGCAGGACGAGTAGAAGCGATCAAAGAGATGGAAAAAAGATTGGAACAATTGGTAAGCGCATATAGCGTATTCTTAGAACAAGATATAGAAGGTACACAGGTCAAGTGAGATACTATGTTTGGATGGTACTTGGTCAAACCAACAGCACAAGACAAAAACAATTACTTCAAAAATCCAACCACAAAGATCACCCTAAAACTCAAGACCAACAATACCACAGGTGAAGAATATCAGACCATAGATATTGGGTTTGATCCCCAAAAAGAGACCATCGACCAACAACAAATTATTGTCAACAATATTACTTACACACTGACGCTCAAAAAAGATGACACCCTAGGCTACAAAATCATCGTCAAGAGAGGTGAGATCGTCAACACTACGCCAACAAAATAATAACAAAAAAAACAGAGGTGAATATAAGCAACCGTCCGAATAACGGTTGCTTTTTTTGAGTAAAAAGATATGTAAGAAGTATTTACTTCACTATATAGGTACATGAAAGTAAAAATTCCCATTACTACCAACGCGCTTTGTGTAGATGCCTCATGCTCAGGCAATCCTGGAGTCATGGAATACAGAGCAGTTGATCTCAAAACACGAAAAGAAGTATTTCATTCACCTATTTATCCCAAAGGAACGAACAATCTCGGTGAATTTTTGGCCATCTATGATGCCATCAGATATATAGAAAAACTAGAAAAAAAGAATAAACCAGCAGAGAAGTCATCTGACACTCAGCATCTGATGCAGACTAAATACGAATGTATTTTTACCGATTCTGAGACAGCCTTGGCGTGGATCAAGTCCAAAAAAATCAAAACAACATTGGAATATACTCCACAAACCAAAGAGCTGCTCACCAAAGTACAAGAAGCTATTACACGAATCAAAACACACGATTTTGTGATACCTATCCGCAAACGAGAGACTGAGATACGAGGAGAAATACCTGCAGATTTTGATAGAAAATAACTAAAAAATAATGAAAAATTAATAATTGATAATTGATAATGTCGGAAAATAGTATATTATGGACTATAGTAATCTTTCCTCTCTTCTTCCATTTTTCCTCCTTCGTCATCAAGTAGTCTTTATACTTTTCCCTTTTGCTACGATGCTACTAAATACCAAATATAGATATATTGGACTCGATTTTGAAACTACTGGACTTGATGTAACCAAGGATGAACCTATCCAAATAGGTATCATAGAGATTGATGCAAAAGGAGAAATCATCGATTCTTATCAATCGCTCATCAAACCAGACAAAAAAACCGACGAACTCAAACACATAGTAGGATTTGTGACAGGACTTTCTATCACTGATCTGGAAAACGCTCCTTCAAGAGATACTATCCTTCCTGAGATACAAAAATTTTTTGGAGAAAACACGATTATTATCGGGCACAACATCAAGTTTGATCTAGATTTCTTGCAAAAATATTTTCCTACACTCACCTATCACCAGCAGATAGATACTATGCAACTTGCACAAACCATACTTCATTATACCCCAAGTTATGCATTGGAAATATTGATAGAAAATCTCAAATCAGACAAATTGTTTAGCAACATTTTTGGCAACAACGATCATGGAGAAGAAAAATCTCATGATGCATTTTTTGATACCAAAAACAGTCTCAAACTCTTCCTATATTTTATGCAATATGTACAAGAGATTATCACCTCTTACCCAAATCTTCTCCCTATCATCCAACAAACCAAAGGAGTATTTGCTGAGATACGAGATATGTCCACATACGCTCCGCCTGCAAAGATCGCAATACAATTTCCCACATTGGAAAGAATCACTCCGACACATACCAGCATGCCAGCAGCTACCAATCATCTCAATACCGACAGCCTAGAAAATCGCAAAAAATATTACATAGGAAATATCCCTATCAAAGACTTATTGACTCACTTAGCGACCAACAAAAATATTATCTTAGCATTTCAAAATATTCAAAAACTCGATATCGCCAAAGCAGTACTCAACGATATGGGCATCAAAAATATAGGCTACACCAAAGAAGATCAAACCATCAATCCACAGGCTTTCCAAAAATTTTTGAATAAAGGGGTTTTTTCTCAGGAAGAATGTTTTTTTGTCATCAAATATCTCTCTCATCTCAAAAGATGACTAGGCGTACTCAATCTCAATAATCCCTCCGATTACAAGATCTATTATTACATCAAAGATACCAGAAATCAGACCAAATATCCTATTATCCTGACTACCCATCACGGACTATTTACCTCTATGCAAGACGAACAAAGCACATACAAAGACTATGATATCTGTTTTTTTGACACAGAACAACGATACAAATCTTACAATTTTTTCCTCTCTAGTCCCATCGATCTGTATTATACCCTAAATATCTTAGAATCATTTGTCTACCAACACACACTAGACAATGAAATCGCTGGCAAGAAAGAAAACGAAGAAGAGTTGTCTGCATTTGTAAATATGTTTCAAATTTTTATAGGCGTGTTGTTTAACGAGAGCAAAACATTGTTTGTCAAAACGGAAAATACTATGATCCAACACGATCCTATCCAAGACCATGGTGATTTTTATCAAACCAATCTGCTATGGACACAGCTGTGTCAAAAAAAAGAAACGCTAAAAACAATTCTCAACGAAGAAAACTATACCATACTAG
Source organism: uncultured Candidatus Peribacteria bacterium (assembly GCA_964510755.1). Taxonomy (GTDB): domain Bacteria; phylum Patescibacteriota; class Gracilibacteria; order Absconditabacterales; family Absconditicoccaceae; genus CAJBLF01. The sequence goes on along the minus strand of CAZECU010000027.1, from coordinate 3,764 downwards.
ACAAACATTTTACCCACATCCAAAAGATATTTGACAATGTCGTCACGGTATTCAAAAAAATGTATGGCAATAGTGACTTTTATTTTACCTATAGTGAAGCACAAAAATTTACTGATTGGAAAGAGTTTGTAGATGTGTTTACCAACAAGGTCATATTTTTTTCCAACACCAACACACAACTTGCCAAGCCGATACCCGAGTATCAATCAGCAGCCACCACACAACAAAAGATTTCTGTCGTGCCACCTGTCGTAGATACCTTGGTCAATTACGTAGTCAATCAATGCGAAAAGTCTGATGGAGAAATATCCTATTTTATTTTTTCTCCCAAAAAAGAAGAATCCAAAAAAATATTTGAAGATTTGTGCAAAAACCATATACATGACAAAGTAACCTTGTTGGTAGAAAATATCACGGGCGGTATAGGCAAAAATATTTTCAAAGCCAAACAATCCAAAAACAAAATCATAATCTGATGATACAATTTTATTTTATTCCTCTATGCCAACCAAGTTCCTCTCCAAGAAATCATCCTATTCAACGCAAGATGACCTAGTGAGCAGAACATTGTAGATGACATAAAATGGTACAATACTAACCAATCATAAGCTGTACAAAAAAATATATAAGTATAATCAATATTTATCTGGAGATATGGTATGACAACAAAAATCATTGCTCTCATAAAAGCTATTGTCTTGGTAGGGATATTCTACCTGCTTTTGGTATACAATATTTTTGATATCGGAGAGACACTAGTTCCTAGCAGCAAAGATTATCTACAGGAAAGCACACCAATCACAGAAAAGAGTCTAGAAGAAATATATTTGCAAGACGAATCGTTCAACCAAACAGGACACTTTGCGGCAGCAAGTACACAAGAACAGCTCGATCTTCTGTGTGACAAAATCCAAATATGCGATATCATCACCTTCAAAGGCACCTTCAATATCGTAGAAAAATACAACTATACCAAAATATTTAGCAAAATAGTAGAATTTGTAGACACCTATACCACCAAAAACAAAAGCATCAAACCCGTAATTCATGAGATAGAAATCACCAAACAAAACGGAGAAAGAAGAGGATATGCAACACGAAATAGTGTTTTGTTTAACATTGGTCTGGTCAGCTCTCATACAGAGTTTATCCAGCTCTCGACACACGAAATAGGACATATTACAGATTTGTGATACATACAAGGCAGTACCAAGCAAAAAGACAAACAATTTACCGAATTTGGTAGGATTGTTTTTGCGATCAACGATCCTTCATTAGCTTTTTATGGGCTCTCACGAGAAAGTGAAACGATTAGAAAAGCTAGTGGAGAACAAAAAGATTTTTGTAGTGGATATGGGATGAGCGACCCCTTTGAAGATTTTGCCGAGTGTTTCAATCTCTATGTCAATCACAATGTCTTGTTTAGACAAATTGCCAAATCCAATACCATCCTCAAAAAAAAATACAACATCATTGCTAGTCTGTTTGCCGGTAAATACCTAGGAGCAAATACCAAAGATCTCGCCCTCATCAAAAACAACAACACGCGAAGACCACGAGACACCACTAAAATAAACTAAAATATTAGTGAAAAACTAAAAACGAAAAGTGAAAAACGAATGAATTGCTTACTTACCAACTATTGTAAATTACTATAGTCATATATTATAAAGTCCTACACTATTCACTTTTCACTATTCACTTTTCACTATTCACTATTCACTAGTTTTTTAACTATTCCTTACACTACATATGCCTCTTATCATAGCATGAATTATTTTGACAGCATTTGGGATACTCTCTGTGTATAGTGTAAGTATTCACGAATCATTTACCCTAACGTTGTCTATGATAGCAAACGGCAACTGGACAGGAGATCCTTCCAACTATTTTTATTTTTTTAGACAAATCAGAAATATCGGAGTAGCCTTGATTATGGCAAGTGTCATCTACGCTATTCCTATCAAGTTTTTCCAAAGTCAAAAAAACGTAACGATCATAGCTATCTTACTGATGGTATTACAGTTGTTGGTATTTGTCCCAGGAGTAGGAGTGGTGCTCAATGGATCGAGAGGATGGATAGATATACCATTTTTGCCAAGTATCCAGCCAGCCGAATTTTTCAAACTCGGATATGTATTGTTTTTGGGGGGATGGCTCATGAGAAAACGTGAAAAAACAAACACCAAAGAATTTTTCGTCTCATTTATCATACTCAACGCTCTTTTGTTTTTTGTATTTTTATTGATTCCTGATCTTGGAACTGTTATGATCTTGGGTATCGTGGCGCTTATCATGTGCCGATATGCAGGTGCTAAACTCAAATATGTATTGCTCATCTTATTTGGAGGACTACTCACAGGATTGATAGGAGGAAGTATAGCAGGATTGGTCAGTGATAGATTTGCTTATATCCAAAAAAGATTTACCTATTTTATCAGTTCTGATGTAGATCCACAAGCGAGACAAATCGGATGGCAAAATCAACAAGCATTGATTGCCATAGGAGGCGGTGGACTTTTGGGCAAAGGATATGGTAAATGATTACAAAAATTTGGATTTATCCCCGAAGCACAAAGTGACTTTGTCTTTGCCGCATTCTCAGAAGAAGTAGGATTTGTAGGAAACATGTTGCTCATCGGTTTATACGTTTACATAGGATATTATTTTATGAGCCGCATCCGTTATATCAAAGACGATCACAAAAAAATCATAGGTATAGGCATACTCGCATTGATTCTAGTCCAGGCTTTTGTAAACATTGGAGTAAATATCAAGATATTGCCAAATACAGGACTCACGCTACCTTTTGTCAGTGTAGGATGAACAGCACTGATGGTCAACTTTATGGAAATCGTGCTGCTTTATAAAATACTCAAAAACAAATAATGAAAATCGAAATCGACAAAAACAACCTTCTGACCATTGCCAACGAAAACATCCCCCAAACCAAGGAGTATACTTATTCTACAGGCGGATATCTTTTCTCTGATTTTGACAAAGGGATCATAGTACTCCACAAAAAAGAACGAAAAATCATCAATCTTAAAAATTTTTGAGACAATATGAGTGTCGTCTATGTAAAACCTCATAATGAAAGATATAAATTTAATGAAGTTTTTTTTAATAAAACTTTGTGCTTATTTAAATGATTTGATGAAACAACATGAATATTTTATAGCTATATCCCAGGATATTGAGAGCAACAAATCCAAAAAATGAACAATATATTAAACAAGCTAAAAATAGAAACTATTTTACATAAAACAAATAAAGGCTGTGAAGTAAAAAATAATTCAGAAGCGTTTTTATTTTCATCAAACATCAAAATCTTAGAAACTTGAAAAAATGCAGATAATGTATTTTTCAAAAATGAAGATATTTTAAATATATTATTTGCATTACTAATATTGTATGGAAAATTTGAAACGAAAAATAATGAATTATTGTCAATAAAAATCCAAATTCCATTAGCATGACAATATATGAAAGAACAAGAAGAATTAAATAATATCATTAACTTATTACAAAAAGAATGAATATTCTTAAAGACAAGTAAACAACAAAACAACAATGGAATAATTTATCAAATAAGTAGCAATGATTATGAATTATTAGAAATATTTGCAAAACGATACGAACCTGTTGAAAAGTTCGAGAAAATCACTAAACGTGAATTCACACAAGAGATGAAAAACAAACTGATAGAATTTGTACAAACCAATCCAGACATTCCAAACAATGGAAAAGAAGCAGTAATCAAA
>CAZECU010000026.1:0-12228 GCA_964510755.1 uncultured Candidatus Peribacteria bacterium | reverse complement strand
ACTCCTGGATCGATAGTTCTTTTGGTGTTTGGATCTGTTGGTATGGTAGCCATCCCTGCACCGATTAGCTCATCACTAATCTCATCCAATGTGCATCCCTCTGTACTTGTAGGACAAGTAGGAAAATATCCATGATCTATTTGATAGGCTACTAATGCGGTAGCTACTTGTGCTAAATCAGCTTTGCGAGCAACATCATTTGCTCTTCCTCTCGCACTTCCCAATCTAGGGATCAATGCTGCAGCCAAGATACCTATGATAACTATAACTATCAACATTTCGATAAGGGTAAATCATCTCTTTTTATTTTGGTGAGAAAACATCGAACACAAAAAAATAGTAAAAGCGAGATTCTTATATCTTATACAGATATGAAATACCACATCAATTTCAATATGAAGTTATACTATTTGAGCGGAGTCATATAGGGTATATTTAGCTCAAACGATATCTCCCTGGATATTCTTGATATATGATGTTTTTGATTTCTAATGTCGTGAGATGACACATAAGATCTTGGATATCTCATCATCATTGGTTTGCTATATCTTGGAGAGAACTACTCTGATCATGAGATAAAAGAGCAAGAAGCGACTTTTCTTGGTCTGTCAGCTCCACCGAAATAGATGGTCTGGAAATGAGTGTTTTGGCAAAAAAATGCTCAGCAAGAAAAGAAGAAAGATTACTGACCAAGTGAACCACGCCCTTTGCTATCAAGGGTAATATCCCTGCGCTTGTAGGTACAAAAATCGAGTTGGGCGTAGCATAGACGGATTTACCTGCTGAGAGTGCACAATCTACGGTAATCAAACTTCCTGATTTTTCTCCTGCCTCAGGCAAAAAAAGCAGATCACACAGCCCTGCAATCAGACGATTTCTTTGGGGAAATGTATATTTGCTTGGTTGTTCAAATAATTTGTATTCGGATATCACCAAACCCCCATCAGCTACAATCTGATCAATGATTGGTCTCCTTGATCTCTCCATATATCGTCATAACCCTCATCCAAGGACTGCTATCGTAGGAATCTTATGCTCACCCGATAAGGTGTGACACAACTGATCTACTCATTCTGCCATGCCGGAAATAGTCACTACTTCATAGTGTTGCATCTGGGTAAATAAACTTTCTAAGACGGATTTGCTATAATTGGACATATTTCTCGGGCCGACTATCCCCAAGATTTTGCGATTGAGCAATCAGATATCTCCTAGATAATATATAATATGTACCCTAGGCCTAATAGACGAGAACTTGTAATGATAACTGGGTTGTCTCTCTGACATGCTATCGATATTGTGGGAGTGTACTCGAGATTGGAGCTTGGTATAGGCACAGGTATCATACTCTGTGAGCTCTTGGATTTTGGGAAATGTGATATTGGGATCTAATGAATACAGTATCGCTTCGTGATGCATTTTCTCCATAAAAAATAAAAGGTCCCAAAAAGTATACAGATATGTCTATATTTATCAATAGATAGTTACATTCCTAGCTCTGTCAAAAATATAGTTGATAGAAATTATCTCACAATTTATGCTTGAAATACCATACAAACTTAACTACAATTTGCTTCCATTATCTCTCTTGTACTTTGCGTTGATATATTTTATGTTTTGTGTTTATTACCATGTTGGTAAAATTAAATAATATTATTGTGTTTGCGTTGATCGCATTTTTCATATCTTTTGCGCTCTATCCGCTCTATATCCGTATGCTCAGAAAATATAAATTAGGCAAAACTATTCGTGAGGTTGCTGTCACCGGAGAAGGATCTCCTATTTTTTCGCAGATGCACGAACACAAAAAATGAACCCCTACTATGTGAGGTGGTATTTTTTTGTTGGTCATGGGAATTATGGTAGGTATCTCCTATATTCTCCAGGATATCTGATGGATCAACAACTCATTGTTTAATAGACAAGAGACATATATTTTGCTCTTCGGATTTTTTAGTATGGGACTCATTGGATTGGTCGATGATTTTTTGAATATCAAAGGACATGGAAGTGTAAAATGACTGAGTGCAAAAACCAAACTCATCGGTATGATCATCTTCTCTGCATTTATTAGTCGGTGGTTTTATGCAAGACTAGGTATCGATTATATCAACTTTTGGCCTATAGCAGGCAAGGTTTCTCTAGGTATTTTTTCGCCTATTCTCACCTTTGTGGCTACGATAGGTATCGTCAATGCTATCAATATCACTGATGGACTTGATGGACTTGCATGATGACTTATGTCTATCATCCTTTTGGTCCTCACGGTCGTTTTGTTGTTTAACCAAACATATATCGCTACTACCATGGTGGCTATCATTATCGCTATCTTGGTTGCGTTTATGTTTTACAATATCAATCCCGCCAAGATATTTATGGGTGATAGTTGAGCTTTTGCCTTAGGAGGATTGATAGCGACACTATTGTATTTGCTCAATATGAGAACCTGAATATTGATACCATTTGTGATTTTGTTTTCGCTGTTTATCATAGAAATTTGCTCGAGTTTTTTGCAGATTTTTTGGAAAAAAATATTTAAGAAAAAACTCTTTGCTGTCTCGCCTCTCCATCATCTTTTTGAGCACAAAGGTGTCAATGAGTCTACCATCGTCATGAAAGCTCGATTTATCCAATGAATATTGGCAGTCATCACCATTACTCTTCTCTTCTATCAGCTAAACAAAACCTTTATAAGCTAAAATCATTCTCATAGGATACGCACGTACCTATGTCTAAATATCACCCATACACTTAGGGTAATTTATTTGTTAGTCAAAATAGTATGAATACCAACAAAACCATCAACATCCTGACACTTGTTGCCAAAATATTTTTCATCTGACTTTTGTTGCAGTTTTTTCTCCAAACATTTGTCACCTACAAACTTGGATTGGATTGAACTTTTTGGAAAATACTCTGGATGTGGAAAGAGGTTATCATTGTAGGATTGTGCGGATTTTTGGCACGATTTTTTTGGAAAAACAAACACCTTCATGATTTCATTGCCAAGTTTCCTTTGAAAAATTTTGTACGAATGTTTTTTGGTACGCTGATTATCACGCTTATCGTGTCGGTAGGTATCAACCACACAGGCATCGGAACACGACTTATGTCCGTCAGATATAGTATGATTGGATTTTTGATTTTCTTAGTATTTTTTACGGTAACGCTGTTGTTTTTTGGGGCGAGAGAAATCAATCTCGTCAAGCGGTATGCTAAGCTTATCAAGACGTTACTCGTCCTGGGGTTGTGTCGATGGGGTATTATTTGGCTGATGCCAAACCTCTTAAAATTTGCTGGGTACAACCAGTTTAATTATGAATGAGATGTTGGTATCGCTCCACCTGCAGCATATTATACGCAGTATGACAGCTGATATGTTCGTAATCAGTTTTTGTTTGAAAGACCGATTAGTCGAGGATTTTTCTTGATCGCTTTTTGGCCACTGTTTTTTGTCCTCTGTTTCAAAAACAAACCCGTATGGGACAAGATATTGCGAGGATCTCTTTATGGACTTGCTATTATGTCGACCTTTTCTAGAGCAGCATGGTGAGTATGGCTTATCCAAACTATCATCCTTATCTTGATACAATTCCCCAAAAAATATCGAAAAAAAGCATTGCGATGATTTGTCCCGTTATTCCTCCTGTTTGGTGTGGTGACTATTGTCGGACAAAAACAAATCATTAGTAGAGAATTTTCCAATACCGGACATCTCAAACATGTCATTGAGGCACTTGCACAAATAGGCGAAAAACCATTATGGTGACAAGGCGCTTGATCTGCAGGTCCTGCGTCTCATCAAGTCGAAGGAATCAAAGCATACAATCCAGAAAATCAATATCTACAAATCTGGTTGGAATATGGATTGTTGGGATTTTTGGGATGGATATATTTGTATGGATATCTCCATTATATCGCATACAAGTCCTACGAAGAAGAAAAAAAAAGTGACGACAAACTGACCAAAAATAGAAAACTCTATGGCAGTATAGTCTTTGCTTTTGGTGTAGGTATCTTGGGCTTGAGCATCGAGTGATTGGTCTTACATAGCTTTGTAGATAGAATGATCGTCTACCCATTTGTTGCCCTTTTTGCTATTGCCTACGGATTGTATATCAAAGAACAACATCAACACAGCAAAATATAACCACAGCATTTTGTACAAAAAAAATCTCAGGAATACCCTGAGATTTTCTGTTATAACCAGAATCCATATGTTACCATAAATGATTCTGTTGGTGTCACATATGCCATGATAATACCATTTTTTGCAAACAGAAACGTTGCTGAATATCCGCTTGGCAACCCGGTCGCAACATAATATATCCCGTCTGTTGTAACTTCTGTAAACATTAACTGATACGTAGCCTCTAATTGTAGATTTGCTGGGCATCTTATAGTAAAGATATCATTATCACTATTGTAATACATAAACACTGTTCCATACCAAGTTTCACATCCAAATGTTTGTCCAGTACTTCTTACATACTGACAAACTTGCACATATTTTGCTTGATAATCATAAATAGTGTTTGTTGATACTATAGCCGTATCTACGTTGTTGTTTGCATATGATGAGATAATACTACCCACCATTAAAAAAAAGATTATAATTTTTTTCATACCATTTTGTTTTTATTTGTTACTCTCTTTAGGATTTTCACTTACTCCTCTTTTTTATTTGGTAAGTCTTATATAGATTTATATTTATAAGTCAATATGTATTTTTTAATACTACAAAAAAAATCCCTAGGCGATACCTGAAGGATTTTATGGTGTTTAAAATTGTAATAACACCTGAGGACCGATACGCTCGGCACACCAGGTTATATTTGTGGGAGTTACAATGAGTTGATCATTGTTTTTTTCTACTACGATTTTTTTGTTATTTCTGTGTATCTTACTCTCGTCATTGAGCAACGAGAGTATTTCATTGTCAACATTATTGGATTCTACCAATATGTTTTTGAGTACTTCTTTAATTTTTGTACTCGACAAATTCATTAAGTCTTCAAAAATATTTTTTGCGTTCATTGTTTTGTTTTTTTGTTTTTAATGTAATGTAAACTTAATCGGGATTTGGTAGAATACCCGTACTGGTTTGCCCATCTGTTTGCCGGGAATCCATTTGGGTGAGTTTTTGATCACTTTCACTGCTTCAGCATCCAAGTCGGGATAGACAGGATTCAATACTTTTACATTTGAAATACTCCCATCTCTTTCCACAACAAATTCTACCAATACCGTGCCGGTGACACCGAGTTCTTTACAGAAGTTTGGATACGTGATGTTTTTTTCGAGATACTTTTGCCAAGCATCTGCTTCACCAGGAAATTTTGGCATCTCTTCTGCCCATCTTCTTGGAGGCTCTGGGCTTGTTACTTCCGGAATAAATGGAATAGAATCTGGCTCTGGGATGACATCAGGTCCATTAAACCATCTACCCCAGTCAATCGTATCATTGACTTGTTTTTGGGTGATTTGAATAATGATATCCCTTGCTTTGACAGGTGGTGACTTTACCTTATCTTTTTTATCATCCGTTGGAGTTGTCCTTTCGTCGATCATGATAGCATCATCATCTGCCATACCTTTCTTTTCTTTTGATAAAGAAGATGTGGTAAACTCTAACCCTAGGTAGATGAGAGCCAAAACTACTACGATCCCTATGAGCCAATTCGTTGGTTTTTTCTTCTCCAAATTGGCTTTTGGAGTTTTTTTGCGGTTATCATACATATTTTTTTGTTTTTTGTTTTGTTTTGCTACTCGTTGGTTTTCGGGATTTTCGCTTCGTCCCATAGATGTGAATGATCATTATACATCAAATCTTTTGTATATATTTACCATTAAAAGTCAATGCCTAATACTCGTGATATATGGGCAATAATGAGCGGTTTGGTATGTATTACCTTGCATCGGATAAGGTTTTTTTTATACTCATGGTCCTTTTGATTTTATTCATTTATGAGAGCGTCGATGAGTGATTTGATCCAGATTATTAGCAAAAAAGTAGGTATAGCACCACATATTGTGCGCAGCATAGTCCAGTTGTTGGACGAAGGTAATACGGTCCCTTTTATCGCAAGATACCGCAAAGAATTGACCGAATGAGCTACTGACGAACAGCTCAGAGATTTTGATGAAATGTATAGATATACGAGAAATCTAGAAGCCAGAAAACTAGATGTCATTCGTCTGATTGAAGAAAAATGATTGATGACTGAGGAACTCAAAAAGCAAATCATGGAGGCAGATACCTTGGCGAGAGTAGAAGATTTGTATAGACCATTCAAGGAAAAGAAAAATACCAAAGCGACTATCGCCAAAGCCAAAGGTTTGGAGCCATTGGCTGATCTTTTGGCCAAAGCACAGATGAGTAAAGAAGATTTTGAAGCAGAAGCTGAGAAGTTTGTGAGAGATACGGGTGATGTCAAAACAAGTGTAAAAGATAGAGCAGAAGCTATCCAGTGAGCCAAAGATATCCTCGCTGAAGCGGTTTCCGATCATGCCGATCTGAGAGAAGATATCAAAAGTAGAGAAGAAAATACAGGCATACTTGCATGCAAAAAAACCAAAACTTTTGACGAAAAATGAGTCTACAAAATCTATGGTGAATACAGCAAAAAGATTTCTGAGATGCCATCGTATGCATATTTGGCGGTAACGAGAGCAGAAACAGAAAAACAACTCAATGTAAAATTAGAGTTTTCACATGATAAAATCCGAGAAGAAACTACCAAATATTTTTTTCCAAAAACCTATGGAACTAGTATCTGTTATGTACAAGAAGCGTGTGAGGATGGATTGCATAGACTCTTGATGCCATCATTGGAAAGAGAGATCAGATCTGACAAAAAAAGACGAGCAGACGAAGCAGCCATAAAGGTATTTGGCGATAATCTCAAAAATTTGTTGCTTACGCCGCCTATTAAATGAATGAATGTTTTGGGTTTTGATCCAGCATTTAGGACAGGGTGTAAACTCGCTGTGGTCGATGCAACGGGAAAATTTTTGGACAAAACAGTCATCTATCCTACTGAGCCGCAAAAAAAAATAACCGAAGCTCGGGAGACTTTGAAGAAATTAGTCGATCAGTACAAGATCGATCTTATCGTGATAGGAAATGGAACCGCATCGAGAGAATCAGAAAAAGTTGTGCATGATTTTATACAAAAATATAATCTGACCACCAAATACATGATCACCTCCGAATCATGAGCATCTGTGTATTCTGCTTCTAAACTCGCACAAGACGAATATCCAGATCTGGATGTCACTATCAGAGGAGCAATTAGTATCGCTCATAGAGTGCAAGATCCACTTGCTGAACTTACCAAAATTGATCCTAAAGCTATCGGCGTCGGACAATATCAGCACGATGTCGATCAAAAATATTTGAAAGAAAAACTGGAAGAAAAAGTAGAAGATATCGTAAATAGTGTAGGTGTAGACGTCAATACCGCGAGCTATACGCTGTTGCAACATATTGCAGGATTGAGTGAAACTGTCGCTAAAAATGTCATCGCCTACAGAGATGAAAACGGTAAATTTACGAGCAAAGCTCAGATCAAAAAAGTGAAATGACTCTGACCAAAAGCCTATGAACAAGCGATTGGGTTTTTGAGAATCAAAGGAGGCAAAGAAGTTTTGGACGAGACAGGTATCCATCCCGAGATTCACAAACAAGTCTATGAGCTGATAGAAAAAGAAATGGGGATCAAGAAAAAAGACTTGAAGCTACCCATGCACCTGGAAAAACATCCAGAAAACAAAATTGTTGAGTGGTCAGAAAAATATAAAATCTGATTGGAAACTTTGAGAGATGTATTGGCAGAATTGCAGAGACCAGGATTGGATCCGAGAGATGAACTCGAAGCGCCATGCTTTTCCTCAACGATTTTGGAAATCAAAGATTTGCAGATAGGAACGAAGTTGGATGGAATAGTAAGAAATGTGACAGATTTCTGAGCATTTGTCGATATAGGATTGCACAGTGATGGTTTGGTACACAAATCACAGATGGCAAATTATTATGTTACCAATCCTATCGATGTCGTCAAAGTTGGTCAGCAAGTCAAAGTCAAAGTCATTGATATAGACCTTGAAAGAGAGAAGGTCTCATTGAGTATGAAAGATGATAGTGCACCACAGGCTGAAAGAGCTGAAAGAAGTACAAACAATGAAAAAAAAGCGAGTGAATATATCAAAAGAGACGACACTCTAGGTGAGTCTACCATGAAAGGCAATATTACGTTTAGCTAGACTTTTGCACCCGGGTGTGAACTTAAAAAAAACACCTCAAGAAGACTTGAAGTGTTGATATTTATCGTATCATTATTATCTTATTATCCAATTCGTTTGTATCATTTTCCTTGATGGGAAAATATTGACACAACAAATTGGCAATATGTTCTAAAATTTCCATAATACCTTCACAATATAAGCCTTCTTGCATTTTTTGACCTAATTGTCTGGTATAATCATTAAGAGTATCTTGTCCTATTTTTTGATAAATGCCTTGATCGGCATAGATATAAAATTGTCTTTCTTTGATAGAAAAGAAAATTAATACGCCTGTTTTATCAATGGTCTTATGAAGACCATATTTTCGGAAAAGATGCATAGCTTTGTTTTGTACAGCACGATTGCCGTACCTCCAGCATGAAGAAGATTTTGCTATAATGACTTTTATCTCTCCGCTGGTTTTGGATTCAATTTCCGCAATTTTTGCCTCAATTGTTTGTTGTTGTGTTTGTGATAATTTCATCTTTTTTTTATTTATTATTACCAACTACCTGATGAACCTCCGCCTCCTGACGAACCTCCGCCGCCGGAAAAGCCTCCTTTACCACCAGAAGCTACTGCAGTCAGGATTCTCAAAGCCAACCATAATGCCAACAATGGTTCTCCTGTTGCAAAACCAATAATGGTAAATACTGCAAAATATGCAATCAAAATAATGAGCCAAATTAGGGGTTTTAGTCCGAATATTTTACCTTTGTTTTTGGAATATTCGTTACCGATAATTTGTGTGATCTTGGTTAATCCTGTATCAATTCCCTCAAAATATTTGCCTTGTACAAAATAGTTGGGGAAAATTTGGTCAGTAATTTCGTTAGATTGTAAATCTGTCAGTACACCTTCCAATCCGTACCCTACTTCAATCCTAGATTTTTTGTCTTGGATCACGAGCAATACTAAGATACCATTATCTTTTTTTTCTTCGCCTAATTTCCATGACTCAAATACTTCTGCGGCATAATCTTCAATACTTTCACCTTCCAAAGTGGGTATAATAAGTATTGCAATTTGGTTGGATGTACTATCTTCAAACGCTTGGAGTTTGGTATCTAAATATTCAGTCGCCTGTTTATCTAGAATACCAACATGATCATTTATCCTGCCATTAAGCTTAGGAACTTCAAGTCCCCAAGCTATCTGACACAATATGAGTATACCAATAAAGATACCAGCTTTTCTCATACATTAAAACTTTACTTCTGGTGCATTTTCCGCACCTTGTTGAGCTTCAAAATATGGCCGTTTTTCAAATCCAAACAATTTAGCAAAAATAATATTAAATGGATTTCTAATAGCTTTATTGTAGATTTTTGCAGTCTCATTAAATCTGTTTCTTTCTACCGTAATCCGGTTTTCTGTGCCTTCCAATTGTGATTGAAGATTTAAAAAAGATTGGTCTGCTTTGAGATTGGGATAATTTTCCACCACTACCATTAATTTTGATAATGATGAAGACAATTCTCCTTGTGCTGCATCAAATGCCTTTAATTTTTCCGGGGTCATTTCATTTGCATCAATTTTTACACTAGTAGCTTTGGCTCTCGCCTCTACTACCGCTTGGAATGTTGCTTTTTCATGCGCTGCATATCCCTTTACGGTGGACACCAAATTGGGGATTAAGTCTGCACGACGCTGATACACATTTTCTACCTGTGACCAAGCAGTTTGTGTATCTTCATCCTTGTTTACCAAAGATGTATATGAGCTCAACACCCATAAAATCAAGACTCCTACTATAGAGAGTCCTATAATTGTACTTTTTTTCATAATAAATATTTTTTTGTTTTTTTGTGCTACTCTTTGGTCGTCGGGATTTTCGCTTACTCCTCTAGATGTGTTTGTTAATGAATTCATCATTTATTTTATATATATTTTTATTCTTAAGTCAATAGATAGTGAAAATCAAAACAATCTTCTTGTTTTTCTCATTCTATGCTACTATTTCCCATTATTCATTATTCACTTTTCACTATTTTTTTTATTATCTCATTTACTTCATCCATTGGTCCGTCATCGAGGATAATGAGGTCGAAAACTTGGGAAAACTTTTCGCGATGCTCCGGGGTGTCGTTGTTGAGAAATCAGATTTTTATGATATTTTTATAATCAAATCCGTCTGCCATTTGTGCATCTCAGAGTCCATCTCCTAGCAAGACAATATTTTTTCTGTCTTTGATTTCCTCGTAAATAGGAAATTTTTTGACTACGGTTTCATCTTTGTTGAATGAGTGGATAATCGGCTCTCTGACTCCTATGGCTTGTCCTTGCTCATTTCGGATAAACGCATTGGAAATGATATCAATATTTTCCGACAAGAGATTTTCAGCTTCTAAACAATAATATACACTCTCATATCCTAGTCCACTTGCCGACAAAATCACCAGTGGAATATTGTGTTGGGCAAGGAGAGCAAAAAAATCTCTCCCTCATGTTCTAAAGTTGGTGGATTCTGACATGATTGCTTGTTTGATCACATCCCTCGTCAAACCATAGCTCAGCATGAGATTGAATTGCTCATCTCGCCATTTTGTCATAGCTTGTTTTTTGACTTCCAAGGAGAGCGAAGGATCTATCTCTATCGGATGATATTTGTCAAAAATTGCATTGGATTGGTCAGCATACTCTGGAGGAAACATACCATTTTGCAATCTCGTAATCAACGACACCGTTGGTTTCCCCTCGGCAAATGCTTTGGTCAATGTCCTATCAAAATCAGCAATGACGTGAAAATTTTCTGGTCATCAGGCAATGATGTTTTGGAGTTTGATATCGAAATCTTGCGGGTTGGGAATAAGAATATTGGACATGAAAACTAATGAATAATGAATAATTAAAAATGAATAATGATTGATTTATATTGTGTGGACTATTGCGAAATTACTATAGTTTACAATAACATTATATCATCAAAAAAACTATGGAAACAATTCACATTCCTGCGCCAACTATTTGGAGCGTAGTTAAACTTTCTTTGAAAAATAATATACCAATCAGCAGTGCCATTCACGCACTAGCTACAGAAAAAACAACCGAACCTCTTCCAAGTCAGGATCAATTTTTGAGTGCAAAAAGTCGAAAAATATTGCAAATAATGTAAAATCCTATAGCGGCAATTCATCGTCGATGGATTTGATTTTGTGATCGTTTGGTAGCAAAAATATCTGCGACCGACTCGAATATGATGAGAAATATCATAGGCAAAATTCGTTTCATTATTTGAATATTATCCGTGTAAAATATTTTCTAGCAACTCAGGAAATTCTGGCTGACTAAAATGTCCCCTATCGGTAAAGGTAATAAGCTTCGCGTTTGGTAGATATGCCTTTATTTTCTCTGCGTGAGAATAGGGAACAGTAGGATCGTCGGTTGAATGATAGATAAAAATCTCTTCTGCTATATTTTCTAATTTTGTAATAGTATCCACATCAAAAGCAAAATCTCAGAGATATTGCTTATCTGCAGGTCTATCACTTCCATCTACTACAGCAGCAACTAAATGTAGTTGTTTTATTTTTTTTGGGAAAGTGTTTTCTCAGAGATATTTCATCAAAAAATTTCATCAAAGTGAATGTCAAATAAGTACTAACTTCTCATCATTAAGATAAGGGAATATTTTTTCAAACCAAATTTTCCATACTTTGTAGCTAGCCATCTGTTTGATAGGCATCTCTGGACGGATTATTTGATGCGTTGATTTGAGCTCTTGAGACAGAGAATCTTTCCATCATTTCTTTTCTTCGAAAGGGTTGTACTCTCGTGTTTCAAGTGCTTTACACAGAGAATCTATATCTGGAAATCTATTTCATCCACCTATATAAATAAGCTGTTTCATAATTGTTTATATAAATATAAATATTTTTTATTTCCTTATATTTTCTAGCAACTCAGGAAATTCTGGCTGACTAAAATGTCCCCTATCGGTAA
>CAZECU010000025.1:3086-12245 GCA_964510755.1 uncultured Candidatus Peribacteria bacterium | reverse complement strand
ATTTTGTCCTTACCTGCCAAGCAGGATTAGAATCTATCCTCAAAAAAGAAATACAGATCGCTGGATTTACCGTGATTGGTTCTTGACCAACAATGGTACGTTTCAAGGGAGATCTTTCTGCAATTGCCAAAATGAATCTTCGATCGAGGGTCTGAAATAAATTGTTTTTGGAGTTGGGACAACATATTACGTCTGATTTCAATCAACTGTTTGACTTGGTTGCTACCATTGACTGGAAGATGTACGTGAAGGGAAATCCTATCAATGTCACTGCTATCACCAAACAATCATTGCTTGCAAGTACACCAACTATCCAGTCTATCACCAAAAAATCAATAGTCAAAAATATTCTTCAAAACAATAGTGAAAATTGAAAATTGAAAATTGAAAATTCAGGTAAAGTAGTTGAAGATCCAAAATTACAACCAGTAGACATACTAGTATATATACACAGTGATATGTGTTCCATCTTGCTCAATACTACCGGCGAATCATTACACAAAAGAGGATACAAAAAAGCCACAGGAGAAGCTCCGCTCAACGAAGCCTTGGCAGCAGGATTGCTATTGCTTTCATGACGAAAATTTAGCGAGCCATTGTACGATTTTTTCTGCGGAAGCGGAACTATCGCGATAGAAGCTGCGTTACTCGCCAAAAATATTGCTCCCGGAAGTTTTCGCAATTTTGCATTCCAACAATTTGCGCGATACGACCAATCGTTGTTTGACAAGGAATTGGCTAGTGCAAAAGCCAAGACGATGATCAGCAAATCCCATACAATTATTGCCTCAGATATCGATCCAAATATGATTTCGATTGCCCAGGAAAATGCAAAACATGCAGGCGTGTGAGAATATATTGCTTTTGAAACCAAAAATATTACTGATTATCTTTCATCGTGAGAATTGGTATGAGCAATCGTCTCCAACCCACCGTACGGACTCAGAATGAATACCTATGATCTAGAACATATCTATCATACCCTTACCACATTATTTGCCAAGCATCCCAAACTTCATGGTGGTATCATCACTTCCTACGAAAACTTTTTTCCTCAAGAAGACGGAGGTAACCGAAAAAAATCCCTCTGCATGAATGGAGGAGAAAGATGCTGGTTTTACAAGAAGACACTTTTGTAATAATGAAAAATTAATAATTAATAATGAAAAATGAAAGACTTGTCTTCATACAAGCTATTATACTATTACAATAGCTCATAATATAACAAAATCCTACATTTAACATGTATCATTTAAAATTTAAAATTAGTTTAATAGTTTATCATTTATCATTTGAAAATATGACGAAGTCATCAATACTCGACGCATGAAAACTCCAATCATTTGCAAAAGAGCGCAACCTCCAACCTTTTAGGGTCAAACAAATATATCAAGAGATATTCAAAAATCAGAATATCAATTTTGCTGATATGACAACGCTTGCCAAAGACGTGAGAGAAGATTTGGACAAAGAATTTTCTGTGGTGACTTTGATTCCCGACAAGATATTGGAAGACAAAAGTTCCACCAAAATCTGATTTCAGACAGCAGATGGATATATGATCGAAGCTGTGATTCTCTATCATCAACATAAACACCGTCCAAAATCCAAAGTCATAAAGTCCAAAGTCCAAAATGGAAAATCTTTGACTTTAGAGACTTTTGACTTTACGGACTTTACTGACGATACATGAGATGAAAAAAATCCATGAAAAGAAAACTTAAGCAGAATTACATTGTGTATCTCTTCACAGGTAGGATGTCCGATGAATTGTCTGTTTTGTGTGACAGGCAAACTCGGCTTCAAAAGAAATCTTACGCGAGATGAAATGATCTCACAAGTACTCTTTGCAAACCATTATATCAAACAAAAATTTGGCAAACAAGAAGATGGTACACTTTTTTCTATCAGAAATATTGTCTTTATGGGAATGGGAGAACCATTGCTCAATTATGAAAATGTCAAAAAATCTATCGAAATTATGCTTAGACAAGAAGCGGGATTTTCTCTCTCCAAAAGGCATGTCACTATTTCGACAGCAGGTATTATTCCAGGTATTAGACAACTCGTCAAAGATGAAATCCCAGTCAAACTCGCTATTTCGCTTCATGCACCAAACCAAGAATTGCGCAACAGACTCATGCCAATAGCCCAAAAATATCCGCTAGATGAACTCATGAAAGCTATGAGCGAATACGTCAATGCATCAGACAATAGGATTTTTTACGAATATATTATGATCAAAGATATTACTGACAAACCTGAGTTAGCCAAACAATTAGTGACTTTGCTCAAAAAGAAATTGGCACATATCAATCTGATTCCTTACAATACCAATCCCGCAATTGATCTAGTAGAGAGTGATGAAAAGACGATCCAAGCGTTCAAAAAAACACTAGAAGATGGCGGTCTGACCGTAACAGTGAGAGATAGTATGGGGAGAAAAATGAAAGGTGCTTGTGGTCAATTAGGATACGAAAAAATAGTGAATAACTAAAAACTAAAAACTAAAAATGTAGGATTTACTTTCGTATGAACTATTGTTGTTTTACAATAGTCTGTACAAAACAATACCTACATTTTTCATTATTCACTTTTCACTATTAGTTAATTTAGATCGTCCGTTGTCCATGAACGATGCCGATGAGATACCATTGTCCATCAATCTGGTCAAAAACGAGATATAAACTTCTTCGGTCGATACCTTCATATTGTGGATCGATCTGAGGAAAATGATACTCTATGATAGATTTGCCTGTATACACATCAAAAATATTATTGATGATATTTCCTCTCTCAAATTTTTGATTGACATATATTTCAGGGGCTTGAGCAAAATCTACATCATACACAAATTTCTGGAAATATTGTCCGATTCATAAAGAGATAGGTTCTCCTGAACCGTCGTATGCTCACCAAGTAAATGCTCTAGAGAGCGCCAAAGCGTTGTACACTTCACCACTGGTGAGGATAATATCCGTACCGGTATTTACATATTCATAGGGAGAAAAACGAAGTCATTGTTGACCAACAAAATTTGCTAAGGTTATGAAATCGCTGTTTTGAAGAGCTATAACGACTTGTGTAGCTATGCCACTAAGATCTTGTGGAGTAGTGAGAGAACAAGCAGCGCTCGTATCATTCAAAGAGCAGGTCTCTGGTGAGGAAGTACATCCTGCAAAGAGGAACAGTAAACCAAAAAGAGAAATCAGAAATAAATATTTTTTCATCAGCAAAAGATATAATATATAAAAAACATATATCTGATGTATAACTATTTGTGTAGCGTTTCCAAGGATATCTCTTCTACCAGACATTTTCCAATAAAACTACAGATCAGTTGATAGCTGGAGAAACAAAACGATATTTGCTGACCAAATCATTGTCCACGGTTCTTTTGAGCATGAGCAATACTCGAGCTCTTTTTTCCAAAGACGATGGTGAGGATATCTGATTCATAATATGATCTTTTTGGAGGGCATAAAGATGCTTGTGATATCGAGCATATGTTGTGAGTTCATTATCATCCAGATTGTTGGCATCTCCATAAATGAGTCTAGAAAGCACGGTTCCAAACTGAGCCCTACTTACGTATTCATGAGGATCAAATGTTTGTTTGGGTGTTTGTCCATCGGGCTCTAACCCCATCAATCACAATTGACAAGCAGTTTTGGTGAAAAATTGCATTTCATCACTCAAGGTGGATGTATCGCTAAATTGATCACAACCTAGTTTGTGAGTGTTAGGATAGATGCCAAGGACTTGTACGGTAAACATCGTCATCATCTTCGCAAGTTCTTGTCTGATAATAGGATCTTGCAAACGAGCTTCACTGATAGGACATTTATTTGTGATGTTGAGCGAATATCCTCGTTGGAAAGCGTTATTGATTTCCTCGCTATACTTTATATCGTAGCCCTTACATTCGGGTGCAGCTCCATGTCATGGTTCTCCTTCACACAGACGATCATAATAACTTGGAGAATCATCTCCGTTGGGACAAATATCTTTTTGGAGAGATCCTCATCCTCATCCGCCTCAGCATGAACCAATACATCATCATGTGATCGGTGGGACATATATTCTTTCAAGATACAGGGTATGTCATGAAAGTACCGCTCTTACATTGGTTCAAGAAAGTATGAGATTTGGGAAACCAAAGAAAGTAAGCGGTGTAGCTGCTCAACTATGCTCTTGTGTTCATTTATACAGAGGTATGCCTTCATTGGATAATCAACAATCTATTACTCAAGTATTTCCATAATTGGTAAACAAAGGATGTATTCCGTCAGAGATACTCAATCCTGTTTGATTATAGACAAATGGTGTATTGTTGCCTATTTGTATATACATATCTTTACAACATCACAAATCTGTACAAGAAGGTTTGGTAGAAAATGTATAGTTAGAGATATTGTCTACATTGCCGACCATATCCTGAGCATCTATGATAACTTGGATAGTTCCAGAACTAGCAAAAGGAGGATGATTGATGAGAGAGAGATAATAATCAGGGTGATTAGCAGTGCCTTGTACTCCAGAGAGATTAAGGTCAGTACCAGAGAAAATATATGGTCAGTAATTGCTACCAGAAAGGGTTATGATAATAGATCAAGAATTGACACCAGCTCGATCATCAGCTATTCACAAAAGAATAGGAGCATTGGTAGCTACCAAAGAATCTCCCGCTGCAGGAGAAGCAGAGCCGGCGATAAGCCAAGGTTGTACAGGAGCATTAAAGGTTCTAGTAAAGGTTACCGGACCATTATTGTTTCTATCGTATACGCGTCCAGTAATAGTTATAGGTTGTTCAACACCAAAATCAAAGAGTTGAGATGATGGAATATGTAGTGTATAATTTTTGTCAAAATACTGCCATGTTTTTGCATTAGGGGTAGCAGAAAGTGGTCCTCAGAGAGAAAATCAATCTCCAGTAAAATATTTTCCTGTTCCGTTACCAGAGATCCAGATATGGAAAGAAGAGAGATTGATTCCATACTGATTGGTAGTAGACCAAAGATTTCACGTCCAGATACCGACACCAGGAACATCACCCGTTCGTACAAAAGGGACACCAACAGCAGATCAAGCGTTGTCAGTAAGTATAAGTGAGATACCACTCACATACGATTGTTTAGTACTGCCCTGTGTAGGATAAGGGATACTAACACCAGGAGAAGTAGTATCATCAGTACAAGGTTTTTGAAGGATAGGATAGTATCCAGTAAGATAGGTAGTTTGATGGGCAGGATCGATAATATTGGTTCCTCAAGCTTTACTCAAGCTTGTTCTTACGGTATCTCCATTGTAGATCATACTAAAGGTTCCGGTATAGGTAGATGTATTATAGAGAGGAGTAAACTTGACAGTTCCATAGAGTCCATTACTTCATTTATAATCAGTACTTGAGTTGTTACGATCGATTTGGAGTTGTGTATATGTTCCAGGATCAATCCATGATGGTGATGATCAAGGGCTTGTATTAAAGGAAAATGTTTCTGTACTTGCTACAAACAAGTTGGTTTGTAAAACACTTGCAAGTGAAGAAGTAGAATAAGAAAAATGGAGAGGATCTAAGAGAAGACGAATAAGTCCAGCTCTTGCGCCGTAAGGATTAGATTCGGTATTGATTCTTATAGCAATGTCTTCAGCACATCATTGTTGGTAAGGAGAGGTACTTGTAGTTGAATCAAAATAATAATATTGTCCAGCAACAAGAGAAAATAGTCCTCACATAAGTGAACACAAAAGAAGTACAAATTTATAGTGTGCTAGTTTTGTTTTCATTTTTTAGTACCTGTATAATAAAGTAATAAAATCAATATAATACTACATATGCCACCAAATAAGCTAATTGTTTTTCGACTAAACATTCTTTGTAATAATTGTGCACGATCCAATTTTGCTAACAACGTTTTAACTGATTTATTGGCTATTCATCCATCGATAGTGTTTCCTGCAGCATGTACACAAGCACCACTAGCAGAAAAAGTAAAATACGCTGATCATACGGTATCAAGAACATCTATACCTCATGCAATGCTGAGATTGCTATCTGTTGTGTCTCATTTTTTTTTGAAATAAAGTTTGATCATACCATCAGTATCAGAAGGAGTTCTTTGTTGCATATATAACGTTCCTATGATTCCACTTCATTGAGCACGATGTGCTGGGTCAATGGTAAATCCTACTAAATGAACGGTAGTGTCACTTACCTTTGGTGGTAAAAAATAAGGAAACATAGTCTCTAAAGGTACAAAATCTACAAATGCTAGTGAGCTTTCTATAACGACATCTGTCGCTGCTATTTCTTGATCATTTGTATTTGCCACAATATCAACAGCCACTAGACAATTGTTTGCGATTTCTCAATTGGCAGGAGAAAAAGTGATTTCTGTAGCCATAGAGACAGACCATAAGCAAGTGAGTGTGAGTAATGTAATGATTTTTTTCATAAGAAGGGAATAAGGAGTAAAATAAATTCATAGGAATATCTTGGTTATTGGATGATAATGACTCAGTTATGATACGTAAAATTTACTCCATCTACTCCAGTGATATACAGTTCATCACCGGTATACAGTATTCCGTTGATTTCTGTCCCTGTAGTATCATATATTCAGATATTTCCAGTAAGTATTGTACCTGTATATGGTCGTCCACACATAAGGATATCATTATTTGCTCATGTAAAATATGGATATGGTGAAGAGAGATTAGTTCAGGTAATGATAATCAATCCTCAGGTGAAGGTATAGTTTCCTATATTAGTTCCTCACAAAATAGTAAGATTAAACAAATCTGAACATCACCAATCAGAACAACTCATTTTCGTAGTAAAACTACTCGCATAGGATCAGAGATTGTTTGCATAATCATACACGATTCCTGTAATAGCTACCGTAGTGTTTGAGGGAAATATTCGTTTAGGTGTAAAGGATACTTGATATGCTCAAGAATTTCCTGCGCCTTCAATACCTCACGTAAGCACAAGGGTCAAATCACTTCCTGAATAGGTATATCCTGTATACAATACTGTACTTCCTGACATGATAGCGGGAATAGTTATCTGTATAGTAGTAGGGTTGATTCCTGCTCGATCATCACTCATGGTAAATACAATAGGATCTATATTGCTAATAACATTTATGGAAGTAGCTGGAGATATTCTTGTGATAACAGGGGTTGATGGTGCATTGAAAGAAAATGAAGAGATCCCTGTATGCGTAGTTCCATTTTCATTAGGATTATCTGATGCTTGTATCATGACGGTAACGAGTTTTTCTATTTCATACTGAGCTGGTGCAGAGAAACTTACCGTGTATCATCTATCTGCACTATCTCGAGTATATCTATGTTTAGAACCATCTCATGCCCAAGGAGTAGTGATCAAATCTGCTTGAGTAAGTACATATGACCATCATCCTGAACATGTAGAACATGTTACAGTAACTTTTATAGTTCCGCTATTTACTCATTCTTGATTATCGACAGTTGTAGGCGCTGGCTGATAATTTTCTAGAGTAGGAGGTAATCCATTGTATCGATAATGACTTCTGTTATTTGTCCCTAGGGGTGCTATTCATGATACATTTCCTCCTCCGATCCAGTCATATACAAGAAATCCTATTTGATATCATGGAGCTATATATCTAGCTCAAGCAGTTGGTATAGTGTTGGTAATAGTTGGTGCTTCATTGTCTACAATACAAGGCAAGGGAATGAATGTGTAGGTTGCATTAGTTATTCATGTAAGGATATCTAAGGAAGAAATACTTGAATTGATTACTGCTCCATCATCAGTAGTGTTTTTGTCGAACATGATAGTATTGCCTGCAAGGGTAGTAAATTCAAGGAGGGTGCTCAGAATGTTTTGTGTTGTTTTAAATCCAAATGTCGCTGCTTGTAAACTAGCAGTGCTTGATCATGAAGGTTTGACTCAGTAAGATCTATACAGATATCCACTCTTGATATATCCTGTTGTAGAGGTGGTAAAAAATGGGTTGATAGACATATGCGAAATCATCACATTACCACTATCCAACTTTAGAGTACTATCAAATCCATTATAACTCATACCTCACGCGTTAAGCATGATTCCCATCGTATAGGTACAATGAAGTTTGAGTTGAGTTCCAGAAGCTATACTAAGACTGAAACTTGGATCTGATCCAAAAGTTATTCCTCCCAAACCACTTAGCAAGCTAAGTCAAAGGGTGATAATAATTTTTTTTGTTGATGTAGTCATGTGTAGATAGATATTACCAATTAAAAAAGCTGTTGTCTGCAAAATAAGGATCTTTTTTTTCAAAGTTGACTCAAATTACACTAATATCTGAAGTGTTGATAGCAGTGTCTCCATTAAGATTTCTGGGATCCAAAACATCTATACCTCATTCCTGAAGGCCATCCTGAGTAAGTATTGCTATATCATTTCCATTGATGATAAAGTCATACTCGCCATTAGTATTTGCAAGGTCTCAGGCTGTTTGATATCTGTATCCGTCATCTTCTGCATCATTCAATTGTTGGGTTCCATAAAGATCTGCTCCTGTAGTAAAGTCAAAAAATAACCCTCAATTTTGCGCTACCAAAACTCAGCTTATATAAGAAGCTAGATGAGATTGTCCTTTAAATACTACATAATAGGTTCCTACAGGGATATTGATATTAACCTTACCCGTACCTGCAGCATTGAGCGTAAAGCGAGAACTTGTAGCTATCAGTGTTTTGTCGGTATCATAGATTTTAAGTATTCATGTGTTTGTGTTGTTCGTTGTTTGGTAAATACGGTTAGAAGGGAATGCTTTGACAATAACCGTAAGCATTCTTTGGAGATAGATAGTATGTCATGAAAGAGTCGCTTGGATAGTAAATCATGAAAATATTAAATGTGGCAAATCAAAGAAACTGATATGATTGGCAGATCCTGTCTGTTCTTCTATTCATTTGTATATGGTCATTCATTGATGTGGTGTGTTACAGTTTACTATTCCAGTATTGCCTATTACATCAAAGGTAGGATTCACTCCTCATGAAATATGTAAAGTAAATCCATTATAGAACAATGGTAGGTTGTTGCCTGTTTGAATATATATATCCTGACAACATCACAAATCTGTACAAGAAGGTTTGGTAGAAAATGTATAGTTAGAGATA
>CAZECU010000025.1:0-2986 GCA_964510755.1 uncultured Candidatus Peribacteria bacterium | reverse complement strand
CAAGAGAAAATAGTCCTCACATAAGTGAACACAAAAGAAGTACAAATTTATAGTGATGTAATGGTAGTTTCATACGGTGATTATAGATCAAATAAAAGTAAAGATTTCCTTTTGTACTATTACCAAGTGAATAGAGTATTTTCAAAATAAGGATCGGTTTTGACAAAATTGACTCCGATCACACTTATGTCTGATGCGTTAACTGCAATATCTCCATTGAGATTTCTAGGGTCCAAGGGAGAAATACCCGTCTCTTGGAAACCATTCTGAGTAAGTATCGCTATATCATTTCCATTGATAATAAAGTCATATACTCATTGATTGTTTTTGAGATCTCATGCTGTTTGATATCTATATCCATCATTTTCATTACTATTAAGTTGTTGGGTATTGTAGAGATTGTTGCCTGTTGTAAAGTCAAATATATTTCATCAAAGTCCATCTATAGTTACTCCACTCAGATAAGAAGCTAGGTGAGATTGTCCTTTAAATACAATATAATAGGTCCCTGCAGAGAGATTGATAAGTGTTTCACCAGTACCTGTGTTGTTAAGGGTAAAGAGCGAACTTGTAGCTATCAGTTTTTTGTTGGTATCATAGATTTTGAGTATACCTGTATTGGTATTGTTTGTAGATTGGTACACACGGTTAGAGGGAAATGTTTTGACGATAACGGGTACGGTTTGTGGATGGACAAGCGCATCTATAAATCCTCATCTACGAGGAAGTGATTGTGCAAAAGCCGTATTAATGGAAACGTCACTCGTATTGAGTACAGGGAAAAACATAACACATCCATGATAGGTTCCCGTATATGATTCTGGAAATTTTACTGATAATATTTTTGTTCCACTACTATGTGCAGCTAAGGTAAAAAATGAAGTATCTCCCGTTATATATTGTCCAAAATTTCATATGTCATTCTGTCACAAACATGCTTTCTGAGCGAACGAATCGTTGGTTATCCCTGCATCAACAAATCATAATTTATAGGTCATACTAATATCTTCTAGATTGTAGATGATTACAGAAAAAAGTCTGGTATCGCCTCAGGTGATTTCGATATGTAGTGTTTTGGATTCGGTAGTCCCAGACAAAAAACTAAAATCAGAAAATCAGACCATAATATTGTCTGAATACAAAAAAGCTAAGCAGAGAAGGAATGTTTCTACTATACCAAGAAGAATATGACGTATTTTAATTCATAATATACACATAATGGCATAATCCAACAAATAAATATACACGTTAGATTATATCTACAAATGATATATTTGTCATTTTTTGTGAGTAAAATAGCTACTTTAATCAACCATTTCATACTAATATATATATAATAATATATTGTATTAACACTACTGGCAATGGTACAAGAAAATATACTGCAGTACATCATTTGCTCTTGGAAGTAGAGAGTTTTTTTGTATATATACGGTATCTATACATACAAGTAAGAAGATAAAAAATATTGTAGTTATCATTCCAAGCATATGTTTTTATTTTTTTATCTTCATGGCATGAAAAAGCCCAGCAAAAAATCTCCCCCAAAATCAAAGGGAAATCTAGCAAAAACAGAAAAAAAACCTGCGAGCAAATTTTGGCTCAAGGTACTGGCCAATGCAAATATTGCTGCATTTATTGCTGTCATTATCATCAACTATCAAGCCGTAAATCTTCCTATCGGAGGGATGACAACAGGTCAATTGGCAGATTTGTATCCCAATTTATTTACTCCTGCAGGACTAACATTTTCTATTCGAGGACTCATCTATCTTGCATTGTTTGGATTCATTATCCGACAAATGATAGACCTTTCCAAAAAAAAATCTCACAATATTACCCAAAAAATCTGACCTCGATTTTTGCTCTCATGTGCTACCAATATCGGGTGGATTTTTGCATGGCATTATCAACAGGTGGCACTCTCTATGTTGATCTTGATAGTATTTTTGATCATCGTGATCGTGATAGGATACAAAGTACAACTTGGACAAAAACTGTGAACACGAAAAGAAAAACTTTTGGTACAAATACCATTTAGTTTGTATCAAGGACGATTGTCTGTAGCAGTGATTGCAAATATTGCTGCACGATTGGTACATATCGGATGGGGTATGCGAGGAATGAGTGATGTATTTCGAACTATTCTTGTAATTATTGTAGCAGCACTACTAGCTCTCCGAAAACTCAAAAAGCAACACAATATAATCTTCGCTCTTGTAGTATTACGAGCATTTCTAGGGATTATCATCAAAAGAGTTTCTGTAGATCCTATCTATGCAAGTAGCATTATCTGGACACTGGGAGTATGTATGGTACTCATTTCTACCGGTATCGGACTCCAGCGAAACAAACGAGTCAAAAACTAGTATATATATCATAGGAAAAAGGTAGTAGAGATTACTATCTTTTTTTAATTACTTCAATTATAGTACCCACGGAAGTTGTAAGAACAACATAAATATATTTTTTCTATCGCCTCGCCGGCGGGGCGTCCCGAACAAGGTTTCGGGACCAAAAAACTCCTTCCCGCATTGCGGGACAAGCTGTCTTATGGTACTCTTTCTGTTGGGAATAGAAATGGACGTAGATATACGAATCGCTCTACAACCCCAGTGAAAAACTGTGGGCCCATGTAGAGCTTCTATCTGATATTGCTTTCTGTGCATTGGCTACGACTCAGAATATACCATCGACCTTTGGTAATAAAGTAAAGATTTATTTATAAATTTCGCTTTCCTACCAACGGCGGTTGCACGACAAGGATCTCACCATATCGAAGCATTGAAAATGTTCGAGCCAAGGCGAGTCCCCGTTATACTACGGGGCGAGTACGGCGAGATAAATAAGTTTGAAAAAATGAAACGACAGTTCGTTGAGATTGCAACCGCCTTGATCTTTTTCGTTAGTTTTTCCATCAAGGGAAAAAGTAACTCCAGCGGAGCGTTTAAAAAATATTTTATTTCTATCGTCTCGCCGGCTTAAT
>CAZECU010000024.1:0-12534 GCA_964510755.1 uncultured Candidatus Peribacteria bacterium | reverse complement strand
CATGGTAATAAAAAGAAAAATATAAAATACTTAGATATTTTTGAGCAATTCATCGGCATCTTGATGTTCTTGTTCATCAATCTTTTGATGCTGCTCGAGGATTTGTTGTATATGAGTCAATAATTGCTGTGATTTGGTATCGTTTGCTGCTTGTGCACTTTCTACTGCTGTTTTCATAATCAACTGATAGATATTGTGCAAAAACGCATCATCGACATCTGCCGACTGAGTGATAAAATCAGATATCCCTCACGCAAAATCTATTTTGTCTTTGATATAGTCCATCATGCTAATGACCTTTTGTTTTTTGTCTTCGTGGCTGAGCGTAGCAAACGTTGTTTCTAGCTTTTGGTATGTGGTATTTTGGTTTGCCATCACACTATACTAACGAGATAAATCTTACCCTATAAGTATACCCTGGCTTGGATAGCATTACAAATTCCTCCTATTATTTTGTTTATTTTAAGTTGACTTTTTGTGTAATATATATACAGTACTATTTATATAAACAAAATCTATATTTAATGAAAGAAAAACATTCCTTAGTAATTATCATTTTAGCATCCCACCATGATCATGCTCGTACAAAATCTTGTTACGTACTAACACTCATTGTGGAAGCGGAAGAAAAAAATCTTCCTGAGATCAAAAAAATGTTAGAAGCTCATTATCAGCATAGTGAGTTTATCCAGCATTTTATCAATCAAAACTACAGAGATACACCACGCAATCAAGATATCATTGATGATCTGAAAAAAATAATGAAAAGATCCAACGCGGTATATGCGGATTTTTATCCGCCATTTGTTCAGTGCAATGAGTACATAGAAGCTAAAATCAATGAGCTTCGCAAAACCATGACTATCCATGTCTGCAAAAACGATTTTTGCCTCAACTAATAAACTCTCCAGGTTTCCCTGGAGGTTTTTTTTAATCACTTTTGTGAGGTGTCTTTGCGAGCGGTTGAGCGAAGCAATCTTATACTTACTTATTTTTTCCTAATCGCCTCGCCGGCTGGGCGATAGAAAATATATCATTATTTTTTTATATTTAAACGCTCCGCTGGGGGTTACTTTTTCCCTTGATGGAAAAACTAACGAAAAAGATCAAGTCGGTTGCAATCTCAACAAACCGTCGTTTCATTTTTTCACACTTATTTATCTCGCCGTGCTCCCAGACATACGTCTGACTCGCCTTGGCTCGAATATTTTGAATGCTTCGAAATCGGGGAGTGTCTTGTCGTGCAACCGCCGTTGGTAATGTAGTTTATATTTGGCCCCTCTATTTTAGAGGGAGTGAAGTAACGAAACAAACGTGAAAATAGTTGTTGTTATATGTTTCTGAGTTGGTTGATTTTGTTTCTCGTTTTGGGGCCGAGATATCCTTGGACAGCAAGCGAATCTTGTGAGGAGATCAGTGTATATTTTTGTTGGAATGCATAGACTGCGTCCAATGTCTTGGAAGTATATACCCCATCTATTTTGCCTGAATAAAGTCCTTGATCTCTCAAAAATGTTTGTAGTATTTTGATTTCTGAGCTTTGTTGCCCTTTGGTATACGCTTTGTAAAAGGCAAAACGTGAAGATGATGGTGTACTTGTCGTGGATGAAGATGTTGATCACGTAGTAGAGGCGACAGCATTTCCCACCTGTGGTTTGCCATTGTAATACCTTGCGAGTTCTAGCAGCGCAGACAATGTGCCTGGAGTATAGAGATTATCTGGCAGCTTGCCTTTGTTTTGCATGTCTAGCTTCATCGTATATCTTGTACGAGAGCCAAACACGCCACAGTCTGTATGTTTTGAGGAGACTATTTTTTTTCTTACTTGATAAGCACAGAGAGCTTTTTTTGTATAATTATCATACGAGCCATGTCGGTGGCTTTTGTGGAGATATCACAAACTGACCAAATATTTTTGCAAGGTTCGCACCCAGATATCATTTCTTCCTTTGTCCAGTTGTTGTATTCGTAGCGCTATATCAAAAAAGTTTTTGTACACGGGGATACTAGCAAAATCGATAGAAGGTTTGGCTCCTTGGGCACAGAGATATCCAGTCAATGTTTTTTTTCCAAAGACTAATGCTCTGACCAATCATTCTTCTCATCTCCCCATCCAGATATCGATACGATCATAGATTTGCCCTTTTTCTCAGGAAAGTACGATAGCTCCTCCTCTATCTGCCACTTCTCCCCATCCTAAAGAAGGAAAATATATTTTTTGGCCAAAGAGATACGAAGCGGGTGCTGCAAGCATCCCGGTAAAGACTTTTTTGCCTGAAGCTCCTGCGATACCCGCACCATTGAGGATTACTTCCGTCTCATATGTCGGTGTATAATAAAATGCTTGTCCACTCATCGGTGAATAATATGCTGTCACGGTAAATATTTTTTGCTCACACTCAGCAGTATCAAATGCAGCAACCGTGCTTATCGAGAGGAAACATAATGCTATTATCAGTACTATTTTTTTCATAGAGATAGCTTACAATAAATAATCATTTGCTCGTATATGACTCGCGTCATTACTGATCAATTACGATGAATTACGTCCGAAGGACAAATTACCAGCAATATTGTATGTTTTTTCATTTGATAATTACAAGTGGTTTTTGTATACTCTCAGATATATATTTTATCCATCCAGGAGCGACAGGATGTGGAGACAGCGAGAACAAAGACTCAACAACTGGATTATCGACTTTGTCATCTGAGGTTCTTACTTAGGCGACACGCGAACACGTTTTTTTTCTAACCTCAAAAAACTAGGACTAGAGGCATACGCTCACATCCTAGATCAATATAGCAAATTCAAACACTGGTACCGTAATTAATACATGATGAATAATTAATGATTAATGATGCTGGTTTGTCTGTAATAAACTATTATAGTATACTATAGTCCACAAATGAGTATTCTTTCATTTTTCATTCTTCATTTTTCATTATTCATTCTATTTATATTTTTGTGCCTCAGCAATAACCTTATTCATCACTTGTATGCACTGGATAGGATATTTTCCTATTGCGGTCTCTCCTGAGAGCATCACATAATCTGCACCTTCACGTACTGCATAAAAGATATCACTTACCTCTGCTCTGGTTGGTACCGGATTGCTTATCATAGATTCCAACATCTGGGTAGCTACGATGACGGGAGTATTTTTTATTTTGCAACTTTTGATAATATTCATCTGGTGCATAGGGATCATCTCTACGGGCAATTCTGTCCCCAAATCTCCTCTCGCCACCATCACCATATCACTCGCATCGATGATAGCATTCACATTGTCTATCCCCTCTTGATTTTCTATCTTGGCGATAATTTGGATATCCTCTCCTCCGTTCGCAAGCAAAAATGCTCTAAGCTCCTGAATATCTTCAGCTTTTCTCGTAAAACTCAGCGCTATATAAGCAAACTTTTGTTGGATAGCAAACAAGATATTTTCTTTGTCTCTTTGCGTGATACCGGGTAAATTATAATGGATGCCTGGCAGATTAACATGTCTTCTGGATCCTACGGTGAATGTGTGCAATGCTTTGACTACTATATATACTGATCACTTTTCGATAACTTGTGCATCCAACAATCCTGCATCGATTTTGACAATTCCTCCGATTTTGACGTCATCTACCAACGAAGGATAATCACAAAATAACCCGTTTGGCTCTCTCTGAGATTCTTGAGTAGTGATCGTAAACATATCTCCTGCTTGATACGCGATCGGCGTCTCTAAATACCCTGTCCTGATTTCTGGTCCTTCGGTATCTAGCAACAATGCAAATTTTCCACCTACTTCTTGCTCGACTTCATGGACGATCTCTAGATCTCTTGTGACCGTTTCTTGTGTATAATGAGGAAAATTGTATCTCAGTATCCTGATACCTTCCTGATAGCAATCGATAAGTTTTTGTTTGCTATGATTTGCTGGTCCCATAGTCATAATAATATCGGTCATAGACGGAATTAGTAGATAAAACCAATAAAGTGAATAGTTAATAGTGAAAAGTGAATAGTGTAGGATTTTGTTACTTTATTACCTATGGTAATTTACGATAGTTCGTATGAAGACAAATCTTTCATTTTCAATTTTCAATTTTCAATTTTCAATTTTCAATTTTCAATTTTTATTTTATAATATACATCTTTTTGTCCTCTAAAAATTCTTTTGTTAATCTAATTTTACTCTCATCATTGGCATACATCGTATAGAGTACTTCTCATTTTTTGATAGTATCACCAAGTTTTTTGTGCAAATACAATCATGCTTGCAAATCCAATGGAGAACCTAACGTTCTTGCTGCTACATTTACTGCTTTCATATCTATGTGACTAATTTTTCATGATTTGGTGGCGAGAATATCTTTTTGAATAGATGCTAACTCCAATCATTCAGAGGTTACTTTAGGATCACCGTGTTGCTCTTTGATAATCTGTTGCATCATCGTCCATGCTTTGCCACTAATGAGTTGTCCATACGCAAGTTTTTGTGCATCTTTGCCTTTGGCCATTCCTACTAGCTCGATAATTTTGGCTGCTAAATGTACAGCTTTGGTTTCTAGATCCATAGGTCTTTCAGGATGTTGTTGCAACACTCTCAATACTTCTCTTACTTGTAGCACTGCTCCGATACCTGCACCGATAGGTTGTAATGCATCAGTAATCTCTACATGCATTTTCATACCCAACTTTTTGCCTACATATTCATATTTGGTTTTGAGTCGTTTACCTGTTTTCATATCTGGTACTTTGGCCGTAGGTCCTACAGGGATATCAATCAGTGAATGCGTTATTCCCATAGCATATTTTTTGGCCATAATACTTACGATAGTCCTTGAGTATGATTGCATAGAAAGTGGATACGCTACTTTGATGAGCTTCTCATCTGCTGGTGCTAGATCCAATCCGCCACCTCGTACCAAACAACAGTTATTTTTTTTGACCAAATGTTGTATCTCTTTTTTGGAAAATGAAATATCCATAAGAACACTCACACATTCTCCCGTAGCAGCTGGTGTCGTGATAGCTTTGGAAAATGTTTTGGGCATTTTGATCCCTAGCGATGTCAGCAATGGAATCATAATCATCGTCGTTTCATTGCCAGGAACTCCTCCCATACAATGTTTGTCCGCAACTATCCCATCGAAATGCAACATCTCTCCTGCCTCTGCCATAGCTTTGGCCATCCAGTACATATCTTGATCTGTCGAAGGATAAAAAAATCCTATCGCCGAATAATACGTCGTCAAGATATCCGTAAAACGGTTGTGAGAGATATCTTGCATAATAGATGCTATTTCTTTGGGTGTAAGTTTTTTGCCAGTGAGTCATTTTTTGAGGGCTTCTAACGCTTCGGAAGTGTTTTTGGTAAACCTCACCGTCACCAATTGTCCGATTTGTATCTCATACTTTTCTTGGATATCGTTGAATATCCCTATTTCTCCTGGCTGGACCAACTTGGAGCTCAGATTTGCATCAAAAACAAACTCTTTGTCTTCATACATCAGAGCAATCTTGTCCATACTGGTGATACCAAATTTTCGAGCATCTTGTTCATTGATCAATACTTCCAAACCTTCTCCTTCATGGATATCGATACTTTTGGTTTTTGCACTAAACGTATCACTCATCATTTTTTTTGTTTTGGTCATATACATAGTATAATAGGGTAAAAAATATTAGTTACTTTCTGCTCTTTCATCATGTCTTGTTTCTTTATACCGACTGTTTTAGATATCTTCAACTTCTCCACTTTGTTTGAAATTGAAGCATCTAAAATCGCCGGTATAACTCTCACATCCAAACTATAGATTATATAGTATTGGTGGTCGAGTTATTGTCTTTCTTTTCAAAAAACGCTATCGCCTGAGCCAATTCTTCATGATCTTTGGCATATTCATGGATATCTATTCCTTTTTTGTAGGCCTCGCATGCTTGTACCAATGCGGTTGCTCCTTTTTGTGTTCCACCCGGGTGCGCATGACATCATGCTCCCATAGTAGTGATAAAATCTACATTACCCATCACGTCGATAAATGGTTTGAGTAAGGTAGGATTGAGCCCTCCTGAGATAATTGGTGCACATTTTTTGATTCCTCTTCGAGAGTCATCTTGCAAAATCGCATGATGAGCTACATCTTGTTGGATATTTGCGATCAAGTTATCATCTTTTTCTGGGATAGTCCCTCGTGATTGGTTGAATATATGTCCTTGAGCGACAATATTGAGGATATTGTGTGCGGCTGTCACATCTTCTGCTGGTGTCCCTGCCATTTTACCGACTCCTGCTGTACCCGTATGGATACCTGAAGTTCCCGCTAATCTTGCAAATTTGGAAAGTACCAATACTGAGTAGCCAATAGGATTTTCTGGTCTCGTAAACGCACCGTGTCCTGCTCTATGAAAGTGAATAAATACATCAGGATATTTTCTTCTCAATGTCTGTACTGCCATCCATCCTGCTGTCGTTCCATCGATCAGAAATGCATATGATCCTTTTTCCATGCCTGAGTTGACGATCATCTCACATCTTGCTATCATCGTCTCATAATCAGCTGCTGAGACATTGAATGAATGGACTTTTTTGTGTCCGGTCTCTTTGACGGCTTTTGCCATCGCTTCCGCGACATGTTTGACCATTTTTTCATAAGGACAGAAATCTTGATCAGCTTGTGGTTCATCGTTTTTGACGAAATCCCCTCCTCCTACTCGGAAATCATAAGCAACTTCTGCATACTCTGCTGAAGTCAGTCCCATTTTGGGTTTGACGATAGTACCAAGAATCGGTCTATCATAGACTTGCAAATAGTTTCTCATATCATCTAGGGTATAACTTGGGCCATCATATTGTTCGAGCATCGCTGGTGGAAATCGCACATCCAAAAGTTTCAGTGCATTAATCTCTTTCATACCAAAAATATTACCGGCAAT
This sequence comes from uncultured Candidatus Peribacteria bacterium, assembly GCA_964510755.1. GTDB lineage: Bacteria > Patescibacteriota > Gracilibacteria > Absconditabacterales > Absconditicoccaceae > CAJBLF01. Next base: position 5,606 of record CAZECU010000024.1, on the reverse strand, counting down.
ATAGGTCAAAATATTTTGTACATTACCTCCACGATCAAAGAGTCTTCGTGGATAAGCGATCCATACAAGATTTTTGTCCAGATCAACTTGATAGACTAACGAGTTCATCTCACGAGAAAATGATGTCTCTGTCTGTACTGCGAAATTGGTACCGGTACTTGATTCAGCAGACACTTCACATGCAGCTTGCAAGATATTGAGTTTGCCTCATGGAATCAAATGAAAACAGCAAAGCATATATTCGCCGTTTTGAGGATTTTTAAGATTTAAATCAACATACGCTAGCTGATGAGGATTGAGTGTTGGTAAAAGGTCTTGGATAGTCATAATAGAGTATGATAATAAAATAAAATAGGTGTATTGTGTATATGATGATTATTGTATCATCCATGGATAATGTTTTTTGGCTTCTTTTTTGATATTTTTGGGTGGAATAACTCCATATTCTGTGATAATTCCTGTGATAAATTTGGCAGGAATCATATCAAATGCGTAATTAACAATCTCCAGTCATTTCGGAGCATCCGATCGAAGTTCTTTGCCAGATCTTTGTTCTATCTTGACGGTATCTTCGGTATCGATCTTGTTTAAACTCCCTACGATATACACAGGAATTTTGGAGTGCCATGCAGAGAGTGCGATAGCAAAACTTCCTACTTTGTTATATACATCACCATTGAGTTTGATTGCATCAGATCAGATAATCACCATGTCGATATGCGTGTCAGATTCATAGACACTGTCCACAAAAAATGGCGCTATACTATCGGTAATCATCGTATCTTTGACCCCTGCTTTGATCAGATCTTGAGAGGTTTTTCTTCCTTGATATAGTGGTCTTGTCTCGGTATTGTATACGTGAATATTTTTGTTTTGCTTGTGTGCTTCTACCAATATTTTGATCACAGATCCACTATGACAGTGCGTTACGATATTCATATTTTTTTTGATCAATTTGGCTCCTATAAGTGGTCTAAGCGCTTCTTCTGTCTCAATATCTTGGACATAACTTTTGCAGGTCTTGTATAGCTCTGTTTGCAGTGTCTTGATATCGGTATCTTTGGCTAGTAACGCTTTGTATTGCATGATACACGCCTTAAGTCCATTAAAGAGCATCGGCTCTGTAGCTCTCGCTGTTTTGAGCAAAACAATTGCTTGTTTGATAAACGTATCAAACTCTTTGATATTGTTAAACTTTTGTCTTTTGATCTCTTTGGCTAAGATATCGATACCCGCTTTTGCGATATTGGTCGCTCACTGGATTTTGATCTCTTTGATCTCTTCTACGACTGTTTTGAGCGGAGTAAGATTCATCATATTTGTATAATAAGTAAATAAAATAATCTGATGTCTAAACTAATGTTGAATGTTGAATGATAAATTTTAAATGTAAGACTTTGTTATTTTATGGACTATCGTAATTTACAATAGTTTATATAAAGACAAGTCTTTCATTTTTCACTTTTCACTTTTCATTTTTCACTTTTCACTATCAACTATTGGATACGTATTGTGGCGTAAATCTTTGTCTTTTGGTATCGAAGGTCTGTATCAGTTCGTAAAGTTGATCATATGTTTCCTCGTCTCCTGTCTGAAGTTGTGTTTGCGATATCCCCATCTGTGACACACACTGTATCAACCTCGCACGTTTTGGTGAATAAAATTTTCTGCCTTTCCAAATCTGTTTGTAAAATTGCTGATTATCGAGTCTTTGAAGTTTTTTGATATCTTTGATCGCTTCTTGGTAGGCTCCATTGGAAAACGCTTGGTGTAATAATGCATCTCTTCATAACGCTACCGCATCTGCATAATTTCGAATATGGATATGAGTATCGTTTTTGTCTATCCTCAACCATCTTTGCTTGTCTTGTGACGTTTGATCGCTGATCAGCAAAGGAATGGGACTTTTTTGGAGAGATGATGGATCTATTTCCTCTCTTGTACCTACCTTGATACACGTATCTTTTCCTTGGTATTTGATAAGAATATATACATTTTCTGTGGAGGTAGCTACTGACTGATCGTCTTGTGTAGATACTTTGGCTAGTAATGCTGTATATATGTGTTGGAGCTGCGCGATATCTTGCTTGGAGCTCTCTTGCAAAGAATCTACCAATTCACCAGATATCTCTGGGTGATGAGCAGCAAACTTTGTAGGTGATCTATGATCTTTGTATTGTTCCATCGTGATCTAGCTCTATAAAATGATAGCTTAATCAGTATACACAAAAATACATAAATATACCAAAAAAAGACGCTTTATGGGCGTCTTTCGCTGTACAAATTCTCAAAATGTGGTTTACTTAGTATTTATTGTATTTCGATGACATAATAGATTTTTTTGGCTACCATATCATAAAGCTCCATAACTGGTACTTGTTTGTTATATCATCTTGCCTCCATATATTTTTGCAATACTGGATATGCTTTGACTACTCCGACCATATATGATGCCGTGTTTTTGATAGGAAACTCTACGAGAATGCTTTGTTTGCCAGCAATATTTTTGATCTTGAGTCCGTCTTGTTGAGGTACTTTGGTAATATCTGCACCTACAACGATCGCTCCGAGATCACTTCTGAGATTTTCTCCCGATACGAGGGCAGGATCATCATAATAAATACCTACTCCTGTCGCAGACATAATACCTGCTCCAGAAAGTGCTTGATACACTTCATCCATAACGGGTCCAGATTTGCTATATTCGCCTACAAACGATTTGTATGCCATCGTGTATGGTCCCATCATTTGCTCTTTGACTTCTAATTTGCTAAATCATCCAAGATACCAAAAATTGAGCACTGCAATAACTGCTACTACTGCCAACAAAATGAGCAAATTTTTGAAAAATGTTTTGAGAAATTTCATAATCACAGTATTAAGTAATAAAAGGGGGTTACGCGAAGCTTATATTTTTGTAACGGCTACTTTACCATCATTGTCGATACCCTTGATTTTGACTCTAATTACTTGTCCTAGTTTGAAATGATTGGTCAGTGGGATATCATATCTTTGTCCTAGATTGGAAATATGGCAGAGTCCCATTTTCTTTTTTGGAAGCTCTACAAACAATCCATAATCTTCTACTCTCTTGATTTTTGCGTCAAACTCTTGTCCTACTTCTAGATCAGATGCTATCTCCAAGACAATTGCTTCAACGGCATCGATAACAGATTGATCCATGTGTCCGATATAACATGTACCATCATCTTCAAAATCTATTTTGACCCCTGGATGTTTGTCGATGATTCCATTGATGACATCACCACCCTTTCCGATCACTTCTCTGACTTTTTCTGGTTTGATATGAATGATTCTGAGTTTTGGTGCATATTGACCTACACTTGGTCTTGGTTGATCAATAGTTTGAAGCATCACGTTCATAATCTCTTGATATCCTTCAAATGCTCTATCGATAGTTTCGTGGATGATATCCATCGTCAATCCTTTGAGCTTGGTATCTAGTTGGATAGCTGTCATACCATCTCTCGTACCTGCAACTTTGAAATCCATATCTCCGGTAAAATCTTCTGTCGCCATCAAGTCATTGAGTACTATGTGTTTGGTAATATTGTCATCGTCATCATGATCAGTCATCAATCCCATAGCGATACCTGCTACTGGTTTCTGGATAGGAACTCCTGCAGCCATCAATGCTAACGTAGAACTACATACTGAACCCATAGAGGTAGATCCTCCTGATCCCAAACATTCAGATACGGATCTGATAGTATAAGGAAATTGTTCCATCGTAGGAAGTACTTTTTCCAATGCTTTTTCTGCTAATCTTCCATGTCCTATTTCTCTCCTTCCTGTTCCTCTTGTTCCTTTTGCTTCTCCTACGCTAAATGGAGGAAAATTGTAGTGATGGATATATCTCTGATGTATGCCATCGTTTTCCATATCGTCGAGAATCAGATATTCTTTTGGCCCTCACAAAGTAACGGTGTTGAGTACTTGAGTATCTCCTCTTCGGAACAATGATGATCCATGTACTCTTGGCAACACATCTACTTCACAATAAATTGGTCTAATATCTTTTTGGTCTCTATCATCGATTCTTTTGCCTGTGTCTAATGTCCTATGACGGAGGAAATATTTGATCACGGTGAAAACCGCCATCTTGACTTTGGTCTCTGTAAAATCTGGCTGCTCAGCATCCGCTATTTTTTCTTTGCTAAGTTCCAATACTTCCTTTTCATATTGTGAAGATAAAGCATTGAACGGAACTTTGCTATTTCCTGTCATGGCTTGCAACTTATCCTGCGTAAGTATTTTGCTTACATACGCTATCAAATCTTCAGATGGTTTGTTGTATACAATTTCTTGCGCGGTTGGCGTAAGTTTTTTGAGAAACTCTGTTTGGAAATCACATGAAGCATCGATAGCTTTTTGACCTACAAGAAACGCCTGTTTGAGCAAATCTTTGGGTACTTCATTTCCTTCTGCTTCGATCATATTGATAGATCATTTTTTACCTGCTACGAGCAACAAAAAGAAACTTTTTTCTGACTCTGCTTTGGTCGGATTGATGACAAATTTCTCGTCAATATATCCTATCTGCGCTGCACCTACAGGTCCGTCAAATGGGATACCCGCTGCCATGATAGAAAGTGATGATCCGATAATTGTCGATACTCACAAATCTAAGTTCTGATCTACAGCCAATGGTGTGATCGTAATCACTACGTCATTGATCATCCCCTTGGGAAACATAGGTCTGAGTGCTCTGTCGGTAAGTCTACAGTACAAGACATTTTGGTCAGAAGGTCTCCCTTCTCTTCTCCTGTATGCTGCCCCTCCCAATCTCCCTGCTGCAGAAAAACTTTCTCTAAAATCGATCATCAAAGGAAGAAAATCAGAATCTGATCTTGGATTTTTTTCCATAACGGTGGAACACAAAATGACATTGTCTTGCAGTTGCAATCTCAGTGAGCAATCTGCTTGTACCGCTAACTTTCCTGTTTCAAACGAGAGTTTCTTTCCTTCTCGTTCAAACGACTGTGTGTGGAGATCAAACTCCCTCTTTTTGATTGCCATAAGAAAAAATAATAAGGGTAAAAAGATTGAAAGAAAATGGATAATTAGACAGATTAAAAGGACCAATGAACCCTACTTTGATTATAGATTATAGATGATAAATGATAGATGAAAGGCTTGTCTTTATACAAACTATTGTAAATTACCATAGTCCATATATACAAATTCCATCACCTGCCTACCGCAGGCAGGTTCAACATTTAACATTTAACATTAGTTTAGAAGTTATCCTTCAGTCGTTTTAATCTGTCTCGCTAATTACGTTACTTTCTTTCGTAGGTACTATAGCAATTGGCGGACAAATTGCAAAACAATCAATACAAAGAAATTATATTCGCACCCGGGTGCGATACTTAATAATGATACGATTTCCCCTGCTCTATCGTAGAAATCCTGTAGATTTGTTCCAATAAGGTGACTTTTGCTAAACCATGAGGCAGCGTAATAGCACCAAATGAAATTTTATGATCCATATATTTTGTCAGTGCTGACTCATGTAGTCCATACGGTCAGCCAATCACAAAGACACAATTTTTGTCGGTAAAGAGCTTGTGAAGTGCTAAAGT
>CAZECU010000023.1:0-12989 GCA_964510755.1 uncultured Candidatus Peribacteria bacterium | reverse complement strand
TTCTATCTGATATTGCTTTCTGTGCATTGGCTACGACTCAGAATATACCATCGACATTTTTAGTTGTATAGTTGATAATTTATGCCACAGGTAATGAAGTCGTTTTTATATTCATCGATGATGTATATTGTCTTGTATCATTATTTGTTGTGTCTGTGTTTTTGGATTTCGTATTGAAGTTCTTCGATATCTTTTTTAAGTTTATTCATTTCTTTCTTTTTGTCTCTGATGACTTCAGGATCGGCACCGCTTGCAGAAAGGCTTGGTAACATCGTTCTGATTGTTTGCAACTCCTGTTCTTTGATGGCTAAAGACGTTTTTAGATCTTCTTGTTTGTTGGTTACAGGATTTGTCTTGTGTTGCTTTTTGATCCCTATAGTTATATTGATAATACTTTCTGTATAATAGAGAGCTAGCTCTTTTTCGTTTTCTAGGTATTCTATCGATGCTACATTGATAAGTTTGTTTATGATATGTTCTTGTTTTCTCAGGTATTGTAAGAAGTCTAATGGAGCAAAAAAACAAATATCTATAGCTTCATGTCTTGCATAGCTATATTTGTCTTTCATATACAAAAACTTGTTTATGATATCCATAAATAATTGTATTTTGTAATTTTTGCTGGCAGTAGGGAAGATTTCTTGGATAGTTTGGGTCAGTATGGGTCATTCTAATCCTATGATTTCTCGTGTTTTTTGGGTGATGAAAGGAGCAAAAGGATGCAATAATCTCAACAAGCTTCCTAAACATCGCAGTGTTACTTTGTCCATATGCTGGGTGATGTTGTTTTTTTGTATCTCTAAATATTTATCACAAAAATCATCTTTGATGATATGAATAAGTTTGTAGAGTAGTTCGTCTAGTATATTTTTGTCCATATATTCTTCGTATTCTTTGTATATTTCTTTGATTTGATATATCATCCACAACTGAAATTCGTCCAATTGATCTTGTTTTTTTTCAAGATACTGAGTCAGTTCTTGGTAATTGCTGATTTTTTTGTCTCCTTTTTTGGTAGTGATAGTTTGTAGGATAAATCTCGTAGCATTTCGAAGTTTGTGCATAAAATGCTCGTATTCTGTGATATCTTGTTGTGGATTGGTAGCATATAATCTGGTACAATCTGTTCCGTAAATTTTGATATACTCTTTGAGTTCAATCTGTTGATATTCCTGTTTTGGGGTAATATAGCAGGTATCAAAAAACATTTTGTGATGTGTGCTATATCCTACAATCATGGTTTTGAGTAGGTCAAATATGTTTTGGTCATTGATGTACAATGTTTTGTTGGGTTTCTTTTTGCTTTCATCGAAAGACTCCATCATTTTGATCATAATCAATGCGTTGCCCAATGTCTCATCAATTTTTTCTTTTTGTTGGGTTAATCACTCATCATCTACCAAAAAATCTATATCCAAATTGTAAAATCATTTTCTTTTGCTGGAGATTGCGATAGATTTTTCTAGAAAATTTGTTAGTCCTATCCCAAAATTTTCATAATTATTACCTCATTTTTCGGTATATGCTACTATTTTTTTGAGCTCATTAAGTTCTTTGGTGTATCCTCTTGGTAATGTTTCTGTAAACAATTCTATATACGCTTCTAATGTGCTTTGTTCGCCTGTGCGAGATTTGCTCAATAAGGTATCTATACATTCTTCTATGCTAAAATATTGTCTTAAACGTTTGTCGACAATAAGATTGAATAAAATCATAGAGAGTACCGTGAGTTTGTTTTTGGATTTTTTTGCTGGTACATTTAAAAATGTGTTGTCAGAGATGGTATAACTCGTTCCGTTTTTGCTTTTTCGTATGGGTAAACAATATCCTCTAGCATCTTCTTTGGTAACGGGTCGATAGTTGATGGTATGAAGCATATCCATAATATTTTCTTCCTGCTCCTGAGGGACAATCGTTAGTGTCTTATTTTGGATTGCTGTTTGTATCTCCTGAATCTCTTGGTCTATTTTGATAAAGAGTTGGTTGCATAATAATGGCAATACCTTTTCTCCTGTTTTTTTGTTGGTGATCACTTCTTCTTCGTTATATTTTACGGATTCTAAATTGTGAATATCATCCAAATTTTTTATGATATTTTTGATAAATTCGTTTACGGGTTTGCCAGCAAAATCACCTGCTGACTGACAAAAGCATCCTTTTTTGTCTACAGCAAATTTATTTGTGGGTAATCCATGTTTTTGAGCAATAAGAAGTGATTTGCTATCGTGTGTCGGAGTGATTCTCATGATACCAGAACCTTTGGTAGAATCGATAGATTCGTCGGTGATGATAGGTATGGCTTTGTTTATGATAGGAATAATTACCTTACTTTTGATGATTTTTTTGTATCTTTTGTCATCGGGATGCACTGCGAGTGCTACATCAGCAAACATAGTTTCGGGTGTGGTTGTGGGTACAATAAGAGATATGTTTTTGGTGTCGACAAAATATCTGATGTTGTACTGTTTGATGTTGCTGTTTTTCTTTTGTAACTCATTGGTACCTAGTGTTTTTTGTTCTTTGATGCTTCGATAATTGATGCAGCAATCTTTGTAAATATGACCATCCTCCAATAATTGTACAAATAAATTTCTGACAAAATTGGTGTTTCTTTCTGAATACACGATGTTGTCGGTATCTATACCAAAAAAAATCCCTGTTTTGATAAGCATATTTTCGTAGGTATCTTTTTTGATGTTTTTGTCTTGGGTATCAAAAATAGGTAACAAATAAGACTTTTTACCTTTTAGCATATGATAGGTTGCTACAATATCTTCTTTGATGATGCTACTCAAGGTATGTACCGTGTTGTCTTTGGATATACGTATCGGCAATTGAGTCATAATAGTTTCTCGTGGTGTAGACTTTTTGATAGCAAAGAGTTTTTGAAAATAGTTTTTTTTGAGGAGCTGTGATTCTATCATAAAGTGATTATATTTTTTTTTGATTTCTGACATACGAATACACTAACAGCTAAAAAATAAATACGTGTCGATACTCTGCTTGATGCTTAGTGTTTGGAAAATCCATAAAGTTTGTATACGGTATATCCAAATACACTAATGAGCAGTATGAGTAATATGTTTTCTGTCGGACCTACTTGTATTTTTTTTGCGCTATCTATTTTGAGTGATGTTCCGTCTTTGCATACCCCTTCTACTAGATAATATGCATATTCGTTTTTTTTGGAAAATTTGTTGAATGGATATTCGAACATGGTGCCTGTAGTTTCTCCGACTTTTTGCATCTGAGAAATTTCATTGGTTTCAAACTGTGATCTATAAACAATATATTTTTCGATGTTGTTGACTGCGCTTCGTACAAGATAATATTTGTCTCCTATTTGTGTCCCTGTGAGCGTTATACCCACTACGATACAACTTACATCTTCACCAATTTTTGTGCTAGTGATCTCTGATGGTGTCCCCATATCTTCACCTGCTTCATCCAATGGTGTGATCTGAAAATAATAAGTCTCTCAGATAGTTAAGTTTTCAATAATGATTTCGTTGGTACTTACATCGGTTGTATATCCTAGGTCATTTTTGCTCGTACCATAATCAATTCTAAACTGTGCTGCGTTGCCTATTGTTTCTCGTGTCACATTGAGTTTGCTTTTGTCTATACTATCAGAATATAATCTGATTTTGCCGATAGCGGATCATTCTTTGACCATAATCAATGCTACTCCTGTATAGGTTTTTGTCTGTCCCAATACAATAATATCTACACCTATTTCGAGTAATCCTACACTATCAACTACCACATCTTTGGTAAACACTCCTGCACTTTTTTTGTCCATAGGTATGCTTTTGCCATCGCTTAGTAGCAGTTTGCTTGATGTAACGCTATCACTTGTTTGCAGGGTAAATGTTACTTTTTCTCCTTGACTGATAAGTCCAGAAGGCTTGATACTTAGACTTTCAAATACTCCATCTTTGATAGGATCGTATCCAAAAGAAGTGATCTCAGATTCGCCGATTATTTCGTTGGTAGCATTCAGAATTTTGATTTGAAGAATATTGTCTCATGCTTTTATGCCGCTTACATAAGCGTTGACATCACCATTGATATTTGTAGTGCCTTCTGCTACAGGACTATTGTTTATATAAATTGCATAAGGGGCGTTGGGCAATGTAGGTGCGCTTGCCATGATATTGGCGATGCTGTTTTTTTCTGTGCCTCATGCAATAGGCGAGATGATACTTATATTTGCTGTTGTGTTGGATGTCTTGCTGTCTCCTACAATGACTGTTTTTTCTCCTATGATAGTGTCATCGATAATGTCTGATACTTTGATAGTAAAGGTTCATGATTTTTTGATAGCTAATCCTTTGGAAAATAATTTAGCTCCTTGGTCTTCTGGTAGAAATGTATAAAATCCATCGCTTGGTACGGTATAATCTGCAGTATCCACAATACCATCTATCTCAATAAAAACATCTCATCCATACTCCTTGATAACCTCTCCATTGGCATTTACCGCTTTGATTGTGATATCTACTGTTTCGTTGATATCAAAAGAACTTGGAGTTACATCTACAACAAAAGCATCTGCGGTGGCTGCTTGTACATTGTTTGTCCAAAATCCTATGCCAAGCATGCTTACTGCTACTACTCCTGCTATAAGCATTTTACGTGATAATTTCATGAGATGATCATAATGAAAGATAAAGTATCTGAACAACTACTATTTGGTGTGATTAGTTATTTCATTGAGTGATCCAATAGACAAACGTTGATGTTTGTTGTCTTTAGAACTAGCGATAGCTTCGCTGACTAAAATGTCTTTTTGTCCTCCGGTAAATGGTATCATTATCAAGCTTTGTATGTTGTCTATGGTAGCACTAGGAATTGTGGTAATACGCAAGGTCTGATCGTCAATACGTTGTGTTGTTCGATCTGCTTGTCCCGTGATGTTTTGGGTGTCAACGCTCACCGTGGTGTCGTCAAAAATTAACGTAAATGTTACCTGCGTTGGTATCTCCTGTTGCTGGGACAAAAAAATATCTATATATCAGCTATTGGTTTTGTATGCTATGTCTCGTCATTTTTGTTGTATAAATGATTGCTGTTGGAGAGAAAGTATGCTCGCCGAAAACATTTGTGGATTGTGGGAAATGTAAAATATACCTATAGCAACACAAGCTGCGCCCAAGATAATTTTTATATTTTGCTTCCAACTTCCTCGTATATTTTTTCGGGTCATTTTTTTTGCAACAAGATAAAATGTTTGCGTGATGGTTGTCTACAAAATTAGTATGTTTTTGAGACGCAAAATCAACGGTAAATTGGCTATCAACATAAAACTATAAGCTATAAACCAATTCTATATTTCACCTGTATAGTCATTTTGTTTTATTTGTAGATACTTGCATTTACTGTTCCTGTGGAAATTGTTATGTTGCCACTATTTTCATAATCTATCAGTACATATCCTCCTTTGGTGGTTTCTGGAGGGTTTTTCATATCAAACAACAAATTTCCCAGACTATAAATTATCGGTTTGCCTTGATATCGTCATATGTCTTGTATGACATGCGGATGATGTCCGATGATAATATCTGCACCACAATCTATCAACTGTTTCCCTAAGCTTTCTTGTTCTATGCTATGAGTTGATTCATATTCTTTTCCTCGATGGACGTTTACCATGTTGATGTATCATTCTGTTTTACTTATTGTTAGTTGGTCACAATATTGGGTAAATAAATTTCTTGGTGTAATGGTAAAATCAAATCCGTGTCGTGCGACTTTGATCCCGCGAATTGTTGTTTTTCGTAGATAAGTTTTTTCAAAATATTTTCCATTTCTGACATATCCTATATAGTTTAATCCATTTGCTTTAATATTTTTAATTGTTTCTTGATGTGCTGCTATTCAGCCATCGAGACTATGATTGTTTGCTACATTTATCATCGTGAATCCTATATTTTTGAGATAGGGGAGAATTTCACTGCTGGAACAAAAGGTAACTTCTTTGCCTGATTTTTGACATATTTTTTTATCATTAACTGCTGGTGTTTCCAAATTGAGTCCCACAAAATCTATACCGAATAATTTTCTATGTGGATATGTGGATGGCGATAATTTTGTATCTTCATTCTGAAAAAAAGTTTTGAAATGTTCATTTATTTTTTGGTTTCCAGAAAGCATTAATGCTACTTGTCTATCAAATATAAGATCACCAAAAAATGCAACAGTGAAGCCATTTTTTCTTTTTTTTTCGTTTGTATAATAGATAAATTGTCTGGAGGTGTTTCCTGTACCTAAATTTCTGCCAGCGATTGAACTGCTGCTGTCTCTGAGATAAAGTTTTGGGTATTGATTATTCTGCTGGGCAAGCATATTTGCTATGTATAAACAACTTGGACAATCGACATCGAGTGATGTATAATTATTTGTATCTGTTGCATTATTTAGTGTATAGAAACTCTTTTTGTCGTGCAGTTTTGCAAAATCTTCATCTACATAATGAGAAAAATCTACGGATGCGATAATTAGTGTTTTGCCTTTGAATTTGTAAGTATTCAGTATGCTTATGAGTTCTGTATTTTCTATGAATTTTCTTGGTTTGATAATAATGGGAAATATTTTTGCTTGTGGAAATATTTTATGGATGAATATAAAATGCTCTCCGAGGCCATGTTCTTTTGTTGTCTTTTTGTTAATACATCAGCTAGTTTTTGTTTTAGGGAGTGATTTTGCTACTTTGCATATATTTTTGTAACAAAAGTTGTTGCTATTTTCACAGAGCATATCAATAGAGTTTTTGCTTGCGTCGAAATGATCTGGACTGATAATCACGATATTTAATTCTTCTTTATCGTCGATAGTATATGTTGTCTGTAAAAAATGATAAAATTTTTCTAGTGTGTTTGGCTGTAATGCAAAATGTGGAATAATAGCAAAATATGTCTGCTGTTGTTTTGGGATGTTTAAATTTGTTTTTTGATTATCACCAAACACTCGCAATAGTAGTGTTATTACGAATATAGTGCTTCCAATAAGTGAAAATAGTCGTTTAGTTTTTTGGTTCATATCGTTATTTGCTTGCTTGTATAATTTCTACTAATGGCAATCCCATAATATTTTCTTCGGTCGTATCTTTGAGTCTGTCATAATTATTTTGCCGGTCTTGATCTGTGTATCTTCCGCCTCCGACAGGTTGGAATGATGCTTGTGATTCATAAAATTCGTAGTGACTAAATACTGGTCATATTACTATTCTTGCTCCGTTGATGTCGTTGATCATCATAGTCATAAGATATGGTCTTCCTACTGCTTCGTAGAGCGGTCAGTATAATCCTGACGTGAAGATGTCAGCGATGATTGATCATCTCTTTTCTTTTTGTAATGCATATCCAAAGAGTTTTTGTGGCGTTGTCATAGTGTAGAGTATATTTTGAGCAAGTCTCAATTGTTCGAAGTCTTTATCACTTATTTTTTGATTTTGCGTTTGCGCTATTGCAATTTTTTTGACGAATTCTAGATAGTTAACAAAATCGTTGTATTGTTGTCCACTGAAAAAAATGTTGGTTTCTTGGGTCAATGTTATGAGTTGATCAATGAGATCAATATTTGGTTCTACATATCATTTTGGAACTGGTAGTGCAGGTGGTTCCACTGATAGTGTACATGGTCACTCTCCACCCATTCACATTTCTGCATATGCTTGTTTGACATAAAGTAATGTATCATGTTTGAGTTCTGTATAACTTCCTAAATAGGTGTTGAGTATTTTGTTTTGATATAAAGGATCTTCTATAAAATACGGTGTATTGCTTTCTTCACTAATAAAGAGTGATGCAATACTTGTAAGCCGAGTATGGTAAACGGTATTTCCAAAATTAAATTTGGTCAGAATTTCGTTTTTGGAAACACTTTCCTTGATCTTGTTGTATCCTGCTATTTGTTCTGGAGATATATCAAATGCTGTTTTATTTTTTTCCAATCGCAATTGAGCAAATTTTTGAGTAACGGGGATATTTATAAGATTGTCTGCTACCATCAAAGCACTTTGTGCTCGTGGTTTATATTCTGCCTCTTTTTCTGCTGATCCTGCCGTAAATTGGTCAAAGAATCGGCTATCAATAGTAAATTTTTCTCCAAAGAAAACAAATCCTGCAGTAATGTCTTTGGCTTCTTGCTCCGTAATATCTCATTTTCCTGGTGTTGCATAGGAAACCGACATAATTTTTTGTGGTCTTAATGTCATTAATTTTTTTTGTATTTCATTATTTGTTCCTTTGAAAATTTCTTTGTCTGATTTTCGTTTTTGATCAGTTATGAATTTTTGCATGTCACTGATATTTACATCATCATCCTCTCCGATGAGCTTTTGGATGGAACTGTAAAATGTTGTGAAGTTAACCAAATCTTTGTTTTGTATATTGTTTGCCATAATCAAAGATGTAGTCGCGATATGTTGGTCTGTAAAATACAACTTTTCTCTCATCAATCGTTTCATTGCCATGAAGTAGGTTTTGAGAAGTGCATCAGTAGTATAATGTGCTCTTGGTTTGAATTGGGTAAAGTCGAATTTGAGTTCGTTGAATTTGTCAAAACTTTCCAAGAGTGTTGGTGAAAATGTTTCGAGTAATATATTTTTTCCTTTATTTTTATTGGCTGCTAGTATTTCTGTGATTGTTTCTTTGGTTGCTTTTTGGTATGCAGGAGTCAGTTTAGCAAAAATCGTATTCCCTCTTGTCGTGATAATTTGTTGTATCTGTTCATCACTGAGGTCTATGGATTCACTATTTTCAGCTGCAATTGTGATTTTATCTATCATTTCCTCGTTTGGTATCAGGATAGCGTAGGGTATTGATCGATATGCTGCTAGGAATTCATAATGTTTTTTGAGGTCCGTATCTGTTGTTGTTTGTGCAAGTTCATTGAATTTGTCGAATAATGACTCAGAAAGTTTTGTGATTGTTGGCCTCGCTATTGTCTCTTCGTAATATTTCAAAGAATTATCGAATAATCTATGATATACATGTAATAATAAATCACTTGTCACCAAAATTGTGTTGTAGGGATATCTTTTGTATGCGGCATTTTGTCCTCCTATTTTGTCATAATTTTCGGCTCGCTCATCTCCCTCTCCTCATTGCCATGAACCATCTGATTCATATGATGTTTTGCCTATCATTTCTTGTAAGAAACCACTATTTGCTTTCATAATCAATCGTCCATGTTGTGCCAAAAAGTTTTTCTGTCCTTCAGAAAAATTTAATCATAATCATGGTCCATTATATTGTCCTTTCAATTCCATTTTTGTGTTTAATTTAAAATCTTTAAACGGAATGTTTTTGACTACTGATCCATCTTCTGTACTTGTAAGATTGAATCATCAGGTGAGGCATTGTTCTTTATATACAGGATCTGTCATATCTATTTCAGGTAATTGATATGTTGTTTTTCGGGTATCATGGAATCCGTTTTGGATTGTGTTCCGATTTTTCATTTCTGTAATAACAGGTTTTGTCATTTTCCATGTGTATGGATATTTCGTGACTTGATTTGCAATCAATGAAAACGTGCTGGTATTTGTTGTTTGCTCAGTTACTGTGGTTTTCCCACATCATGTGATGATTGTCGTTATGAGTAGTGTTGCAAAGATGAATGATTTTTTCATAATACCTAGTAAAAAAGATAAAGGAGTATTATATTTCTATCTGATCTTGTAAGCTTGGGATACTACATACGAATCCTATCTCCTCAAGTTTGGCTTGTAATGCTTTTTGTGATGGCTCTTCTCCGTGGACTATAAACGTTTTTTTTGGTGGTTTACTCAATCCTTTGGCTCGTCTCATCAATTGCTCAGCATCTGCATGTCCAGAAAATCCGTTTATTTTTGCAATATCGGCGTTTACGCTTATTGTCTCTCCCATTAGCCAGACTTTTTTTTCTTTTTCTAAGATACGTCTTCCTAGTGTTCACTCTGCTTGAAACCCTACGAATAGTATCGTATTTTTTGGGTTGTTGAGTCCATGCAGCAGATGATGTGTTATCCTACCAGCTGTACACATCCCGTTACCTGCGATGATAACACATGGTTGTTCATAGGTATTTAGTTTGATCGAATCTTCAATACTTGAGGTACACTGTAGCTGATCAAAATCAAATGCGTTTGGATATTTTTTGGTGGCTTCTTCATCAAAATATTCTGTGCGTTTTTTGAATATCTCTGTCGCTTTGATGGAAAGAGGACTATCCAAAAATATTTTTTCCTCAGGGAAATTTCCGTTTTTGATAATGATATTGAAAATGTAGAGGAGTTCTTGTGTCCTTTCTACAGAAAATGATGGAATCAAAAGTCTTCCTCATTTAGCGAATGTTTCTGACAGATATTTGGTCAGTAACTCTTCTTTGCCTGCGGTATCTTCGTGAAGTCTGTCTCCATATGTAGATTCCATAAAGAGATAATCGGCTTCTTGGATGAGTGTCGGATCCTGGATAATAGGAGTGTTTCGTTGTCCTATATCTCATGAAAAGACGAGTTTTTTGGTGATGGAGTCTTGTGTCACGAATAGTTCTATGCTCGCCGATCCCATGATATGTCCTGCGTCTTGGAATCTCGCTTGAATATATTCTGTGAGAATAATTGTCTTGGTATAGTCTACGGGAGTGAATAATTTCATACAGTCAGCAGCTTCTTGCAGTGTATATATAGGAAATCTTGGAGGTAGATGTTGTTGTTGTCTTCTTTTGTTTTCTTGCTCTATGTTTTTTGCCTGTATCTCTGCGCTGTCTTCTAGCATAATTTTGCACAAATCAATCGTTGCCGATGTTGCGTAAATTTTGCCACGAAAACCTTGTTTGTACAACTTGGGGATCAATCAGCAGTGATCAATGTGTGCGTGGGTGAGTAGTACAAACTCAATTTCTTTGGGATCAAACAAAAATGGCTCGTAGTTGAGTTTTGTAATATCTTTAGGTCACTGAAACATTCCGCAGTCTATGAGAAATTTTGTAGTATCAGTCCCGTCATGCTTCGTTTCTATCAGATAACATGATCCGGTGACGATTTTTGCAGCTCAGCAGAAGGTAAGTTTCATAGATATAGTTACGCATATAAAACATAGTTTTGTACTACTTAGATTAATGTATTTTACAATATATATTTTTTAAACGCTCCGCTGGAGTTTCCGACTTCGCTGGATTCCCTTTGGTCACTTTTTCCCTTGATGGAAAAACTAACGAAAAAGATCAAGCCAGATGCAATACTTAGGGAAAATACTTCGGTGATGTATAATTTTCATCTCACTTGCTCGCACACATTCGTGTGACTCACAGCGTTTCGTTCATGGCAACATTACTTCATGGATAGACGGACTACGATGGCGTGGCGTGCATCTGGCGTGGTAATAAAGTTAATTTATAATTATACTCACAAAAACTTTAATACTCCATGTACTAAAAATACTGGTCGTACTAATGCCTTAAGTACTCCGAGTACTCCCATTCGAAATCCTGTAGCTGCTGCGATATAGTAAATAGCTGCGCCTATCATTCCCAAAAAATAAAATCCGCTCATATCATGTTTTTTGTGTCGTTGTTTTTTACTTCTACAATTTTTGGATCCACAACATTCGATGATTTCTTCAGGTACATTTGCCGTAAAGTTTGCGGTAACTTTGGTAGTTTTTTTTACAGGAGCTTTTTTGCTTACTGGCATGGAAAAAAGTAATAAGATAAAAATCGTTATGAGTATAGGAATTACTTTGATATTTTCAAATAAAAAAAGCCGGATAAACCGGCGTAGTTTTCTACCATTCTTGATGGTATGGATACTTAAGATCAGTGCTAATTTTTAATTCTTTGCCGAGTTTGTTTTCAGCATCCTCAGGAGATGTACATTTTAAAATCCTTGGGTGTTGTGTTATAATCTCTGGACGAAGAAATTCATATAAAACCAGATGCATTGATGTGAACGAATAATTGATTTTGATTTTCTCATTGCGAAAAAGCGGGTCAAATATGTCTTGGTGTATTTTTATATCACCGAAGTTGTTTGCTTTTTCATTCATTTTAAATCCATTTTCTGTTTGATAATTTACCATTAACCATGCCAATGCAGTTGGCATAAATACGTCTTTTTTATTCATTTTAAAATTCTTTTGGTTAATATTTATGTTTTTTTATGTAATCGTATATATATTTTCTATTAGAAGTCAACTCTTGTTTTTGTATATGTTTATTAATAGTTTCCTTTGCCTGGGATTATATGTCTCACTCATCATCTAGGATGTTCTACATCACCTGTATATCTTGGAATAATATGAATATGTAAATGATGAACTGTTCTCCCTGCTGCATATCATTCATTTATTCCTATATTGAAAGCATCTGGAGAGTATTTGTCTTGAATGATTTTTTTTGCTTGTTTTAGTAAATTAAAAAAGTGAATGAGTTCGTCATTTGTTAAGTCAAAAAAAGATTCAATATGCTTTTTTATAATGATTTCGGCGTGTCATTTAGATACAGGAAAATCATCTCGTCTTGCATAAAATGACTCATTTTCTCCAAATACAGACGTTTCGTTAAAATTTTTTTTGTCACAAAAAAAACAACTATTCTCTGTGTGATTATTGGTTGTACTTTCGGTCATTGTCATAGTCTATAGTATGTAAAATGTGTAATGTTTGCTTTTCGACTTCATTCGTTTGTTGAAATTTATTATGTTGATAAGGAAGTTAATTATTGTTTTCTATCATATATTTATTCAATTGATCTATTAATTCTTCACGTCAAACAACATTATATTTGTTAAATCCGTCTATAAATTCGGATATTGTTATTCGGGCACTATGTTCTACTCAATCATCTTCTACTTCATAATCCGTTTTTCAAATTATATCTGCTGCATATACATAAATGTGGTTTGTATTGTCGGTAATAGCTGTAATATACTTAATATTTCAAATTACTTGATTTGTTTCTTCTTTGACTTCGCGTACCAAAGTTTCTTCTTCGGTCTCGCCTTC
>CAZECU010000022.1:0-14076 GCA_964510755.1 uncultured Candidatus Peribacteria bacterium | reverse complement strand
TAATACCTCTTTCTTTTTCTTGTTCCATCCAATCCATATCTGCCTCTCCATCATGAGTTTCTCCTATCTTATGCTTTTTTCCTGTGTAATATAAAACTCTTTCTGTGAAGGTTGTTTTCCCTGCATCAATGTGAGCCATGATTCCAATGTTTCTCACCTTGTCTAGAGACTTTCGTTCTGCCATAATAATTGATAAAATGATAAAATGTTGAAACGACAAATAAAGATATGATCGTTTTAGTGAAATTTTTTGTACAAAAAAAATCTCGTTCGGATTGTGTATACGAAATCGCTAGATTATTTCAAGAGAAATTACTATAATACAGACTTAATAACGATAGAATTGTTGATTATTTTGTGATGGACATTAGCAAGAAGTTTTTGGTCACTAGTATCTTGATGTACCCCTGCAATAGTTCTCAAAGATACCTGATCTGTATTTGGTTTGTCTTGTGCTTGTTCTCCTACATCAGGCAAACTACTCAAAAACGCGATGATATTGGTCAGTTGTCCTCCTAGTTTTTTTTCCTGTTCAGGAGAAAGTTTTATACAGGAAAGTTTTTGAAGATGCTGGATTTGTTGAGTTACTTCCGTCATTTCTTATGATCTAAATAAAAATATTTTGCTGATATTTTTTTGGTTATTTGTTTGCTTTGGGATGTGAGGATTTGGATCTATGGATATGATTTTTTTTCTTGGTGGCAATGTACCATCCTACTACGATACATATCATCACAAAGATCAACATAGTGATATATGACATAGTATCCAAGATGATTTTGCTGTCTTTGCTGGTGTCAGATATCCATCCAGATAGTAATGATTTGGTATAGCTTTGTATCTTTTGGGCATCATCAGACCATGTGTATCATGCTTTTTGTCTACTACCCTGTACGGTTACGTCGATAAATTTGGCTTTGCGCATGAGGATATTGATATGTTGATCAGAAACAAGTGTTTGGACAGGTTCTTGCAGTACAGTATAGACAATACATCAGTTATACACTCATTTGCTGTCTAGGGGGTATTGGAGTACTGCTTGTTTTTGGATGGATTCTCCTGGCTGTATGGTAATCTGTGCATCATAATCACTAACATATTTGCCAAACTGCTGAATATCATTTGCACTCAGACATGCTTTGTTGTGGAGCGTATCATTGGTATATACTCCATCGACAAAAGATATTGCGAGGGTAATCGGGGCCGTTGCATGATTGGCTAGCGTGTAACAAATATGTTTTGGCACTCCTGCATCTACTTGTAATGCCAAGGTATTGCCTGCTCCATCACAGTAGTCCAACGACACATCAAAAAGACTTTGCGCTCGTGCTCATCCTATTCGTAATATACTTATCATCAAAGCTGCTCGTATTTTTTGCATATATGATTGATGAGATAAAAATCTTGATCGTGTAGGTAGTATAAAAATTTGTCTTAATGAATCAAGAAAAATACGCTATTTGATTGGATTTTTGTCTTCAAAACACTATAGGCAGGATATGAAACACTTTTCTCCCAAAACGTATACATTATTGCTGATCATTGGACTTGCACTTGGTATGCTAGCTATGGTTTTGTGATCTCTCTTTTCCCGCCCTTCTCCTACTCCTTCTCACGACCGAGATGACGTCTATCAGTGGGCATATGAGCTTGGCATCACCACTGCTCCGACATTACCAGAAGCAAATATGGATGGATTGGTCTACAGAAAAGCTGCTGCCAAAATGGTTACGGTCTTTGTTACACAGGTTGTGGGACTCCGTCCTGACACGACCAAACCCTGTGATTTTAGAGATATTGGACGTGAACCACCAGAGTTGCAAAACTACATTCGCTTTGCTTGTCAGCTGGGACTCATGGGACTAGATTATTATGGACAGCCTGAGCAGTTTTTTAATCCCAACTACCCTCTTACGAGAGATCAATTTGTTACTATCCTTTCTAGAGCTTTGTTTGGTACAACGTATAATATTGA
The DNA here is from genome assembly GCA_964510755.1 of uncultured Candidatus Peribacteria bacterium. GTDB lineage: Bacteria > Patescibacteriota > Gracilibacteria > Absconditabacterales > Absconditicoccaceae > CAJBLF01. The sequence goes on along the minus strand of CAZECU010000022.1, from coordinate 12,101 downwards.
GCCAGATGAATTGGGCTTTGATAAAAAATTAATCAATTTCTTTGTACATACTCGAACAAATATAAACAACGCACTTCATACCAACAGCTATATTACTTCACCATTTGATTGGTACAGCAAACATCTTACAATCATCAAAAAATTGGGAGTGATGACAAATTATACTCCTCATACCAAAGAATTTAAAGGATATGTTTTGCTTATCATGCGTAGAATTGAACAGTTAGGTATCTCACACCTGCAATCTACGTATCAATAGAAATATATATGGTTGGTTATGGATTGACTTTGAGCGTTATATTACCTTCGATAGTAGGCTGATTTTCGTATGCTACATTTGCTCTTATGACATAAGTCCCGGCATCAGTATAGATATAACTTGTACTACCACATGATTGTCTTGTATCACAGGTCAATGTTTTTCCGTTGCCAAAATCTCGCGTAATCTTGGATGGTAATCCATTAACTTCTATAGAAAAATCTACCTTATCTCCTGCTTTGGCTACTTGTGCAGGATGAGAATCTATATGAATAGGGAGTGTTTGGTTTGCTCTTTTGACGATGATATTGTTTTCTGGAGAGATAGACACCTCACGACCTTTTTTGGTTTTGATGGTAAGGATAGGATGATACGTGCCATTGTTGTGGACAGTATCATATCTATAGGTATGGGGCATAATCGCTTCAGAAAAATCTTTTTTGATGGATCCTGTTCCATCACCAAAGTCTCGAGTAAACAAAACTATTTCATCATCAGGATCATTGATTATAGTGGTAGACGCATCAAATTTTACGGTAAAGGGATCCGTACCTACGGTATCTGGAATCACGAGAAGTTTGCCGATAATATCTGCTCTATTGACCTGAATAGGTATCTTTATTTCTGTCTTGGCTCCATTGGTTTTGTCTTCCACAACTAGGAGCATTTCATGATTTTTGCTATCTTGGATGGTTGCTTCAAAGACGTTTCCCTCTGAGGAAATAAGTTGTTTACCATCGAGCATAACTTTTTTGGTAGCAGCAGTGCTGTCCGGAGAGATTTGGGTAATCTGTATTTTGATGACTGTTGGGATCGTACTAAGCACCAATACTCCTGAACTATAATAAGTATCTCATTCATTGACTACTTTTTGAAACTGTGGAGACTGTGCAGATTTGGCATAGGTAGTGTAAGTGATATCAAAATCACTCGCTCCTATTTGGATATCATCACTCTCACATTGTCCTTGTTTGTCGTCTTCGGTCAAATAGGTATTTTGGATAGCAAATGTACCTGCATCTTGGAACTGATAGACAAACGCTCCATTGGTATTTTGTCTTGTATCTACAATAGTATTTTTGTTTGCTCTATCCAATATATCAAATTTATAATCGGTAATTTTGACGGTCTGATCAAAAAAATGAGTAGTGACGGTATAATTTTTGCCATCTGTTTTGGTAACTATGACCTCACATACTGGCGTGTCAGATTGTTGTACTCTCACCGGGAAGGTATAAATATAATCATTGAGTCATGGAAATCTAATATACACATTGTAGAGCTGCGCCTGGTTGTAAACAAACGTTGTGGTCACATCATTTTGTTTGTCTTGCTGTCCATCGCCATCAAAATCCCAGAGAATAGTATATCCTGTCAATCCTAAATCAGTAAACACTGCGTTAGCATCGAAGATGACTTTGCTTGGCGTCTCACCTACAATCATTTCTGTAGCAGCATCGTTGAACATCAGATCTCCTTTGGTTGGCTGTACCGTGATCTGTGAATCAAAGAGGATAGATCATCCTGTGAATAAGGTAGAAAATTTTTCGGAAGTTGGGATATTGATATAGCTTGCCTCTATATTGAGTGCATATTCTCATTTTTGGAAATACATACAAGATCCTTTGAATTGATAGGTCACAAAATCCATAGGAAGCTTCTGGCCGTTTCCACAATCTAATACAATGTCGGTAAAATTTACTTGTCCTAATGTAGAGATGATAGATCTAAAATAATTGGGATTGAGCTCATAATATATGGTCGCAGGAGCGATAAGTTTGGGTGCATCATTGCCACGAGTATATACGATATCATCTTTGATTTGTAGGTAAGGCATGATCAGTTTGTCGCTGTCCATAATATTTTCTACAGAAAAATTGTTTACCAATATAATTATCCTTGCACCAATCACGATAGCAAACATAAATATGATAAATCCAAAAAATGCACCAAATATATATCTGAGTCTAGAAACGTTTTTGACGGTGATAATCCTATACAAATTGATTACCAAAAATCCTATCCCCAAAAAGGTAAGCAGACCAAAAAAGAGAATGGAAAATGTTTGCAAGAGTGTTTTGGTGGTCGACGGATCCAATCCTACACTCGATAACTGAGTAGGGTTATTCATGAGATTGTAAAACACTATCGACAATCCTCCTATAACCATCAGTACCAATAGACCGCATCCAATAGCGACACTTTTCATCGAAATCTTGGATTTTGGGGTGATGATGTTTGCTGTTTGTTGGGGGCGAGATGGCTGTTGTGCAGGCATCTGTGGAGGTGTTGGCGTAGATTGATCTACCATAATCATACAGGTTGATATATAAAATCATTGTGTCTTCACAGGAAAAACAAAGTGCTGTGTTCTTTATATTTCATGAGTAAGATTATACTGTAAATACAGTTTTCTTATCCAGTTTCAATGCTTTTGAGTATACTATATTATATCATTTTTTTTGCATAAGACAATTGGTAATCAAAATATTTGTTGCTAGATTTGCAATTTCTGCTCTGCGCATATAAAATAGTAGGTAAGTACTTTATATATTTCATTTATATACCATGGACAATCACAACACTTCTCTTTTTACAAAAACTATGAGTTTCGTAGTTGTTTCTCTAGGGATTTTTTTGCGAGTGTACGCGTTTTGTATCAATCCTACGCAAGGACTCTATACACCGCTTCCTGTGGATATGACGGACACGATACGTATCTCTACAGAAGAACCACAAAAGGACGCAGAATATGTACCTGGAGAGATTATCGTCAAATTTAAACCTACTCAGGTCAACCTCAAAACATTTGCAGGACAGCGTAGCGTGCAAACTTTTGCTACTGAACAAGCTCTCACACCAACCGATAGTATTGCCAATGCAAATCTTGTTCTTCTTGAAGTTGACGATTCTATGTCGATTGAACAAAAAATCAGAGAACTAGAATCTGATCCTACGGTAGAATATGCTGAACCCAACTACGTTCGTCATCTTCTTTCTACGGTCAATGATTATAATGATACCTATGCTGATCAAATGTGGGGACTCACCAAAATACAATGGCCAAATGCTATGGATGTTTTGGATACCTACCCATCATTGACAGATATTCTCGTGGCAGTTATCGATGTGGGAGTAGCTTACGATCATCCTGATCTTGTCAATCAAATGCGAGATGGATCTGATTGTAAAAGTTATACTGGAGTAACGATTGCTGGATGATGTGTCCATGGATATGATTTTTATGACAATGATAACGATCCTTATCCACGTAATTTTTCTATCCATGGAACTCATGTTGCATGAACTATTGCTGCACAGATTAACAACGCTACATGAATCATGGGAGTCAATCCTCATACTAAAATTATGGCCATCAGAGCGTGAGATGCTAATTACTTAGACAGTTTTGCTATCATCAAATGAGTGCAGTTTGCTATACAAAACCATGCCAAAGTCATCAATGCTAGTTATGGAGGTACAGGATATTCTACTTCAGAATATAATGCTATCAACAATTTTGGATTATCATGATGATTGTTTATTGCTGCTGCTGGTAATAATGGTCGGAATAATGAAATTCCGACTAATCACACATATCCGAGTGATTATGACTTGCCTAATATTCTCTCTGTGGCAGCTACTACCGAAAGTGATGGTCTGGCTAGCTTTTCTAATTATGGAAGTACCTCTGTAGATGTATGAGCTCCTGGCTATTCTATTTTGAGTACTATCATATCTAGTGGAGTTATGTTTACTGAAAATTTTTCAAGCTCGTTTACAGAAAAGCGAATAGCTACATGAACCAATCCTTCTCGATGAATTATCGGTGGACAATTATATGGAGATGTAAATCGTTCTCCTTATACAGCAAACAGTGATACGACGATTACTTTAATCAGTGGAATCGATCTTTCTTCTCTCCATGATGCAACAATTGCGTGGTATACACAATGTGATACTGAGCTTTCTGCTCCTTCTGCAAATTCAGATTATATGGCTTTGGAATATAGCTCAGATGGCACTACCTTTACAGAATTAGGCAAGCGAAATGAGCTAACACTCAGAAATACAAATAGATTTGGAGACAATTATATTACCTATCTTTTTAATCCACCTTCTTCAAATTTAACGAGTACATTTTCTCTCAGATTTAGACGACACTCTGACAATGATGATAATAACTATATTGGATGCTTAATAGATGATATACGTATTCTTTATCCTGTCGGCGCGTATAAAAGTCTGCCAGGTACATCTATGGCTACTCCTCATGTTGTAGGATTGGCGAGTATGCTTCGAAGTGCAAATTCTGGACTAAGTTATGCACAAGTCAAAAATATCATTATGCAGAGCTGAGATAGCCTTTCTTCTCTCAGTGGTAAAACGGTCAGTGGAAGAAGAATCAATGCAGAAGCAGCATTACTTGCTCTCTGAGTACCTAACAATTCTTCTGCCCTAGAAGATAGCTATACTGCTATTGGTATCGCCTTATCATGAGCATGAATACAAAATAATTTGTCTAGTGTCCGTGATGCTACTGCTAGTCATTTCACGGGATTATATTTTGCAAAACGCGTAGGCAATACTGAAATGGGAAGAATCACCTTTACTACAGGGATCGATCTTACCGACACATGAACTCAAGCCTTTATCTCTGGAAGTATAGCTTCTGCATTTGATGCTCGCGAAGGACATCTTGGATTTGTTGCTGGTAGTGGATTTGAAGGAAAATCTGCTCTCGTGAGTATGGTGGTTTCTGTTGCTTATTCATGAGTATTGAGCACACTTACTCCTGATCATTTTGCTGTCAGATCATCAACAGGCGAATTGTTGTCTAATGATATTATCACTGCTGTTTCAACCGGTAGTTGTTCTCAGAGTTATTGTCCTGTTTATTTGACTATCGATCATTTTACTGATTTTGATCTGAGACCGATTCTTACTTACGTACATATACAATCTAATAATACGTTTTCACCTCTCTTTGCACAAGATGGTGATGAAGTAACCTTGGATTTTGTATCCAATGAAGCATTGACTACTTCTCCTCTGATCTTTATCAATGGCGCAGAATTTGTTGCTACTGATATCCAAAATAAAACGCATTGGCAAAAAGTACTCAGAATAGGCAACGACATCTCGTTGGATGATGGTCAGATATTTTTTGCTTTGGCCTATGCTGATGAATTGCTCAATACAGGACTTACCGTAACAGGCACTACTGATGATAGTTTTGTGATTGTAGCCAATAGTCCTGAAGCACCTAGTACTCCTACTATTGAAACTATAGGAACTATTACTAGTGGAGACTCTATAGATCTTGTAGGTGTTGCATCTCCTTACACCATTATTTCCGTGTTTTTTGATGAAAAGAGAGAACTTATCATTGCTACATGATCTTGTGATTCTGATGGTCGTTTTTCTCTATCCGTCGCACTCCAAGAAGGCGATCATACCATCCAAGTTTATAGTACTAACATTAGCAACGAATCCTCTGAAGACTCTAATAGTATTCTCATCAAAAGAGATACTATACTACCTGTGTTTACGGGACTCACTACTGTAGGTATCGCTATCGTTTCTGGTGGCTACTATAATACTGGTATTGCTTTTACTTTTGCTGATGCTAATCTTTCGGGTGCGCTACTCAATGGTGCAAGCTATACTCAAGACAGCATTATCTGGGATGAAGGTACGTATACCTTTATGGTCATAGATACTATTGGTCATACTACACAGATCACTTTTACTATAGATACTACTTCCCCTACTCTTACCTGAGCAGAACAAGACGCTTTATATAATCATACTATCCTCATCACATGAAGTGATACGGTATGATTTTCTGGATTCTTGGTCAATGGAAATTTTTCTCTTGGCAACTCACTATCACTTGTTTCTGATGGTAGCTATACCATCACCGGATATGATCGAGCTGGCAATACTACTCGTTTGGTAGTTGCTATCGACCAAGTTATGCCAGTATTTACTGGGCTAACCAATGAGTGAATCACCATCGTTTCTGGTGGATACTATAATACTGGTGTAATCATCACCTTTACTACAGGTGATATTGCTAGTGCAACGCTTGATGGACAGCCATATACCTCTGGTAGCCTGATTACAGGTGAGGGACTTCATAGATTTGTTCTTTCTGATATCTTTACCAATACTACAGGTATCACGTTTACGATAGACACTATTGCGCCTACTAGCACTGGACTTACTCCTACAAGTGGAACAGTTGTGAGCACTACGAATACGGTGGTGTTTACTCGGTCTGGTTATGATACCACTGCCCTTTCTGGATATACACTCTTTATAACCTGATCTACTATAAGCACTATCGCAACTACAGGAACTATATATACCGGCACCTTATGAAATGGTACGTATACTCGATATGTACAAGCAAGAGATCGCGCTGGCAATAGTACTATGAGTGCACCAGCAACCTTTACGGTAGAAGCACCACTCCTTCCTGTCATAACGCTAACAACAGGAAATTTGTACTACAATTCTACACGATATACCAAAGACTATGCAACACTTACGATTTATACCAACAAATTAGCTACCTATAGTATTACCTGAGACTTTGTTACTAGTCCACTTACGTGATCACTCAATGGTATATTTACCGGTAATCTCACTCTCACGGGTAATGATGGTACCAAGACCCTTTCTGTGTATGTGAGTGATGGATTCGTTTCTACAGGTAAACAATTTAGCGTTATGCTAGATACTACTGCACCTACCTTACCAACACTTTCTACTCCACTCAGTGGTAGTATACTTACCGGAACATTTACCCTTGACTGGTCAGATAGCACTGATACGTGAGTAGGTATGTCATGATATCGTTATGTTGTTTCTACCAATAGTACATGAACCACTGGAGTTATTCTCTCTGGGTTTACTGCTTCTTCATCTCAGAGTATTACTAATGGACTCCTTAGCAATGGATTATATTATCGATATACCCAATCCATAGATGCCTTAGGCAATACCGCTACCTCTACTCGCCAACCATTTACCTATAGTGGCGTCCTTGATATGATACCAAGTTCGTTTGAATTTGAAGATATTACTGATGCCGATATCAATCAGCTCTACCTCTCAGATCCGCTTACTATCACAGGACTCTCTGAGGGTGCTCGCGTACTTGCAAGTATTAGTAAGTGAGTGCTCTATATCAGTGGCGAAATGGTAGGAACTACTTGATACGTACAAAGTGGATGGAAAGTCGCCGTAGAGCTTGTCTCTAGTGACGAATACGATACGTCCGTCTATAGCACACTTACCATTGGGGGAATCTCAGACAAATTTAGTGTCACTACCCAAGAAGAGGATGAAGATGATGATTACAATAATTTGAGCAAAACACAAAAGCTCCAAGTTATCGCTATTTTCGAGACACTCATAGATTTGTATGATGGAGACAAAGCAGGCGAATTTTTGGAATCGCTGCTAGTTATGTTGGAAAGTAAAATGGATGACTATGATGATGACGAGGAAGAATATTATGCTCTGGAGTATCTCTATGATCTTGTAGAAGAATATTATGAAGATGAATTTGATCCTGATGACAACAATACTACTGACCTTGATGACGTATCATGGATTGTCAACGGCGTATATACTGCTCCGAATGGTAAAAAATACACCATCACGTACAATAGCACCAAAAAACAATTTACCTCTACCAATTTTATTACGCCAAAATATTTCCCTACCTTGGATGTACTAAAATATACTATCGATATGAACAATCCTAAATGATCTTCCTATGCTAATGCCAAAAACATCAAGGCACGATGGGGCAAAATTTCCTTGGATGGAACTTGGCAAACTTCGCCATACACAGCGCCAAATCGCAAGGTTTTCTACTTTTTCAAGACCGTCAGTGGAAGATATTCTTCGTACACCTTCTCTGTAGAAAAATACTTTGATACGCTCGAAGAAGTCAAACAACATATTTACTACAACAACAAATAATCATCCGTAGTTCATAGTAAACAAAAACTTAGTAGTCTCGTGCTGCTAAGTTTTTTTTTGGTAGAGATATTCTTGACGTGAAGAGGGAAACCAAACGAAAAAATCGTCTCTGGAAATATATTTTTATTAACGATATAATTTGATCAATTCTTTGACTGTCGTATTTCGTGAAAATGTCTTGTAAGGAATAGTATACTCTGGATTGTTTATTCGTTGATCACGCTCCAAGATAGCTTGAATGATCTCCCTTTTGGAGGTAGGAGCTATAAATTTTACGTTGCCTCGTACGACTTCTGGGATAGATGCAATATATGTCGTTAGCAACGGTTTGTCCATGGCAACACTTTCCGTATGGACAGATCCAAATCATTCGGAGAGTGAAGGTGCAACAATCATATCAGAACTTGCTATCATAGTGCGCAACTCGTTTTTGTCGAATCATTCAAAAATTTGTACGCCATTGCCCAAATGATATTTTCTAATTTGCTCTTTGAGTATCGCAGTCCTTTTGGAATCAATCAAGTTGAATACCATCATAAGTTGTCCGCCTGTACTTACCAACTCGGGTAACGCTTGTACAAGATAATCGAGTCCTTTGGATTTGCCAGCATGTCCATAATACGTCACTACAAAATGATTGGTTCGTCCGTGCGTATTTTTCCAGTTTTTGATCTCTGTGGGAGATACATTGTCAGGATTTCGAAAATTGGTATCGACACCATTATAGATCATTTTTATTTTGCGATCAGCAATGCCGTAGATTAATCTTAATGAATTCATCGTATAATAAGAGACACAGTGATATACGTCGTAATCAAAGCAGAATATCAATTGTTCAAATATCTTGTACAGCCATCATTGCCAAAATCCTTTGTAGCGCAATCGCAATTTACCAAAAATTTCGTGTACCGTCAGTACCACTCTTTTGTGAAATATCTTGGCTAATATCGCTGATGGTATAGCGCCTCCATAAGTACTCGTATGAATCAATGAAATATCTTTGTGCATCTTGAGGATTTTGCTCCCTTTGATCAATGCCCAAAACATAAAACTGAATCTTTTGTTGCCGATCCTATAGACATGCAACGACTCTGCGTGTTCCTCCTTGGGCAGTTTGTCATCAAAATGAGAGGTCAGTAATGATACGGTATATCATTTGGCGAGCAAACGAGAAATCACAGCTTCAAATACCGTTTCTGATCATCCTTTGTGAGGCAAATAATAATCTAGAATAAATAATATATGTTTGTTCATAGGAAATATATGATAAAATTTGGAGCACCATGCTGAGGTATATTTCTCTGATATGTACACTAGGTGTATTCGTATTTTTTGTAGTTTTTTACTCAACTATTGCAAACAAAAAAGATAGCCCAAAATTTGACAAATTTTATGTTTCTGGATATACTTATGTATGATATTTTATCTTTCCTCCTTGGATGAAAAAAATCAAACAACAACCAAGTATACATACGCCCATTAGATATCGTATCCGTAAACATATACACAAGATTGTCCATGTTACCAATTTTTTGCATCATCAAATTTTTCACTCTCGAGAACTTATCATTGTTTGTATGCTCACGTTAACATCATTGTCATTGGCAAATCTTTCATGAGCCAATGAAGCATTATATAGAGACAATGAAACGGAAGTTGCAGAACAATTACTTACAGCAATGCAAAACCCCGTCGCCTCACTCAAAAAGGGAAACTTGATTTCTATTTGGAGTTTGGATATGGATATAGAAAATACTTTTGCCAAATGATACTGTACCTATGGAGCTGCAAGAGTTTCTCCAGAATTTTTTCCTTTCGTAGAAGAAAAGGTGCAACAAAGAACATGGTGAGGAAACGCCGTCGATCGATGTGAAAATGCAGCAGCAACCTGATACAAAATTTGAAATATTCCTGTCCAATGATCTTTGATTGTATATAATGCATGAGGAAGGTTTGGAAATTATGGGCATGTGGGCAAAGTATTGCACTACGACAAAACACACAAAAAAATTATCGTCAGAGATATGGCGTGGGTAGGAAGATGACTGATGTCCGATCGTCGAGAAGATGTCACTACTGCTAATGTCAAATGTTATATTTACCATAGCAAAAACGATACTCCTGAAAAAGACACTCCTAGCGTAGACACAGGAGCTATTTCATCATGAAACAATACTGTCGTCACTACAGGTACTACCACTAACAATAATCACCCCGCAGCTGAAACCACAACCCCTCCTACTCTCGAGGAAACGACTCCATGAACCAACAACAACAGTTCTCCTAGCGATGAGGATTCTCATGCCGAAGAAACTCCTATTGTTGAACAGACTCTTATCACTAAGCAACTATCCTTACGTTTTGATGAAGCCAGTGACATCGTTCAACATTTCGTTAGTCAGCACACTATCAACATTTCTCTCGTAGCATGATCACCACTGACTGTAGGCAATACTGCTTCACTTACTATGAACATTACCGACAAAATCACGGGACAAAAATATGAAGGCATACTTCCCTTTTCGTTTACTGTACTCTCGACCAATAGTGCTTTACGTCCAGCACTTTCTACCATCAAGCTGATCAATAATGGTAGTATAGATATCCCTATTGTGGGACAAGCATCATGAACTGCTACTATCATCATCACTATGGATGAAGTCAAAATTGGTGAATTTAGCTTGGATGTATAAGCTATACTCACATATAATTTCTCTGACAAAAAAATTCTATGATAAAAAATCCCGCGAGTGCGGGATTTTTGTATATATAGGAAGGTTGTTGTAGGTTTATTCTTGGATATCTTCTACGTCTTCTTCTAAAGATTCTCCGTCCAATTCTGCTTCGATATTTACTAATGCTTCATCTTCCAATACCTTCTTACCCATTCTCATCTCTTTGATTTTGTTTTGGATATCTTTTTCTATATTTTTTCTGGTCTTTTCATCAGAGTCCAATGCTGTGACAAATTTTTCTTTGCCTTGAAATTTTTGGGTTCCGAAGGTATAAAATGCTCATGCTTTGTTTACCAACTTGAGCACACTCGCTGCTTCTACTATATCTGCTGTCTTATCATATCCTATACCTCGTTTGACAGGCAATTCTGCCGTCTTGAATGGGGTAGATATTTTGTTTTTGGTAATCTTGATTTTTGCCAAATATCCTACTTGCTCTTTGTCTTGAAGTATTTTATCTCCTCTACGAATTTCCACTCTCTGAGAAGCAAAAAATTTGAGTGCGTTACCTCCTGGCGTAGTTTCTGGGTTACCAAACATAACTCCTATCTTCATACGAATCTGATTGATAAATACACATGTTGTACCTGTTTTGGCCAATACTCATGATAATTTTCTCAATCATTGGGACATCATCCTTGCTTGGAGTCCCATATATGAATCTCCCATATCTCCTTCTACTTCTGCTCTTGGGACCAATGCTGCTACCGAATCAATGACGATCAATTTGACCGCACCTGACTTTGCTAATTCTTCTGCGATTTGGAGTGCTTGTTCTCAGAAATCTGGCTGAGACAACAATAAATTTTCGATATCTACGCCTAATTTCTTGGCATAAGCGGGATCTAGCGCGTGTTCTGCATCAATAAATGCACATACTTCTCCTCTTTTTTGGATCTCGGCTATTGCATGAAGTGCAATGGTGGTTTTTCCAGAAGACTCTGGTCCATAAATTTCTACTACTCTTCCTTCGGGATATCCTCCTCCAAGAATCAAATCCAATACATAGGATCCACTATGAAATGTGTTTACAAGACCTACATTTGCATTATCCCCCATTCTCATAATGGCACCTTTTCCAAATTGCTTTTCAATACTCTTGAAAG
>CAZECU010000021.1:0-14332 GCA_964510755.1 uncultured Candidatus Peribacteria bacterium | reverse complement strand
AATGAATCGGCGCCAATTGAGACAATGGTACAAATCCTTTGATTCCATGCATATCTACCAACAAACCTCCAAGATTTGCTTCTGTAGGGACAACAGTAATCACATCATCTGCTTCAAACTTTTTCATAATAGATTTCCAAATATCGTATTGGAGCAATTTGGTAATAGAAACGATATAATGTCCATCTTCATGTCTAATATTGGTATTGACGATTTCTACTTCTATTTCTCTTCCTGGATCTAAATCATATCCAGATCTTTCTAGTTCTTTTACTTCCTTGGACAAAAGAACTCATGTAAAGGCGTTGTTGTCACAATCAACCAAAACACCATTTTCGATAACTTTGAGGACAATTCCTTTTACTTTGTGCCCTTCCTTGATAACAGGAACGACTATTTGACCAGAGCGTAATTGCTCTGCGATAGTTGCAGTAGTCATATAAATATAAAACGTTAAAAAAATAAAAAAATAAATTACAAAATATATACGTTTGAGGTCTTAGACCTTTACACTTACAGATTTGGATATTGTAGTGTACGTAGAGAGTTTTTTGGATTTAAGATACTTGAGAAAAGCTCTTCTTCTAGCTACTTTTTTGAGCAATGATCTTTTTGCGTCAAAATCTTTTTTGTGTAATGCAAGGTGTGCTTGCAATTCGGTGATTTCTGTAGTCAAAAGTCCGATCTGGACTTCTATAGATCACGTATCTGTATCATGAAGTTTAAATGATCCAGATTCCACAGTTGTTGTTGCTTTTTTTGGCATAATAACAAAGAGATTAAAAAGATAAAAAGAAATAAACCAAAGCCAACAGTGATTAACCGTATTTGGCAATGCCTTATATAGATAATGAGGACTAAACAACCAAGCAACTACGTGCACGATTGTTGTATTACCCCCGACAGGAGTCGAACCTGTGTTTACTCCTTAGGAGAGAGTCGTTCTATCCAACTGAACTACGGGAGCAAAACAAGTAAAGTTTTTTTTACATCCGAGCAAAAAAACAGTCCCTTTTGGGGCTTAGTGTCAATATATAGTATTTTGTCCACCAAAATCAAGCAAAAATACACAAAATAGACAGCTAGACAATGACTATGTTAGGCAAACTCATTAAAAATTTGATACACCAACAAAAGGAAGAGAAAGATAACGATAGCAATGACAAAAATATTTACAATTATTCACTTAGCTTTTTTCCATGCATCTTCCTTACCTCCCGACACCAACAAAAGATATCATGAGTAAATCAGTCCGACAACAAAAGCCGCACCAAGTACCCAACCCAAAACGATAGCGACATTGATAATCATGTCTGCGGCTTGTGTACCAAAAGAAGGTGTTTGTGCTATATAGAAGATATAATCAATGACTTTGATCATGACGAGAGCAAGGACAATATTGATCATTCACTTTCTCGCTATCTTGATTTTGTCAGATTGATCCATTGCAGCCATCATCCTAAATCATGCTACCACCAACATAACGATAGCACCAAAAAACGCCAATACCTTAAAGAAAGACAATATTTGCAAAAAAATACCATTTGATAACCTATCTACCACTTGCTGACTTCATTGAATATCTCAGATATTGAGAACGGTACCTAGCAACCAGGTCACCAAAAAAATCAGTGCTGCGCCATACAAAATATACAAAAGACTGCTAAATGCTTTTTTGGGACCATCAGACTCTTTGGCATTGAGGATCAGTTTGACACCTGCAACTACCAAAAAGATAAACAACAAAATAAAAGAAATATCTCTAATCAGAACCCAAAGCTGGCCTCATTGACTACCTCAGCATGAGGTGCTAACTGCGATTGCATTAGGATAAAAGAGATTTCTAATATTTGCCATTAAACTAATATCTTTGTCAATACAGAGAGAAAAAACGGTCTCTACTCTTCCATAGCTATCTGGCGTATCATCGGTCAAATATTGAGCAAAATTATCATCAAACGATGGTGATGTAGCAAAAGAAACACTACAACCGACAATCAAAAAAGTAAGAAGCACAAGGACATATTTGATATAACGCATAAGAAAGATAATAGAATAAATCTATACAACAACTATTAGAATCATGTATCTCCGCCATATCATCCGAAGATAGATGTTATCAAGGAAACCATGAGTTTGATAATAAAATAGAATCCCGTCAAAACCAGCACACCAATAAGGATATTTACAATATTTTTTTTGACTTTGGCACTATCTCCTTCTTTGTGTACTGCATTAGTTACCATCAAGAATCCATTGTAAATGATAAGAATAACTGCTACACATAGTCCAATATATACGGCTCGCTGCAAATAAGGATCTATATTGTTTCTCAACCAATCCAAGGTATTGGCAATTTTGTATTGTGGTAAATATGCTCACTGCGTATTGGTAGCATGATCCAAAGCAGTTTGCTGGATATGATAATCATCATTTGCTGTTTCTACGACATTATCTAATATTTGAGAGGGATCATCACCATACGATCATCGACCATCATTAGCAGCAAAGCCAAAAGAAGACAAAAAAATACTACTCAAGATCGCAACAATGATGCATATTTTTTTCATATTAGATACAAAAGCAATAAAGAATGGTGTGAGTATATAGAAATATATTTTTTTTTCAAATTGTTATCATGTCTTTTTAGAGGAAGAAAAAATCATACAAGATCTAAAAATAATCACCCCAAAAAGAAGGAGCACAATGAAATAAATCAGATAATCATTGAGTTCTCGTAATATATTTTGGACTTGACGATGTTGTTGATCAACAATATGTTGGCTAAGCTGAGCAAAAAAACTTTCAAAAGACTGATCTCACAAAACTCTATAAAAAGATCCTCATGTTTTGGAAGCTAAATGTTGGAGCAAAGGAAGATTGATATCAGTAGTGATTTCAGCATCCCATGAATCACGTCCAATAAGATAATTTTTTTGTCCAACTCAAACGACATATACAGGAATGTTTGTTTTTTGATAATAGGAAATAACTTGCAACGGATCAAATCACACATTAGAATCACCATCAGTGATCAAAATAACTATTCAGGGTTTATAGGTTTCTTGATGAGCAAAATATTGTAGATTGGTAATCCCCAAGAGCAAAGCATCTCCGATTGCTGTTCACAAAAAATCTTGCACTGGAGGAAAATCACCAAGATTCATAGTACGCAATTTACTCGTGATAGCAGAAGCTGAGGAAGAAAATGGAATGTAAACAAATGGTTTTCATGAAAAAGTAATCAAAGAAATGTAGTATCCATCCAGCTGCTGAATCAAGGTGGTCAATGCAGTTTTTGCAGCGACAAATCTACTAGGATGGATATCATTAGCCGCCATAGAAAGCGAGACATCCAATATAATTTGGATAGGAAGATTTTTGTCTACTACTACTTGTTTGTCAGAGACAAAAGAGATACGCAAAGGTAAGAGAACTACAGCAACCAGTAAAAGACCAACCAAAAGAGTATATACAAGCCAGAGTTTTTGTTTAAGATGCGAAAAAGGAACCACATATTTTGGCTTTGTGTTAAAAAAGAAAAATATGCCACCAAACAAAATGAGCGAAAGCGTTATTCGTATTCCCGTAGAAGAAAATGACATCAAGACAACTACAAATAAAACATATAAGGACAGATTAAATCAATCATTTTTTTTCGATATCGGTGAGAATCTTTTGATCAAACGCATTTTCTTTTTGTTCTATAATCTGTTTATTCTCCTTGGTTTTTGCTTGCTGGATAGCAATATCTATCGGATCTTTTTTTTCGTAGTTAACTTGAAATTTTTTTTTGGTATCAAAGAAGTTATTTCTGATAAGCTTGGCAAGATAGGGTATCAAAGGCAGTTCAGAAACCTTAAAAAAAGCTATAACCACAAAAATCATAAGTACAAAAAGTGCTACAAATATACCAAGAGCTTTGGATCAAGCATTAGAAAGTCAATTGAAAACTGCCAAGGCAAGTGCTACTCCTAGTGCAAGGACAAACAACTGTACGATAGAAATCGTTAATGGCCCTAGAGTAAAAGTCATGCCTGCCAACAATCATTTTTTGATATTTTTTGGATAAACAACTTTCATAAGAAGAACAAACACAGATAAAAATATACCGCAGTATACAGAAATATAACGCATTGTCAAAAAAAAATACAGCTAGCATATCTAAGCCAATAGGAGAAAAACATTTTTTGGAAAAAATGATATAATATTGATTTTGAGAAGTTTTTGAAAAATAGGAAGGAGATTTTGATTGGTGTAGTATTGAAAAAAACAAAGAAATAATTACAAGCTCCATTACGTTACAAAAAACATACGATTTTATCGCTGATATCTTATTATGGAAAATATTGTTATTATTGGATCATGACCTGCAGGACATACTGCAGCAATTTATGCAGCAAGAGCCAATCTCAATCCCATCATGTTCGAATGATTTATGGCAGGAGGTATTGCCGCAGGTGGACAATTAACTACTACTACACAGATAGAAAATTTTCCTGGATTTCCGCAAGGGATTGAAGGATGGAAACTCATGGACAACATGAGACAACAATCAATCAATGTAGGCACCAGGATAGAAACCAAAACAATAGACAAAGTAGATTTTTCTCAAACACCGCTCAAAGTATATAGTGGAGATGAAGTCATTGAAACCAAAAGTGTCATCATCGCGACAGGAGCAACAGCAAAGCGTCTACATATACCTGGAGAAGAAACATATCGACAAAAAGGTATCTCAGCATGTGCTATCTGTGAATGAGCACTACCTATCTTTAGAGACAAAGTATTGGTAGTAATCTGAGGTGGTGATGTGGCAATGGAAGAAGCAATACATCTCTCACATTTTGGCTCCAAAGTAATAGTCCTCGTCAGGACGGACAAACTCAAAGCATCAGAGGTGATGCAAGCGAGAGCCAAAGCAAATACAAAAATAGAGTTTAGATGGTTTACTCAGGCACTAGAAGCTATGGGAGATAGCAACCAACTTACAGGACTCAAAATCATAAACACGCAAACCAACCAAGAATCTACACTGGAATGTAGTGGATTGTTTTATGCGATTGGACATAAGCCAAATACAGAGTTCTTGCAAGGACTGATCAATTTAGATCAGGACTGATATATTATTACATACTGAAGATTGTGTGATGATGCGATATCAGGGAGAACTACTTTGACACCAGAGCAAGCTACCAGATTCCAAGATGGAAAACAAAGATATCAGACCTGTACATCAGTTAGTGG
The DNA here is from genome assembly GCA_964510755.1 of uncultured Candidatus Peribacteria bacterium. Lineage (GTDB taxonomy): Bacteria > Patescibacteriota > Gracilibacteria > Absconditabacterales > Absconditicoccaceae > CAJBLF01. The sequence goes on along the minus strand of CAZECU010000021.1, from coordinate 9,085 downwards.
TGTCTTTGCTGCAGGAGATGTCGCAGACAAAAAATATAGACAGGCAATCACCTCAGCAGCCTCTGGATGTATGGCCGCAATAGAAGCACAACAATACCTACAAGCACAACAATAACATCATCACATATTTTTTTATTATTTATTATTACACTATGAGCGTAATTCACATTGAAAGTACCCAACAATTCAAACAGCAAATTTTGGAACACAAAGGCATAGCCGTCATAGATTTTCGAGCAGAACGATGTGGACCTTGCAGAATGTTAGGCCCTATTATCGACCAGCTATCAGAAGAGATGAAAGAGATCAAATTTGCTAAGGTAAACGTAGAACAACAACAAGAATTGGCAGCCACCTTCCAAATATCTTCTATACCTGTAGTGTTTTTTGTCAAAGATGGAGAAGTAGTAGATAAAATTATAGGATTAAATCCACCTACTGTCTACAAAGAAAAAATTGCAGATCTTTCTGCAAGCACAAACAAAGCAGCGTAATTTACAAAACACATAACAAAAAAAATCTGAGCTAATGACTCAGATTTTTTACTATTCATACAATCAAAAAAAAATAATATATATTTTCTCTTTCCTCCTACAGCAGTTGTAGTATAAAAAAATTATAAACATATCGCTAAAAGTATCGACAACATACTATAATTACCAACGTCGGTTGTATGACAAGGATCTCCCTATATCGAAGCAATTACCTTAGTACAAAATGCGCCATTTTCAAACCAACAAGAAAGGTAGTCCGAGCCAGATATTTTATAGAATATGATAGAAAGGTATCAACGTGATACTGCCCAATGGCGCTTGATTTTTTTATCCAATATTTTTTGTATCAAGACAAAAATATTGGTCGGGGGTTTGGGGCGAGATAAGCCCCAAGGAGAAGTTAAAAAAGAAATGCCCAGCCGGCGAGGCGATGAAAAAAAAATAAAAAACAATTAAGAAATAAGTTCTCCATACGTACACGTAATCAATCCTGCAGCATTCCCCTCCTCTACATCAATATGCATATCTAGTTTAGAAGTTTCACTCACTCTCACAACCGTAGCGCCAAATACTATAGCTCTCTCTCATTGCACAGCAACTGACACCATCTGACCATCTTGCAGTCACAAACGTTGAGCATCTTCTGGTGTAGCATGCAAATGTCTTTGCGCTACAATAAGTCATTGTTTGAGTTGTAGATGCCCTTGAGGTCAAATAAGTTCAATAGCATCGCTACCTGCAAGATCCCCAGAAAGCCTGATAGGAGCTTTGGTTCACAGTTTAAAATTGTCTCCTTGTAATATTTCTACTTGTGTAGCATTTCTATAGGGACCAAGGACTCTCACTCCATCAATCTGTCCTTTGGGTCATTTAAGAGAAAGCGTCTCTGCACAAGCAAACTGACCTGGTTGTGTCAGATCTTTAATTTTTTGACATTCATATCCGGATCCAAAAAGTATTTCAGCATCTGCAGAAGAAAGATGGATGTGTCTATTGGATATTCACAAAGGAATCATGTTTTTCATAATGATATATAAACAAAATAAAATTAGTCTATAGGTACTATTCTGATCTGTTGTTGATGGACACCATTAAACATCCTCTCTCCAATCACAACAATATAATCTCATGCAACAATCATTCATTTGGATTTGAGAATATTGATAGCAATTTCTTGATTTTCGGTACTATGTTTACCCCACTGCTCAATTTTTTGTGATAATATACCATAATTAAGCTCCAAACAACGGTAGACATTTTCATCTGTAGTAAATGACATAACAGGTTGATTGGGTTTGAAAGCAGACATATATCTAGCCAATGTTCAGGTATAAGAAAACACTACTACCATTTTTGCTCAGATTTCATCAGCCATAAACAAAGCATGTCTAGCTATAGTTTTTTTCAACACATTAAATTCATTGGTCGTTTGCAGTTGGAAATCTTTGTGTTTGTTGTGCGTAGTAGTTTCGGCTTCTTCAATTATTTTTTTCATATACTCTACGGTTTTGACAGGATATGCACCAATCGTTGTCTCATCAGAAAGCATAACAGCATCAGCTCTCATAATGACAGAGTTATACACATCGCTCACTTCAGCTCTCGTAGGAAATGGATTGATTACCATACTTTTGAGCAATTCTGTAGCCACAATAACAGGTTTACCATAAAGGAAACACATATCGAGTATTTGTTTTTGATAAGTAGGCAATTGATGGACAGGCAATTCAATTCAGAGATCCCCTCTTGCTACCATAATACCATCAGACAGTTTGACTATACCTTCAAGATTGTCTACCGCTTCTTTATTTTCTATTTTGGAAATAATTTTGATAGCAGATCCTCCATGATCATCAAGAAATTTTCTGATTTCTTCTACATTATTAGGTGTCCTAACAAAGGAAGCAGCAACAAACGATATTCATGCTTGTATACCAAAAAGGATATCTTCTTTGTCTTTGTCTATAAGTGCTGGTAAACTAAGATGTACTCCTGGCAAATTAATATGTCTTCTAGATCACAACGTTGCATCATTCAATGCTTGTACGAGGAGATAATCCTCTCATTTTTGTTGGACAATGACACTCAGCAATCAAGAATCGATAATAATCTCTTGTCAGACCTGTACATCTCAGACAATAGCAGGATAATCACAAAACAGATCACAAGTAGGATCTACTTTGGATTCATCGATATAAATACGAAAAGTTTGATCACGAGCAACAACAAGTTTATCGTTTCTGACACCAGTTCTAATCTCAGGTCATTTAGTATCTAGCAATATACTAACGTTAATCTCTTGAGCATCATTGAGGGCGTGTATAGTTTGGATAAGGGGCGCGGCCAATGTAGGAGAATTATGCGTGAAGTTTATTCTAAACACATTGACTCAAGCACGATAAAGAGCAATAAGCTGTGCTTCATCATATTTTTCAGTAATAGTAGCAATAATTTTGGTTAACATGAGTAAACAATAAAGATAAAAATTATAAAGAAGATCTCTGGTACAAATATCGATAGAGCACACCGACAAACAACGATCAGCCTACCAGATTGCCCATTGAGACAGGCAACAAATTGCCTACAAAAATATTGTATACAGTAACACTAGAGAGGTCTCATACAAGAGGAACAAATCAAAAAGCTTTCAATAAGTAGACAAACGGAAGATAAAACATATTGGCAACAGAATGTTCAAATCCACAAGCAACAAAAGCTGTGACAGGAAAGACGATACCTGCTATTTTGTCTACCGTAGATCTCCCACTATAAGCAAGCCATACTCATAAACATACCAAAATATTACACAAAACGCCCAACGAAAATGCTTGTCGAAATCCATACTCCAATTTGTGCACAACGAGATTGGTCAAAGTATATCATATACTACTATCACCAAACACATGCCACTGAGCCACATACAACAAACAAACAATACCTAGAGCTCCAACAAAATTGGCAAGATACACGATAGTCAAATTTTTGACAAAAGATTTTCGTGATATTTTTTTCTTCAACCGTGCAATCACAAGAAGTGCATTACCGGTAAACAGCTCTGCTCATGCAATCATCACCAAGATTAAACCCAAAGAAAAAGTCAATCAAGCAACAATTTTGGTAAGTCCAAATGGTGTATGTTGCAATCCAGATATACTAGTTATAGAAAATGTTGCTCACAAAGCAATATACATTCATGCTAAGATTCCAGAGACACAAGTATCCCAAAATTTTGCATGTGCTTTTTTTTCTCAAAGAAGAACAGCTGAAGCGGTAATCTCTGCAGGAGATAACATACTCATCATATAAATCAAAATAAATAAAATTATCTACTCAAAACCAGAGGAAAATATTGAGCGAAAATAGACTTAGCACAAGAAATAGCATCACTATGAGGTGAAGCCACATGATCTAGTGAATATTTCCATCCCAAGTGCTTCCATTTTTGTACTCCAAGAGTATGATAAGGCAATATTTCTATTCTTTGTATACAGGTATAAGATCCAAAAGTTGCTCATAAAGAGTGCATATATTCTAGTTGATCTGTATAGCCAGGGACATAGACATATCTAATCCATGTAGGTTTTTGGATTTCTTCCATGTGGTCCAAAAAAGCATGTACACGTTCATTAGGTTGTCAGGTAATTTTTTTGTGCCAATGATTATCCATATGTTTGAGATCCAAAAGAACCAAATCTACATAAGCCAACAGTTTCTGTACATCAGCATTTCGAACAAATCCATTGGTATCTATAGCAATATGTATTCATTCCTTTTTGAGTTGAGCAAATAAAGGAAGAAGTTGTTTGGCTTGAAGCAAAGGTTCTCATCAAGAAACAGTCAATCATCCATGAGATCAGAAATAATCTTTCATTTTACATATTTTGGGAACAAGTTCTTCAGGAGTCATCAACGTTCATCCGGTTGATGATATAGTATCAGGATTATGACAATATAAACATTTGAATACACATCATTGCAAAAACAACACGAATCTAATACCTGGTCATTCATGAGTTCAAAAAGTTTCTATCGAGTGGACACGTAACATACAAACATATCATAGTAATAAAGTAAAATAATACACCAATCCTACAGACAAACATATTACATTTTATCGTGAAAAGTTCTTTGAATAACTTCATATTGATGTGCTTTGGAAAGTTTAGAAAACAAGACTGCATATCCAGAAACTCTAATCGTCAATTGAGGATAATTCTGGGGGTGTTCATATGCATCAAGCAAGGTCTCTCTATTGAGGACATTCACATTGAGATGATGAGCATCTTGAGCAAAATATCCAGAGATCAAAGAAATAAGATTGTTTATTTGTTCTTCTCTATTCATTCACAACGTCAATGGGAGAATAGAAAAAGTATTGGAGATACCATCTTGAGCTGAAGCATAATCAAGCTTACTTACGGAGTGTAATGAAGCTATAGCACCATGAGAATCACGTCCATGCATAGGATTGGCTCCGGGAGCAAATGGCATACCTTCTTTTCTTCCATCAGGAGTAGCTCATGTATTGGTACCATACATGACATTGGAAGTAATAGTAAGCACCGACAAAGTAGGATGAGAATGTTTGTATGTCGGATGTTTGTGAAGCTCAGCATTAAAAAATTCTACAATATCTTTTGCGATCAAATCTACTCTATCATCATCATTCCCATATTTAGGAAAATCTCACTCTATCTGAAAATCTACGGCAATACCTTCTGCATTTCTCACAGGAGTCACTTTGGCATATTTGATAGCAGACAAAGAATCTGCAACAATAGACAATCCTGCTATACCATATGCGATATCAATACCATGGACAGTATCCACAAATGCCATTTGTGCCTTTTCATAATAATATTTATCATGCATATAATGAATAAAAAACATCGCTTTAGCATAAATTCTTGCTACTTCACGCAATGCAATTTTAAAATTAGCCAAGACTTCTTCATAAGAAAGAACTCAATCAGCAAGAGGAGAAATCATATCCAACATCAATTCAGCTGAATGTTCTTCTTTACCAGCATTCAAAGCAAGCAACAATGTCTTTACCAAATTACATCTCGCTCCAAAATGTTGGATCCTCTTGCCTAGCTCTTGATAGGATACACAACAAGCGATTCCATAATCATCAGATCCACGACACGCTCTCATCAAACAATCATTTTCATATTGGATAGAAGAAGTATCTATCGACACTTGTGCACAAAAATTTTGAAATCATAAAGGCAACTCTGGTGATCGCAATACGGTAATATTGGGTTCTGGAGATGCTCATAAATTGTACAACGTCTGAAGAAATCTAAATGAAGTTTTGGTAACTTTTGTTCTTCCATCGGTAAATTGACCGCCGATAGCTTCAGTAATCCACGTAGGATCTCCACCAAAAATATCATCATAACTAGCTGGTCTCAGATGTCTTACCATACGCAATTTCATCACAAACTGGTCAATAAGCTCTTGAGCAGTCTCCTCAGTAAGCACACCTTGTTCTATATCTGCTTGAAGATAAATATCCAAAAATGTAGAAACATTTCCCATAGACATTGCTGCCCCATCTTGCTCTTTGACCGCAGCCAAATAAGCAAAATATACCCATTGCACAGCCTCTGTAGCATTTTGCGCTGGACGGGAAACATCAAATCCATAACTAGAAGCCATAATCTTGATATCTTTCAATGCTTGAATTTGATAAGAAAGTTCTTCAAGTGTTCTGACTCACTCCTCATTCAATTGTTTCAAAAATTGATGTTTATCTGACTCTTTTTGTTGAATCAAAAAATCTGCTCCATAAAGCGCCAACCTTCTATAATCTCATATGATTCTTCCTCTTGCATAATTATCTGGCAATCCCGTGATAATATGTTTAGAACGAAATGATCTTACTTCATGATCATAGACAGAAAACACTGCATCATTGTGGTTTTTGGCATAATGAAAAATAGTAGAAACATTAGGATCAAGTAATCATCATTTTTCTTTGACCGCATTTTCTACAATACGAATACCACCAAATGGTTTGATTGCTCTTTTGAGCAACTCATCAGTTTGCAAACCTACAATAACTTCCAAATCTTTAGCAATATATCCAGGAGCATGACTAGTAATAGTAGAAATAGTGACGCTATCTATAGCTTTACATCATCCATTTTGCTGTTCTTGCAACAATGCTTGTTTACAAATATCCCAAAGTTTTTGGGTTTTTTCCGTTGGTCAGACCAAAAATGAAGCATCTCATTCATAAGGAGTAATATGTTGAGAAACAAAAGATTTTACATCAACTACCGATTCATGTAATCACATACGTATATACAATCAAAAAATAAAACATAAAAAAAATCCGCAACACAAGCAATAAGATAACCACAAAAAAATAAGCGGAGAAAGAAATATAGAAATTAAGAGAAGAATATCAATAGAGTTTTTCTACAAAACACACGAAGTGATTTATCAGAGCAAAAGCAGAAAAAAGATGGACGATGGTCCATCTTTTTAGCAAAGAAAAAGAAAAAACAATTTATTGAATGATAATGTTGTTGGCAAAATCAGCCCAAGCAGGATCAAGTATTTGGATAAGAAACTGGATATCATTGAGTGATGATCTTTGAATGATACTATTACCCAAATTATTTAATGTACCTTGTATAGTACAGCCAAAAATTCTTACTTTTGGATTATCATTCATCGTAGCTTTATCAGCATATTTGGTAATATTCATTTGTGTAGAACAACGTACTCCAGGCAAATCAAGATCTTCATCTACATTCATAGCTTCATAGGCAATATTCATAGAAGGGAACGTAATAGTATATCACCTCGTAGAAGAAGTAAATATCATAGTTTTTTCAAGATTAATAGGAAATTGTTTTACCGAAGTATCAATACTGAGGTGAGACACAAGAGAAGGAGTAGATGATTCTTGCTCAGATGGTGTAGGCGTATTGGAGACATAGCTAATTTTGACTCATCAAGCTGCCAAAGAAGGATCAAGAGCAACCTTACATATAGCGGATCCATCAGCAGTAGGTCATTGTAATTGTACAACCAATCCATTGGTATCTCTACTTAGTGCACGAGTAGTTATGTCTTCTAATGCTGTAGTACCATCAGTACACAAGGTTTGTATTTTGGAAAGCAATGTGTTTTTGAGATAATAATCATTGGGAAGAATAAATGCATCCGTGATAGCCAATACTTCTTGTTCAGGGACATCATTGATAAAATATCCATAATTGTTGCCGTTAACAAAAAACCAAGAAGTAATACCTTCTAGTTTATACAAAGTAGTACCATATGAAGTTGAAACAGTTTTTTCTGCACTAGAAGAGATATTTTTTTGAAGTTGTGTACAATTTTTGTTGGGGTCCAAAGTAGTACAAGCAAAATAGGAAACAGTAACTATTTGATTGGTAGCAATATTTTGTACAGAAAAGACTCACTGAGTTCACTGATCCAACAACATATATTTTTCACCAAATTCTGCTGGCAAATAAATCCCCGCTTGAGGCATATAAATACCACTACCAGATCCCAACAATTGTCCACTCAATCACGTACTAGCCAAGGCTCAAGAGACAAAAGATACTTCGACAATATATACCGATGCCAATTCTTTTTCCACCATTCATTGAATATCAACCATACCACTATACAAACTCAAATCGATGGTTCTACTTTTTAGTCCAATGACCGTAGCATCAGCCAAAGTTAAGGTATGCGTATAAGAGATAAGATCTCCATTAGCTTGAAGAGTTCCAGAAAGTGAAACATCTTCGCCAATAGCCAGCTGCATAGTTGTAGAAGTTTGAGTAGGAGCAAACCAATCTCCAATACTCTCTATATTTTTAAGAACCAGTACCAACAAAGCAAAAAAACAAACAACAATCAAAGCAACGACAAGCCAAGATACAGATTTCTTGGATCAAGACCTTGCATACTTGTTTTCATATCAAGTAAATTGAGGCTTATGAAGTGAAGGAATTACATTGTTTTTAAAATTCATTACTAGGTATAACAAAATAAAAATAAAGAAACCTATAAAAACTACACCATACGATTCGTATGCAAGATAGATTTTAGGTAATTTATATGACTTTTCAATCCAATAATCCATATTATATCATATTTGCAGGATTTTGGCAATAAATTTGGACTATTTTGCCCTACTAATTTGAAAAAACAAGCATCAGGAGTATACTATATACATCCTTTATACCTTACTATATCGATAATGAATACACAAACAGCAACGGAACCTACGCTATTACAAAACTTCATGGATAGTGCGATCGTTTCTTATGGACTCAAAATACTTTGAGCTATAGCGGTAATTATAGTATTGCTCATGATTTCCAAATTGATCGCGGGAATTGTAAGAAGAAATGTCATAAGAAATGCAGACATTAACAACAAACACATTGATAAAATAGGGAAACTCATGGGAGATATAACCTTTTATATTCTGGTTATTTTTTCATTTTTTATCGGATTTGAGACGGTTGGATTCAACGTAGGACTCATTATTGGATGAATATCCTTTTGAGTAGGTCTTGCATTCAAAGAAATTCTAGGAAATATTGTAGCAGGAA
>CAZECU010000020.1:15316-15546 GCA_964510755.1 uncultured Candidatus Peribacteria bacterium | reverse complement strand
ATAAGCCCCAAGAAGAAGTAGAAATATTTATTGAGATTTTTCGACTACACTCAACATAAAAAATAAAAAAAAATACACCTATATGTCTTCACAAAAAGAGAACATACAAAATAGCGCTTCATACCTAGCAAATATATTAGCACAATAAAAAAAACACTATATATTTTTCTCTTGCATTTGTCTATAAATAGCATATATCTAGTATGTTATCTCTCTTTTTATCTTTTATT
>CAZECU010000020.1:0-15306 GCA_964510755.1 uncultured Candidatus Peribacteria bacterium | reverse complement strand
CCTTTTTAGCTGGTTTCTTAACAGCTTTTTTAAAAAAATTGCTAAGAAACCTGTTAAAAAAGCTGTTAAGAAACCAGCTAAAAAGGTTGTAAAAAAAGCAGTTAAGAAAGTTGCAAAAAAAGTTGCAAAAAAACCTGCTAAAAAAGTTGCTAAGAAACCAGCTAAAAAGGCTGTTAAAAAGGCTGTTAAAAAAGTAGCTAAGAAAAAACCAGTTAAAAAAGTTGCTAAGAAAAAAGCTCCTAAAAAAGTAGCCAAGAAAAAACCAGTTAAAAAAGCTAAAAAAGTAGCTAAAAAAGCTGTTAAGAAACCAGCTAAAAAATTAGTAGGACGAGCTGCAGTCAAAATTAAAAAATAATTTTCTCTAAAGACACAACAAAAACTCCGTACAAAGCGGAGTTTTTTTATATCACTAAAATATATTGTATATATATATACAAACTTCATTACTCCCTTAGACAGGGATGCTCATTTCACATTTAAAAATGTCGATAGTATATTCCGCACACGGGTGCAATTCGCACTTTAGTACAAAAATGCGCTATTCTCAAATTAGCGAGAATAGTAGGTCGAGCCAGATATCTTATAAAGTAGGATAGAAAGGTATCAACGTGATATTGCCCAATGGCGCTTGATTTTTTTATCCAATATTTTTTGTATCAAGACAAAAATATTGGTCGGGGGTTTGGGGCGAGATAAGCCCCAAGCAGAAATAAGAGAGTAATGCTCAGCCGGCGGAGCGTTTAAAAGAAAGTCCAGCAAAGCGTTTCAAAAAGCGAATGCATATAATGAAAATATGTTTATGTAAGAGGAATCCATGTAATAGGAACAGTTTTGCCTCTTTGGAGTAGCCACAACAACCTTTTTTCTTGCTGAAGTAGCGTATTATGTCCTGTATAAGCGACACTAACCGAATAAGAAGTAGATGGGACAGATGCACCAACAGATGCTATACTAGAAACAAAAGCTTGTTCTATATCTTGTAAAGAGTGAAAACGAATTTTTTTAAAATTCAAAAACTTAGTAATAGTTGTCTGGTAATGAAAATACCCATAATGCAAAGGTATCAATGTATCTATAGCCGCATCTTTAAAATATCTCAGATCATGTTTGATGATACGATTGACAAGGATATGAGAATAAGAAAGCCCGTGCAAATAATATTTCCAAAGAGACGTTTCTTTGGATCGATAATGAAAGGGAGAAGAAAATTTTTTGATCGCTTTTTGCTGAGAGGACAATACGTATGTTTTTTCCAATGATTGCAACAACGACTGTGCTACGGAGATATCAGCAAAATCTCAAATCAAACCAAATTTACCCACCAAAGAATGAGCAAAACAATACTGTGACAAATACGTAGTAAACAAAGGAAGGATATGTTGTTGTGAAAGTGTTGAATCGGGATGATGAAGAGCATAAAGCTCGTATACCGGTGGTAAAATAATACAGTCTACACCTTGCTGGAGAAGATAATCTACTCATTGTTGGACACACGCTAAAGATTGTTGAAATGTTTTGTCCCCATAAGGCCAGTGTAAAAAATCATAATAAACGACGTAGTTATGATCATATTTGGTCAAAAAATTGAATAGCGTAAGCGTTTCGGATCATGAAGTAATTAGTCAGATTTTCATCATATAATATTTTTGAGATAAACATATTTAGCAAGAAGATCAGAGAGCTGTGAGGTTGTAGTGACCGTAGCAAACGATTCTATCGTAGTGATCTGAGCATTGAGAAGCTGAGTATAAGAAGCAACAGCTGAGGAGGCGTCTCCTGTATAAGCACGTAATTTAACCAAAGATTTTTGAAGTGTGATTTTATATGGTGTCACTCTCAAGATGAAATATTTTACAGATTTTTTGAGAAGATTAGTTTCAAAAGTCGCCATATTGAGCGTAATAGTATCTTTGGATGCCATCAATGTCGTAAACAATGCTTGTTTTTGAGTTTTGATAGTTTTTCGATATCCCACATCACGACCTCTATTGATATATGTTTGTATCTTGACCAAATCTTTGGCAGTATCGATAATAAGTGATTCTAGAGAAGCAATAGTATCTTTACACTTATAATATCCTGGCGTTTGTTTGAGTGAAATAACCACCGTATCTTTTCTCACAAGACAAAATAATCACTCTGACATATCTGCATGAGTTATTCAAATACCCAATATTGCTACCATCACTATCATTATTATCCTTTTCATACCATACGATCAAATGTAAAATACTCAGTGCGTCCAAATATTATACCAATTCATTAATTAATTTTTTGAGTCCCAACCAAAAATACGTATCAGGCACTTTTCATGATTTAATATCGGTATCAAGATGTATCAATCCGAGATAAAACTGTTCTATATTTTTTTTGTTGGCTTTCAATATTCAAATTTTGGCATATTCATTTTTGACTTGCCATGGATTCATTTTGAGAAACGAAGCAATGTCTTTACTCCCCACACCATGAGCATCCAAATCTATCATAAAGATATAAAATTTCATAGCTCGGTAGAGCATACCAACAAACTGATTCCAATCAGCACCCCCAGACTGAATTTTTTCCAGGATCATAATAGCGTGCTTTTTGTCAGTAAATAATGTTTTGAGCAAGGTAAAGGAATCAGTTTCTACCTGTCCAAACACAATAGTATCTATCATGGTTTGATCTACTAGTTTTTGATGATGGATCGTAGTCCATATTCTCAGCTTATCACATTCAAACCAGATACGATACAAGTCCGTACCTACCTTGGTCAGAAAATATTGGATAGTATCGTTGTCTATAGTGCAATCAGCAAGTTCTTTTTTGACAAACAGTGTTAGATCATTGTTTTTGAGCTGTGAAAACTCTTTGACGTTAGCATTTTTTTCCAAAAACTTATACAATTTGAGTCTCTTATCAGGCAATGAATTGACAAAAATGAGCAATGAGTCTTCCGGGATTTTACCTTCAGATTTGATCAATCATTCGACAAAAGCAGTGAGTTGCGATGACTTATCTTCTCCAAGTTTGGTCGCTGCATCCAGAGGCAATCCATTGAGGATAATCAGCTTTTTGGTAGTAAATAGTCAGCTACTGTATATGGCTTGTTTAATCAATCCAATATCCAAATTATCCAAACTAAACGAAAAAAGACTATCAGATCCAAATTTTTGGAGAAAATTCTCCTTCCATCTATGGAGTTCTTTATCTAGGAGATAGGTCTCCTGCCCAGTAAATAAGTATACATTGGACAACATAGGATAGATATATCGATAATAGCTAAAGCAAAGCAATGGTAGGTATTTGATAACAGAATTCAAATAAAAAAAGAAATGAAAAATTCTTTGTATTTGTCTTACAAGTAATTACACTCCACAGAGAAATATTCATATACAGTTTCAACAAACACATGCCTTATATATTTTATCCATCCACAACATAGAGAATGCTTCAGAAGATAAACCACATACTTTCTAAACCCATAATTTGGCTTATTACCCTCTACCAATATACCCTTTCCCCTGACAAAGGACTCCCCTCACTACGACTCAAAGGAAGAGTGTGTGCGCATGAGCCACATTGCAGCAAATATAGCATCCAAGTACTCAAAAGATATGGATTTTGGCCTGGAATTTTTTATGCTACAGAGAGAATTTTACATTGTACAGCAAGTATGCACAAGCACTACGACCCCGATCATTATCGCATAGTGTTCTTTTCTTCTGCTCCTATCGGCGTACCATTTCTCCAACATCTAGCACATGACAAAAGATTTGAAATTGTTGGTATCGTTACCCAATGCGACAAACCATCAGGAAGAGGGCTGCAAGTATGTGAAAATATCATCAAAGAGTGTGCCAAAGATATTACCACATTAAAACATTGTGAGATAAAGACACCCACAAAATTACATCCCGAAAAATCCCAGGAGGGACGTGAATTTGCACAACGACTCGCATCCAAAAAACCAGATCTATTGGTTGTTATCGCATACGGCAAAATCATTCCACAACAAATTTTGGACATTCCTACCATTGCTCCTATCAATATTCACGGATCATTATTGCCCAAATATCGTGGTGCCTCACCAATCCAATCTACACTACTTCACAACGACAAAGAAACAGGTATCACTATCATGAAAATGGACGCCACTATGGATACCGGCAATATGATAGATATTCTTAGATTTGGCATCCCATTTGATTGGACAACACAGCAGTTGATACAAAAAATGCAAACCATAGGACCAAAATTTTTGAATGACACTTTGCGAAAATATGCCAAAAAGTTTTTGGGAGAAGTAAAACAAAACGAAAACAAAGCAACCTATTGCAACAAAATAGAAAAAGAATCCTGACTCATCGACCCACGAAACGACTCTATCGAAACGATATACAACAAATATCGCGCTTTTTTTCTTCGACCCAAGATATATTTTATACTCAATGGCAAAAGAGTCATTATAGAATCTTTACAGCTTGATGAACCTATTTACAACAGCAATGATGAATTGCCTTTGATTATAGACCAAAAGCTTCATCCTGCAATCACACATATTCAACTCAAACCTGAAGGTAAGCAAGCAATGGATTGGAAACAATTTGTAAATGGCTATATCCAGTAGCCAGCCAAGAAACAAAAATTATGTTGAATTCCGATAATAGATATATACACTACAGCAAATACAGCATCTATCTTTTTATTATTTACTCATCAAAAATGCTATTTGATTTTCAAGCATTTGTTGAAGAACTTAGGGAAAAACCCGAGAAAAAACAAATCGTAGAAAAATACGAGACATTGTTTGGCCCTATCCAAGGTGATATCAAAGACCAAATACGATATACAGAATACCTTTCTAGATTCCAACCACTACCTTACGAGACTCCAGAAGAAATCAAAAACGACTTTGATCGAGATTTGTTGGAGCAGTTGGTTGCTGGATCATTTAGTAGTGATTATGAGCTCAAAACAGAAGCAAACAAAGCCAACAAAGAACTCTATATAGCAGTCAAAAGTGGAGAGCAAAGCGTAGTCAAAACCGTATCAGAATTACGATCATTTCAGATCCTTAGACTCTACGAAATTTATATCGAAGAACAGATGAATCTTCACTCACTCAAATCAGAAGACGAAAACGAAAAAAATACCATCGACCAAGAAAGAGAGATGAGAATCAAAAGACGAGATGCTGTGATACAGACTATCGACAGAGAAGAAGTTGCCGGCAAAGCAAAAGAAGAACAAGCAAACAAGATGGAAGACTTGATGGGAAAATTATAAGCTATACTACTCACATACCAAAAAACTCTGAGAACATCAGAGTTTTTTATAAATAGTAAAGATAACCAAAGACTAATAATCTGTATAAGCACTAAACAAAAATCCTGGAATCGGCTGAGCATAGGATGCCTCCAAAGCAACCGTTTGATGAGCATAGGATGCTTGGCTATAAAGAAAAAATTCATCCGTAGGCAAGACATAACGGGTAGGTAACTGCATAGATTGCTGTACAGACAGACAAAAAGATTCTTTGGTATCAGAGGTATTGGAAATCATCAAATACAAAGCAAATCCATTATCAATAAGCCAAGATTTATCATAGTTTTTGTACAAAAGAGATTCAGTAGGATACAACGAAGCATCTATAGTAGAAAGATAACGCTCAAAATCATCTTTGAATGAATCAAGTCATTGACTCAGTGTTCATGGTCTAAAAAATGCACCATTGAGAGCAAGCTCTGATCAGGAAAGGATAAGCATACCATAGGTCACTTCACCACCATTTTTTACGTCAATAGTAATCTGGTTGTTTTTAAACAACAGAGCAAGATTAGTATAGGAAGGAGGCATAAAAGTATCTATAACGGAAGCAGCAAAGCTATCTCTAAACAAAGGAAGGATAAAAGACTCTCCAGGCGCTATTTCATAGGGATGATCACAGCCACTACTCTGCCAAAATTGATGAGACAACAACGCTGAAGTACCAGAGATACTAGTAAAAAGCTCATATTCCTGTCCTACAAAAAAATTGTCACGGACAATACGATCTCATGTATGTACCGTATATTCGAAGCCAACATCACGATGAGATATTTGGGACAATCAGAGTTCTATTCATGCCTTTGCAAGATAATACGACTTATAATAAGCAGTAACTACAGCAGATTGTTCCATCATTTGTTTGACAAAATTCATCGACAAAATACCCAGCAATGAAGATGCGAGCAACACAAAGATAACCAAGATACTAACATTACCAGATTTTCTTTTCATAGAGAGGAGACAAAACAAGTAAAGACAATAACATGTACAAATAGCTATACCACGACTAAAAAAACTGTTGAAATGGCACCATCACATGCGTAGCTCGCTGAGCACCATAATTTACACTATATGCCTTGAATATCATTCGAAATCCAGGAGAATTAATACACTGAATATACTCTCATGCCTCACAAAGAGTATCAGAGTCCAAATACTGTTGCTGAGAAGCATAAGGAATGATTTTGAACATTGCTCTACTGATCACTATTTTGTTGGAATTGATCAAAGCCATGGTAGTACCAGAAGTCGTCATATACAACGAACAGCCAGATCAAGCACCTGTAAGGAGATATTCCACAGCTGGATCGATACAATTTCCACTAGTAAAAAAGCTTATGTTACCATCCTGTCCACTCAAATACAAGACATCAGTAATTCACTCAGAAGCTAGCAAACCAGTAGTAAAATATGCGGCATAATCGATCGTATTTCTATCAGCAAAGTTTTGAACAATCTGAGATATTTGCAAAATTTCTTGAGAGACTTCTTTTTCCTGTTGTACACGAAAGACCAAAGATGCTATAGAGTTGTACGTTCTGAGCAACAGCAAAAACAGAAGAGCCAAAATAGTCATCACGATCAAGAGTTCCAACAGCGTAAATCAATGTTTAGATTTCATAATAGTGAGCGAGATATAAAAGACAAAAAGAGTACACAACAACTTAATAATTGCCTATAAAACTTTCCAGGACAACTTCTCAGGTTTTTGTACCATTGACGAACAAAACATGAGATTCTACTTTGAGGAGACTATCACGAGGCAATATATCAGATCACTCAATGACTCAAGTAAAGAGAAGATATCTGGAAAATATAGTAGGTGAAGAAGCTTTTTGGGCAAACGAAGAATACCAAAAGAGATCATGTCATCAAACATTTCAGGTCATAGTATACAATAGATTGTCTTCCCAGCGTTGCTCAAACGTTGGTGCTAAAGGGACAAAATCTGTATACATATAATGATCGGGATCAAAAGAAATTTGCATAATATGGTCAGCTCATGAAGCAAAATGCCAAGCACAAACCTTATCAGGATCGATTTCATTTCGATCTCCGGTAGCCAAGGTAGGATGCAATACACAGTCCCACGGCAATCATTTTTGTATATTAGAATCTCTCATATTGTAGACGAGAGCTATTCATTCTTTGGCCAAAAAAGTAGCAGTAGTACGTGCTTGTGTCATATCCAAGGTAACTAAATTTTGAGTAATCAAGCGCAATACTGCAAGGACACCAATAGCAAAAACAGTAATGGCAACAAGCACTTCGATAAACGTAAATGCAAACTTTTTTTTCATCTATATATTTACAAACTAAATAGCTCTTCGCTTGGGTAATGAACTTTGCGTAATTAGGTATGTATTACAATCAATGAGTACGAACTGCAAATTACAATATATGACTATGTGTTTTTACTTATTCTTCACGGCAATGTCTCTCGATAAGTTTACACGTCTCTGAAGCAATTTCAAAACAATATTGTTTACCGTTTTCTGGCACCAAAAGATGAAAATATACGGTATCTTGAAGCGAGCCATCACCACGAGAAATTTCACACCCCATACGATAGGGCAAAAAAGTAAGTAGTGCTTGATCGACAACCGTTCATGTAGGGGCGAAACGGATACCACCTAGTTCCATAGCAGACAAGGGAGGATAAACAACAGCACTAGCATCCAATCTATAAGCAATTCAGGTAGAGACAATCACATGCAGACGTTGATACTGTATATAATCACGAAAACGAGAAGTCATATTTTGACTATAAAGCTCATTATAATATCCAATGAATTGTTCTTTGATGGACTGTGCTTTGATATCTGTAATACGATTTGATCCAAGCCCTATAGTTGCCACAAGAAGGATACTAATAATCAGCAATACAATAACAATTTCTATCAAAGTAAAAGCTTTTTTCATATCTACTAGCAAATAAAGATTAGTCTATATGTAGTGATTATGAAGAAGCTTTCAACAAAAAAACTGCCTAATCAAAAGGCAGTCATATAAGATACAAGGCAAATCAAAACAGGTTTACATTCCAGATCCTTCCATGATTTGAAATATCAATCCAAAGATTCCCAATGCAATAACCACAATAATTCATCAAATAAACACTAGCATCACAGGTTCTATAATCTTAGAAGAACGAGCGATAAGCGTATTGAGATCTTCTTCATACATTTTGAGAATATTGTCCAAAGAATTGGAAAGATTAGCAGTTTCTTCGCCCACCTTGATCATCACGGATACATCAGAAGGGATCAATTGTGTTTCATATTGGAGCGTATGATAAATAGTATCTCATTTTTCTAGACCCAACAAAACACGATCAATCATGTCAGTATATGCGGGTAAACCAAGAATATCTCTCAGAAGTTGAAAAGTTTGTAAATAATTCATGCCCGCATGCATCATCAATTTCATATATCTACAAAATTTGACGATATAAAAATATTTGGTCATTTTGCCAATCAAGGGAATGCTCAAGAGCAAGTTAAATCGAGCTTTTTTGCCGACATCCGTAGAAAACGCTACTCCGCCAACCAATCCAAGTCAGACCATCACTCCTATGAGCAACTTTCGTTGCGTTTGAAAAAAGAGAGAGACACTATGCAATGCTCTCGTAATCCATGGCAGTTGAAGCGTATCATAACTGGTAGCAATCTCAAAAATATTTGGCAATACAAGCAGAAACAAGGCAAACACTGCAACGATAGAAATCACGATAAGGATAATCGGATAAATCAATGCTCCGATATATTTATTTTTCATCTCTTTGATATATACATATTCTGTTGCCAACGATTGCAAGATCAACGGCAAATTACCAGACATCTCTCATGCTTTGACAATAGTATAATCTCACTGATCAAAATAATCAGGCAGTCTATTGAGTGCATAGGAAAAGCTTTTTCCCTTATTGAGAAAATCAAGGATATTTATTGATATTTCTTTGAGCGCATAATTATCAGAGCTACTACCTATGATATTCATAGCATCCACAAGAGAGACACCACCACTGAGCAAATAAGAAACTTCTTTGAAAAACAAAATCTTATCCTTAGATCCAAAATTTTTTCTATCTATGGACTGTAAAGTAGAAACTATCATATCGTCGATAGGACCTGTTT
This sequence comes from uncultured Candidatus Peribacteria bacterium, assembly GCA_964510755.1. GTDB lineage: Bacteria > Patescibacteriota > Gracilibacteria > Absconditabacterales > Absconditicoccaceae > CAJBLF01. Next base: position 5,857 of record CAZECU010000020.1, on the reverse strand, counting down.
TATATGTGGATGGTTCTTGTTGGTCTAGTGATGACATACCATATATTATAGAGTAAAGCACAACATATTAATCTGTGTAATAGTAAGCATTCATATCTATATCTACCTGTTGCTGGGTAGTATAATTAGCAAGATCATAATTAACTTTATCGATTTTGTACAAAACACGATAATCAGCTTTTTCAAGCACCTTTTCTTCTACATTTTCGATAAAGGACAATAATGCGTCCTTGGTAGCAAAAGTAATGTTGAGTTTGACAGGGACATAATACAGATTATCATAAAATTGTTGTGGCTCTCAGATAGCAATCTGATTGATATCACCATTTTGGGAAATAGTGGTAGAATCTTTGAGAAGATACTCATTAATATTGGCAAGCAAGATTTTTTCGTTGACTGCCATTTTTGGATCGGTCAAATTATTGAGTTGGATATAAGATCTCGCAAACGAGAAATTATTTTTTAGTGAAGCATCTATTTGCGCACAATTGGCTCTCGTATTGAGACACGAAATGATATTGGATTGTTGTGCGTCGATTTTTTTGATCAAGGCATGATCTGCTTCAGATTGCAATTTTTTGGTTTCAAAACTAGCGATTTGCATATCAATGCTACGTACATCAGTTTTGGTATCTTGATAATCATCCCATGCGGGCAAAAGGACATTAGTCACAAAGACTACCAATACCAACAAAAGAACGATAAAATAAATTCTATATCTGATACTTACCACTCTTGAAGTAGTAATCAATACCTGACTATTTTCAGCAGACGTATCGACAGGAGAAGCTTTGGTTTGTTGTTGTTCTCAAAGCAATCTATCGATAATCTGACTATTTTGTTGTGTTTCCTGTTCCTGCATCGTTAATAACATTAGCTTCTAAAACAAACTGATAATAAGTACTCTCTGCAATCCTATCATAGGTCTGGATACGAATATTTTGGACAAAATCCAAAGCAGAGAATCTATCAATAAGCGATTGAACGCCCTTAGTCGCATTGGAATAATACAAAAGAAGCAAATCGGATACTTGTCATTTGAGCGTAATTTTGTCCATACTCACATTAAAATCAGACAGCAAAATAGCATCTGAATCACTTGTATTTACCTGCTTCATATTTTCTAGCATAGCAATAACTTTGGTAATATAATCAGACCAAGGCATCGTAAGTTGTTTCTCTTCAAGAATCTTGACCGCTTGCAATTTGTTGTATCACGTGATTAATGTGTATGCCTCCAACTGTTTTGTCTGTTTTTGAAGCAAATCTTGTTGATCATCTATATGTTGTTTGGTCAAAAAGATATCAATTTTGAGATAACAAAAAGTGAGAAATGCTATACCAAAGACGATAAGCAATATGTTGAAATAAATTTTCCATTTGGAATGAAATCTACTGACTACCATCACGGACTATCTAACAAACTAAAAGATTATAAATATTACTAGATAAGTATACTCAGCAAAGCTTTTTTTTCAAATTCAACAAACAAACAACGACTTCTCTTCCTCCAAAAACAAAAAAATAACAAAATATAGTTGACATTATGTACAACAAAACAAAAAAAATATAAATAATGGTAGTAAAAACTATACACCAACGATTTCTACCTCAGCTCAATATAACGCTTTCATTTGGTCGATAACATCACCTACTTTGTATCTAGGATCCTGCTGATGAGCATAATATCGTTTGTGCGGATCTACAAAAATTATTTTTTTTAAATCTGAAAAATCTTGAAATATCTCTGCATACGTACAGAGGACAACAGACTTTATTCATTTTTTGATTTCCCATCGATGCACATCTTTTTGATGTTGTGTTTGTATAGATAACAAACAAGCCACTGCTGGATGGAGCATAAAAGCATCATCTACCATGTTATGCATGGTCCGTATATCCGGAAACACGATAAGTGTCTGTCCGAGAGGAGCAAGAGAAAACATATGAGGAAGACGCGTTTTGGACGGCAAAGCAATCGGTACCACAGTTTTGACTTTGGCTTCACGCTCCAAAAGCTTTTCTATATCATGAGCAAAAAACAACCTTACCACAGATTTGTAGGTAGTATAATACGTTTCTACCATCCAGTGAAACAATTGCAAGGTAGGCAAAGACAAAAACCCCGCATAAAGCAACTCTACTTGAGTAGTCGCGAGATGGGTATATTGTTCTTCAAAGGCTAACGTCTCTCACAACGCCAAAAAGTACTGATTACCAAACACCAACAAATCTCCTGGCTGTATTTTGCGTGATCTTTTTCATCATTTGAGCGTAGTACAAGATAGGTCTGCCATCTTGCAAACCTTATCAAAACCAAAAAAACGATCAAAACTATACAAATACACAAGCAGTACAAAAATAAGTAAAATCCAATGTCCAAGAGTGTATCAAAAAAGAAGAAGTATGCAAGGAGTACCTCTCAGACCCCCAACGATATATACAACAAAAAAACGGCTACCCACCAAGCAAAATCATATACCAGAAGTTGTTGCGCAAAATACTTGCTTTTTATAGCAAAATATATATAATATACAGGTAAAACAACAGTTTCAACTGTATGTCCTTTGAAACTTTACCCCACTTATCAAACAAAAACATGCTAAAACACGTTGCAAAACTCGGCGAAATGCTCGCTTGAGTAAACAAAACACCTCAAAAACCATGACAGACCCACACACCACAAACATCTCCATCCACTGATTCTTCCTATGTTTTTTTTCATATCAAACCATTCAAGGACAACGATCGTGGAGTCAATCATCGAGACACTATTAGCAAAAATATCATAAGCCTCAAAAGCAAAAAAATCATTTTCATGATAAGCGGAAACGCTTCCAACATCAAACTTTATGTAGGAGTACCCAAAGAATTCAAAAACTATTTTGAAAATACGTTTTATGCAAGTTATCCTACATCAGACTTGATAGAACAAAGTACAAAAATATCCCTTCCGACAAACAGAGAATGGATCAATTTTTCCAAAGAAGGAAAAATGCTGACCAAAGATGAATTTACCAGATGAGGAACCTATATGGATCCTATGAACGGTGTCTTTGCATTATACAATCTTGTAGACAATGACTCCCAGTTAGACATCTATTTTACCTATACATTCAAACTCAAAAAGACATTTTTGTATTATATGGAGTCTCTTTTTAAATGGATTTGGGAGCCAAAAGCCAAGACAGAAGAAGGTAAACCAGTAGAAAAACCTATCAGCGAAAAACCTGAAATATTTGGCTCATTGAGTTACCATATTACGACAAAAGACAAGTACAGCAAAGAGTCTTTGAAAAGAAATATCATTGCAGCGTTTGCTCCTTTTGTCTCCAACGGAAAGATCAAAATCAAAACGAAAGAAAAATTTAAAGGTATGAGCCACGCACAAGCAGTAAATTTCTTTCACATACCGACGGTGGAAAACTTCAACAAAGGACTAGAATACACGTTATACAGAAAACTCCCGTATCCAACAAATCTTCCCACATCAAACAACACTGACCAAAAAGAATTGACGGTTATAGGAAATACCGATTATAGGGGCGATAAAATTTTGTTTGGTATCAAACAAGAGGATAAATTTAGACATATGTATATCGTAGGTAAAACAGGTACAGGAAAATCAACATTTATGGAAAACCTACTCAAAAGCGATATGGCAGCAGGAAATGGATTAGCATTGTTGGATCCGCACGGAGAATTTGTAGATAATATTTTGGAACATATTCCGACAAATAGAATCAATGATGTGATCTTATTTGATGTAGGAGATACGGACTACCCTATTGGATTCAATCTGCTCCAATGAGGAACGGAAGAAGAAAAAAACCTCATTGCATCATGAGTAGTTTCTACGTTCAAAAAACTTTTTGGTGACAGTCGATGACCGAGATTGGAATATATTTTGAGAAATGTAGCACTATCATTGGTAGACTATCCAAATGCGACATTGATGCACATTTTGAGAATGCTGATCGATGATAATTTTCGTGCAGAAGTGGTATCACATATCAAGGACGCCGTAGTAGCAAAATTCCGAACAGGAGAATTCAATAAGCGACAACCAAAGCAAAGAGAAGAAGCGATTGGGCCGATTACCAACAAAGTCGGACAATTTCTCTCATCCAAATTGGTCAGAAATATTTTTGGTCAACCTAGGACAAAATTAAATCTCAGGAAAGCTATGGATGAAGGAAAAATACTCCTCGTCAATTTAAGTAAAGGAAAAATCTGAGAAGATAATGCAAATATGATTGGGTCATTATTGGTGACCAAGTTTCAAATCGATGCTATGTCCAGAGCAGATGTCGCAGCTCACCTAAGAAGACCATTCTATCTCTATATCGATGAGTTTCAAAATTTTGCTTCAGAATCTTTTGTTACGATTTTATCAGAAGCTAGAAAATATAAATTAGCACTTATCGTAGCCAACCAATATACATCTCAGCTTATGCCAGAAATCAAAGACGCAATCTTCGGTAATATAGGTACGACAATAGCTTTTACCCTCGGTAAAGACGATGCAGATCTCATTGCGGGGCAATTTAAAGGCATGATCGGAACCAACGATTTGATTTCGCTTCCAAAATATACTGCATACACTAGGCTTATGATCGATGGTATCTCATCTGATCCATTTTCGATGAAAACACTTCCTCCGACGAAATTGGGAGAATGATCGCTTGAACTCATCGACAAAATAAGAAAACAATCAAGACAAAGATATGCAATGGGAAGAGATCAACTAGAAAGACTCATGGCTGCCCGATCCAACAAAACATTTTCTATGCAAGAAAAAATTATGGAAAAGGCTAAGCGACAAGCACTTGGTATCAATGAAGAAGAAGTAGATAACCTCCACGATATATTTGTAGAACAGCACACCTCATATTTTACCGAGTTTGCTATAGATGGAGTAGAACCGGATGCAATTATTTTTGATACAGAATATTATGCTCACAAAGCTATTTGGTATACTAAACCAAAATGATTAGAAGATCAAGCAAATATCAAATATCAAACAGGAGGCAAAATAACCTTTGCTGGTGAAAAAGAAATCTTGATGCAAGTGGATATTTATCAGCATCAAACGATTCAAATAGAAAACAATGGTGCACTAATGATTTGGATTGGAAGCAAAGAAGACGCTTACAAGCAACTGGATGATATTTATACACAAGCAGGCATCAGCAAAGACAAACAAACATATCTCAAGTTTTGTCCAAATATTGCCAAAATAGAAAAAGAACTCGGCCCCGATAAGACAAAATCAACAACAGATTCACAAGCAGCACAAAAAAGTCCAACACCAACCACAAGTACTTTCAAAGCAAATATGCAGTCAGATCCTACAACAGCCAATGAATGAATATTTAGTATCAAAGACATCAAACTCGGACAAGAATATGATGGATATATAAAACTCACCTACAACTACGGAATGTTTGTCACCGTAAAATGAGTAGAATGATTGCTTCACAAAAACTTTATCGTTGCTCCTGATGGAGTAGAACGAAAAAAATATTACAATATCGGCGACAAGATCAGGGTCATCGCAAAAGAATTCAAAGAAATCAATGGCGAACAAAAAGTTGTTTGGAGTCAGAAATAAGATGTAGATTCCCCGGTTAAAAAAACAAAAAAATCCCACGGATATACCGTGAGAGTTCTTCAACATATATACATTTTTCTACAAAAGCTATCGAAAATCTGATTAGAGTATACATATATCTAATTATACTCATAACCCACATTTTCGTCAAATTTCTACTTACTTTTTTCTCTATGTTGCTAATATTATATACTGAATTTTACTTCGAAACGCACATATGGCTAAAGTAAGCCAATTTTACAC
>CAZECU010000019.1:0-16333 GCA_964510755.1 uncultured Candidatus Peribacteria bacterium | reverse complement strand
TACTATATCTTTTCTATACAAAAAGTCAACAAAGAATTGATTTTGATCGATAAATTAAGAAAATAATGATGAAGCTATAAAGACTAGATTAGTCTCGATAAAAATCGTTTTGGTCGTGGTTGAGTTTGATTGCGAGATAGGTGTAATCGTGAGCATCGCTACTGATGACTTCGTGTGTGTCGTTTGGCTCTATGACAAGGACATCGCCCATCTTGGGATGAATTTCCTCTCCATTGACTATCCGATATCCATTCTCATCTAACAAATAAAAAATCTCTGTTTGTATGTTGTGATGATGTAATTTGGCGGTATCTCATGCTTTGATCTTGATCATCTGGACGATGTTTCAAGGACTGTTGAGGTCATTAGCATCGAGCAAAATCTTTTTGCTATATCCTTGTTTGTCTTCTCGCGTTTTATCTGAGGATGTTACTAATTTCATAGGGAAGTATGGTGGAGGATAAAAGTGAGATAGGGAATAACGTTTGCTGCTAGACCGATGCAAACCGTTCCTTGAAATTTTATATGGTAGGCGAAATATCAGGTAGCAACTGTTGCACAATCGGACTCGGCAAGTATTTATAAATGTTTCAGAAGTATTTGTGAGATTTCCGATGCTTTTTCGTATTCTAAGAAATCTTTGCTGACTGTTTTTAGTGCTCAAGATATAATCACTCATTTACGGTATATACATATTATCGGTATATTATGTATATTTGCCCATCCTAATTCAATGCCTAGTCCTGTGGAAGGATATGAAACTTCTGCTACCATTAAATCACATCCTGATTCAAAAAATTTGTTTGAAGAAAATTGTTCATCATTTTTCTCATGTGGTAGAATAATTTCATGTTCTTGGTCAATTTTGCTTCCACGAATGAATGTATATAATTCATTTTTAAAATCGAATCAGGTAGAATGGGCAAGATAAATTTTCATGCGATTATATTAATGAATAAACGTGATGTCCTGTAACGTTTGCTGCTAGTCCGAAGTACCGACCTCCATTAAAAAATTGATATGGAGGTATGCAGGATAGTAGCTGTTGTACGATGTGTTTCTCTTTAATACTTATTAAAATTAATTTCATTCAAAAAAGTCATCATCAACTTCTTTTACTTCATAAATATTCCTTACTTGTACACCAACACCATATTGATACATTAAATCTACGATTTTATTTCCATCTACAAGGATAATTTTATGGTGTGCTTCGTGAGCTTTTTTAATCGCCGCTTCATCAAAAGTTGATGTTGTGACAAAAATACCTTTGGTTGTGTCTCCGCTCATTGCTCCTATGAAATTACGAATTTCTTTTTCACGAACTTTGTTCTCATTGTAACGTTTTGCTTGAATATAAATCTTTTCAAGACCTAATTTATCTTCATTTATAATTCCATCGATACCACCATCTCATGATTTTGCTGTTTCTATAAAATCACCATATCCCATTTTTTTTAAGAGAATTAAAATTACTTTCTCAAAATAATATGGATCAATGTTTCTTAATCTTTCTAATAAATCGCTTTTTACTTGTGTCTCAATTGTGGTAAATCATGAATCTATTAGGTCTTGAGGTGAGGCGTTTTCAATACCCATATCTTCAATATTATTTTTTTCCTCTATTTTTTTTGCTTCACGATGAGCAAGAAAATCTGAATCATTTTTTAGATCTTTTAATGTTAAATTTCAATTCTTTAGAGCATTTTCTCCTTTTTGGGTAATCTGCACCATTCCACGTGATGGCTGTTGGATGTATTGCCCTTGTTTTAAGTAAGCTTTCCCCCAAGCAAGACGATTAAAAAGAGTATTATCTCAGCTTTTTGTTTTTTCTTCCAACAATTCTTTTGGTAAATTAGAATAATATTTTTCTGCTACTTTTTTAATAAGTTCTCTATGATGAACAATTTCTTTATTACTTAAAATGTCTAAAATTGGAATAAAAGTTTCATGAAATTTTGGTAGCTCCATAGTTATGAAAATTATTATATAAAATATGTTTTAATTAATATATACAAATTCTTTTCGAAGTGAAGCAAAGTTCCCCTCATATTTAAGATAAAACTTTTTACTCGTTTCTTTTTTTGAGAGAGACTTGGAAATATATCATCTAACTAGCTTCTGTGCGACGCCACAACTTCAATTTTATCCCTTTCTCCCAATCACCCATCCTCCAATAATCGCAGCCGTCTCCATCCTCAGCACCGTGCTTCACAGACTAATGATCTGTGGATTTTGCTCAGCAAAAAGGAGATAATCTTGGGGAGTCAAACCGCCTTCAGGGCCGATGACGCCGACAAGCGGCTTGTCCGTGATGATGCGGTCAGCAGAGGTCTTACTTTGGTCAAAGATGATGACCTGAGCACCCGTAATATATGGCGCGATATCCGTAGTAAAGATGAGCTGAGGCATGTTCCATCCTCGGGACTGTTCTACGGCTTCTTTGATGATCTTGTGCATTCTTTGCGCTTTTTTGTCGTTTCGCTGCCTGAGGACAGACCTTTCACTCGGCCAAAAAACAATCTGACTGATCCCGATCTCGCTCAGCTTCTGGACGATAAGCTCAGCTTTTTCCCATTTGTTTGGCATCGCAACGAGCATAGTAGAGGCAACGGTGTTGGCTTCATGCGATTGTTCAGAGAGGATAGTGCATTGCATCATTTTGTCATTTCGTTGCTGGAGTTGGACTTCATACCTGATAGACGAAGACGATGGGGTAGGCGATTGTACCCAGAAAATATCCCCAATCTTGGCTCTCAAGACTTTTCTCAGCTGTGACAAAATCTCTAGGTCGGCAATCGTCACCATAGTGCCTTGTTTTTGGTAGTCGGTCACAAAAAGTTGCATGATATCAGCTAATAAGACAAATACAAATTTTGTAGCATTTTGGAGAGCTAATGCAAGAACAGATGGGTATATTCTTACCTTGGGGAAGTGATGAGAATATAAATTTACCAATACACCAACGCCAGATACATGACTCGACATTTATCCCGCTTTAGCGCGACACTCCAAGTTCGAAGCAGTCCAACAAATTGCATGTTTTGTAATTGAATTTGCTATGATTTTCCATACATATAATGAGTTGTATTTATTATAAGACAGATGATATGATACATTATGCGATAAACAGTATACAAGACTATCTGACCCAAGGATTCCGTATGGAGCCTATTTTTATCGTAATTATAGTGTGATGTATCATCCAGTTTACCAAAGTGATCATAGATATCATTAGATACAAACGTATTTATACAGGGCATATTTTCGCTTCGGGAGGATTCCCATCGTTTCATAGCGGATTGGCGAGTAGTGTCACGATGCTGGTCTGGTTACAGTTTGGTTTTGGCAGTGTCTTGTTTGCGGTAGCGTTCGCGTTTAGCGTACTGTTTGCCTACGATGCCATGAATCTAAGATATGAGACAGGACAACACGCTCATTATATCAACGATCTGAGATTGGAGTTGCAATCTATTTTGCAAAAACACGACAAACAAAAACTAGAAGAGAGAATCTGACATACTCCTTGGGAAGTTGCATGAGGAATCGCATTTGGAACCATACTGACCTATATCTTGTACTATATCTATTTCATCAAATAATTCACGCTACCAAAATCATCAGTTTATCGTCATTATAATCAGTCAGTATGATAAAGTTTGTCGTTCGTAGACCCGTCAAAAAGATAAAGAGAACCTACACCCCCATAGAGTCAGACAAAAAAAGCAAAAAGATCTGATTTCGTTTTTTTTCTATAAAAATTATACGGATTATTTTCATCGTATTTGCTTTGATTTACGGATGATTTTTGCTCCTCAGAAATTCGCTCTTTGCCCACCAATACGTCATCAAGAGAGTCATATATAGCTCGGGAGATATCTCCTGGTATGACAACCCGTATCTGTACAAACGTATCAGCAACCGAGTCAAAGACGAAAACTATTATATCATCAACATGTACAAGTCTAGGATACTCAAAGATATCCAGTCTCATTATCCCATCGTTACTGATCTCACGATAGACTATAGTTCATCAAATACCGTAGTAGCCAAACTAACCTTTAGACCTATAGATTTGATCGTCAGAAACCAAGAGCAGAGATTTTTGATCGTCGGCAACACGATATTGCCCCTCTATTCATGAAACAAAATAGCTGATGGCATCCAGATCCTAGATTTACCAGGATATCTGAGCGGTATAAACAACCTTTCAGGATTTTTTTATAGACAGTCAGCTACAGGATTGGTTTTGCAAACTCAGCTGATCTACGAAGGCTTCCCTGGGATGCATCACGTAGAATATTTGCCAGGAGGAGAGAGATCTATCGTCTACATCGATGGCAAAAAATTGTACATCAACAACCTGGGAAGTATCCCCAATCAGATCAGAAACTACGAGCTCCTCAAAAAATACTATAAAGACTACGCCCAACTCGAAGATATCGACCTAGGAAGCTTGGAAAAAGACAAAATCATCGTCAAAAAATTTTAAAACCGATCACGTCGAAGGTCATCATGTCGAAAGTCATCACGTCCAAGGTCAAAAGTCAGATTTATCTTGTAATAAAGTATCATGGAACATAGTCAAAACAAAGAAATATATATGAGAGAAGCGATCCAGTTGTCCTTGCAAAATATGCAGCAAAACGCCGGCTGACCATTTGGTGCAGTTATCGTTAAAGATGGCAAAATAGTCTGAAGAGGACGAAACCAAGTGACGTCAACCAACGATCCTACCGCACATGGAGAAGTAGTTGCTATCCGTGATGCCTGCAAAAATCTGTGAACATTTGATTTGTCCGATTGTGAAATATATACGTCTTGTGAACCCTGTCCGATGTGTTATGGCGCGATTTTGCGAGCGAGATTGAGCAAAATGTATTACGCAAATACTGAGCATGACGCAGCAGCTATCGGGTTCGATGATAGCGCGTTTCGAGATGATATCCAAAAAGAACTAACTCAGAGATCTCTACCTGTCCAACAATTGCTGCATGATGAAGCGTTAACAGTATTCAAAGCTTGGACCAACAAGCAAGACAAAACGTTGTATTAGGTCGAAGGTCATCAAGTCGAAGGTCCGTAAAGTCGAAGGTCATCAAGTCGAAGGTTTATAAGGACAATAAAGTCACATTTATCTTCTTAAAAATAATATAATGAAAATAGAAAGATTTGAAGATATCCAGGCTTGGCAAAAATGAAGAGAGTTGGTTAATAGAATTTATACAGCCACTTGTGAAGAAAAATTTAGTAAAGATTGGTGATTAAGAGATCAAATAAGGAGAGCTGCAGTATCCATTATCAGTAATATTGCTGAGTGATTTGAAAGAAATACAGACAAAGAATTTAAACAGTTTCTTTTTGTGGCTAAATGATCTTGTGGGGAAGTAAGGTCTCAACTGTATATAGCACTCGATCAATGATATATATGACAAGAAGAGTTTGAAAAAATTAATGAACTGTGTGAAGGAATCTCAAAAATGCTTTCTAAATTTATAAGCTATTTAAACAAAAATGATTAATAACTAGCAGAGACATTAGACGTTATAGACTTTAGACTTTAAGACTTTTTATTATGTATAAAAACGATTTTCCCATCTTCAACAACAATCCCTGACTCATTTTCTTGGACAATGCTGCTTCGACCCAAAAACCGCAGTACGTCATTGATGGCGTCTCCGACTTTGTTGCCCATGACTATGCCAATATTCATCGTGGATTGTATCCTTTGTCCGAAAGATCTGAAGAAGCATACCATCATTCCAAACAGTTGGTAGGAGAATTGCTCAACTGCAAATCTAGTGAAATCATCTACACCTACAACGCTACCTATGGACTCAATATGATCGCTCAATCGCTTGTGGTTTCAGAGATATTGCAAGCATGAGATGTAGTATTGTTGGGGATCCGAGAACATCATGCAAACATCTTGCCTTGGCAGCTTCTTGCTGAAAAAAAAGGCTTTAGTATAGAGTTTATCCATATCGATGACCAATATGAGATCGATCGAGAAGATTTTGCCCAAAAATACACCGACAAAGTAAAAGTTGTCTCCGTTGCTCATGTTTCCAACGTTACCGGCAAGATATATGATGTCAAAAAAATAAAATCTAAGTTGCGTGATGATACATTTTTCTTAGTCGACTGATCTCAATCAGTGCCAAACTTCTCCGTTGATGTACAAGATATCGGCTGCGATTGCCTAGTCTTTACAGGACACAAGATGATGGCGTACACAGGGATCTGAGTCATCTATTTGCGCAAGCCATGGATCCAAAAGTTACAACCTATGATCCGTGGGGGAGGAACGATCGAAGACGTAGCAACAACCTGACATACCTTGGCAAGTACCGCAAGCAAATTCGAAGCTGGGACGCCAAATATTATCGCTGCAGTATCATTAGCAAAATCCCTGGAATATATCACCTCAATCTGATGAATGCAAAAAATTCGAGAACACGAACAAAAATTAGTCAAACTTTGCTTAGAGTGATTTGCAAAATATAAAGACAAGGTAGAGATTATCTGACCTACAACTACAACTACAGACAGAGTTGCCGTATTTTCTTTTGTACTCGCCAACAACTCCAATTTCAACAATATCTGAGAAACCTTTGCTGACCAAAATATCGCGATCCGTTGCTGAGGACATTGCGCGTATCCTCTTCACAAATACCTCCACAAACAAGGTACTTGCAGGATGAGCGCATATCTCTACAATGATGAAGCAGATATCAACGCATTTTTTGTCGCGCTCGAAAGATTGGTACAATAGCACCCGGGTGCAAAAGGAGAATAGATATTGTTCTATCCCCAATAACACTTGCAGCACAAGGAGATATCAACTATACAACTAAAAATGTCGATGGTATATTCTGGGTCGTAGTCAATTCATAAAAAGCAATATCCAATAGAAGCTCTACATGGGCCCACAGTTTTTCACTGGGGTTGTAGAGCGATTCGTATATGTTACATAGAAAGCAATATCCAGTGGAAAGAGTACCATCGACGAGGGTTTTTTTGCTTACTTTTTTCACCTGGAAGGAAAAAAGTAAGGCCAAGCCGGCGAGGCGATAGAAAAAAATAAGTAAATTATAAGATTATTTTACCACCCCACTCGCAATGATAGAGTGCTCTAGAGATAAATTACACTACCAACCGTATTATAGTATATATGTCAAGCCTTTCTGGAGTTTAGGAAGGATTTTTTTTGTAAAAAGTGATGATTTGGAGTATAATTTAATCGTATATTTATCTCTACTTATTTAAGTAAATGGATTACACAGGAATTGAGAAAATAAAAAATAATATTACCGAAATCAAAAAATCTGTACATGACCTCAAAACTCAGATTGAAAATTTTGATAAAGAAAAAAATACACTTACCAAAGAGATTATACAGCAAAAACAAAAAGAAATCGAAGAGAAAAAATTAGAAATCGAAAAGAAAAAAACAGAAACCTTAGAGCTTATCAAAAAGACGAAAGAATTAGAGGAACTCAAGGCAGATGTAACTTCTCAGAAAGAATTAGATGACTTAGAAAAAGAACTCAGAGCTATAGAACCCACCAAAAAATCATTTCGAGAAAAGATACAAGAAGGATGAAACAAAACCCGAGAACGAATCAAAGAAAACAAAAAACCTATTTTGATCGCGACGTGAATCTGAGTATGAATTCTTTTATTAGTAAAATTATTTAAAAAAAAGAAAAAAAATAAGGAAGAGGAAAAAGATGATGATGATGAAGAGAAAGATGATAATGAAGAGAAAGATGATAATGAAGAGAAAGATGATAATGAAGAGAAAAATGATAATAAAGACAATAAAGAAGAAAAAAAACCCCGATGGAAGAAAGCTCTTATATGGACATGAATAGTATGATGAACAGCATGAATAGGTGTTTTATGATATAAATATTGGTCAGAAATAAAGTGATGGTTTTTGGATCTGATAGGTAAAAATTTAACATTTGAAGAGGCAATGCTAAAAGTAAAGAGCGATCTGGGTGGTATCTCTGAATCCGATTTAAATGTTGCTTTAGGATTAGATTATAATGAAAAAAAATGAGTTATTATCTCGTATTGAGAAGAGATAAAGATTGATAAAAAGAGAAAAAGAGTGGATTGACTGGATGTTTCATTTTCAAATTATGAAGAAATGATACATGCTGCCAATATAATAAATTATTCAAAAGCTACCTACAGATGAAGATGTGTCAGTGATACACCTTTTTATATTACATCAGCAGGAGGTGATATAGAAGTCCGTCTATTAGATGATTATCAGAAAGAAGTGATAAGTGGTGAATGAATACCTGTATGAACGATTGTATGATGAGTTGTATGAAGTATCTGAGCATTGGTAGCAGGATATTATTTGTGACCAAAAGCATGAGCTACTGTTTGATTGGGTGCGATACCTGCGGGTATGGCATTAGGGCATTATGTAGGTGATGGTCGATCTACATTGGCCAAGATCTGTCCAAAACTAGCTGATGGTATAGGAAAGGAAAAATTACTTGCCTGTCTAAATAGTATACCAAATCTTACGCAGTGAAATCAAGAACATGATCCAGACAACAAAACACCATTACAAAAAAATGTGAATGAAGCGATAAAAGAGATAGAAGAAACAGAAGTAGATACAGAATTCGATCAGCAATGAAATGCAAGAAACCTGAAAGCAGAGGTAAATCCTAATGATCCGACATCTTATACTATAAAATCTCGAGGTAGATTGTGACAGACTAAGATAAAATTTATAGAATGAAAATATATAAAAATAGAAGGATTGGATATCGAATTTGCTGATATAAGGGAATGAGTAAGGGTAGCTAATCTAACGAATAAAATAAGGAGTGAATATGCATGAAAATGTATAAAAAATCCATTTTCATATAAATCCTGATGGACTACTCTTTGACATCCTTGATTATATGCTACTGATTGAGAAACTAACCGAAATCCGACAAATTGGGTTCCATATAGGATTATTTCAGAAGAAATACTGGAATCAAGATATCCTACATTATTGGAAAATATAGAAACCAAATATATTCCTTACTTACATAAAATGAAAAGCGAAAATAAGAGATCTTTGTGGATAATCCCAAATCAATAAAATAAATATTTTTATTTCAATCGCACAAGTGTATGACGCAAAATAATAAAATCATAGAACAAATACCGACTGATACAGGCATTACTGAGATCAAAAATAATATTACCGAAATCAAAAAATCTGTACATGACCTCAAAACTCAGATTGAAAATTTTGATAAAGATAAAAATACACTTGCCAAAGAGCTTGTCGAGCAAAGACAGAGAGAGATAGAAGAAAAAAAATTAGAAATCGAAAAGAAAAAAACAGAGACATTAGAACTTATCAAAAAAACCAAAGAGCTAGAAGAGCTCAAAGCAAGTGTAACTTCTCAGAAAGAATTAGATAACTTAGAAAAAGAGCTCAAAGCTATAGAGCCAAACAATCTATCATTTCGAGAAAAGATCAAAGAATGATGAAGCAAGACACGAGAACGAATCAAAGAACACAAAAACCCGATTTTGATCGCGACAGGAATTGGTGCAGGTATCTTGCTTATTAGACGTTGGCTCAAAAAAAGAAAAGCCAACAAAGAAGGCACCGACGAAAAGTCAGAAAAAAAAGAAAAGAAATCTCGATGGAAAAAAGCGCTCTTGTGGGCGGGAATCGGGACGTGATGATTTTTGGTCTGGAAAAACTGGGATACCATCAAAGGACGATTTAGTGGCTTATTTTGACCAAAATCACCAGAAAAACCTACGATAGAAAATACAAATACCTATGAACAATTGTCTGAAGAGATAAAAGCAAAATATAGAGCAACATCAGATTCAGTAGATCAATTTGCTTCTACAAATAATGGTTTTAGTGTCGATTTGGATCAAGAAAAAAAAGCAGCAATAATATTTGGTTTAGACAAAGCAACAGAAAATTTGTCAGATTTTTCAACGAACGATACTTTGGATTATATGCAAGATCAGACCGAAGATGGAATTATTGATAAGATTTCCAATCGAGGAAAGACAAAAATATATAATTGTTTAAATCCTATTTTATCAAGTTTTGAATCATTTAAACCATTTGGGGCAGGATTTTTTGCGGATCCAGCTTCTACATTCAAAGAATGGCTAAAACAAGCAACACCAGAAGAACGTAAAAAGGCAATTACACTCTTTTATAAAGAGTATATTAATATTATTAATTATGTAGAAGAGAGAAAACAACTTTTAGCGGAAAAACTTGCAAAAGAAGAAATTATGGGCAAAGATCACCTCAATGATACTCCTACAGAAGATCAACAAGAAGATATCCAAGAAAAAATAGAAGATGATGATTGGAAAGAAACAAAACTTCAAACATTTTTTGCTTCGCATAAGTTAGCGGATTTAGCAGAGTTAAGTCTCAAATATGGTATTGATGCTACGGATATCTCTCAAGAGACAAAAGAAATAAAAGAATCCATAGACAATGATCATGATGAAATGATACACAAAGAAGAAGATGGAACTACTGCACTTACTAGAGCAGATGATGACTTTCAAGATGGAAAAATAGATAATGATACCAAAAAGGAGTTGATAGATGTCTGTGAAGATTTTTTGGAAGATGGATTTGGTGAAAATAGTAGATCATTTTTATGAGCATATACTCATTTAATTACGGAAATTTTTGCAGGGAATACGGAGATGGCAAATTCATTTTTGGAAAAAACACAAAATAAAGAATTGATCCAAGAAATCAAAACAACACTTACCATGTATATTCAGAAACTCAAAGCAGATACATTTAGTCAGGAAGACCTAGAAAATCTTAAACAACAGTTAGAATCATATCATAAGGTAAAAGAGCAGTATGAACTTTCTATTAATAAAATAGAGAATATGTCTAAGTGACTGCATTTTTATACGTGGAAAGTGATTAATTTACCATTAAATGCAATGAAAGATATCGGAAAGGCTTTTGGTAGAGGAAAAACAAACTCTTGGCGAGAAAGAATTTGATATGGACTTGGTGGTGCTTATGTTACTGGTCAGACATTGTATATAAGTTGAAGAATTGCAAATGGAGTAGCATGAGAAACAATAGCAGGGAAAGTTATTTCCATAGTAGGACAAAGTGTAGGTAAACTGGGTATAGAAATATGAAAGTTGCCGGTAACTTTGGTCCAGAAATGACTTAAATTGTATACAGGAAGAAGATTTTTGACGAGTGCTTGATGGTCCAAATATCTTATTTCAGAAGCATCTCATTTGGATGTTATTGAAAAAGAGGCATTATTGAAACATGCATTTTTGCGTGGAGAGATCTCTGAAAAGTGA
This sequence comes from uncultured Candidatus Peribacteria bacterium, assembly GCA_964510755.1. Taxonomy (GTDB): domain Bacteria; phylum Patescibacteriota; class Gracilibacteria; order Absconditabacterales; family Absconditicoccaceae; genus CAJBLF01. The sequence goes on along the minus strand of CAZECU010000019.1, from coordinate 4,975 downwards.
GTGATACGCGTAGTAAAGAAATTGGAGATATCTTGATCTAACGGGAATCTTCAGGATATACAAGGAGTTTTACAAAAACGATGATTGAGAACAAGTGATGAAGTTAAATTGTTCCAAAAATATAGAAAAAATAAAAATATTGCAAAGTTGTTGTTTAAAGAAACACCAAATACAAATATGAGTAATATTAAGAAAATTAAATATACATTTTATGATAAAATGTTAAAGTCCTCGGTAAATTTCGATTTAGATGCTTTGACGAGATTAAAAGATATTGATATCCGTATAAAATGATTTGCTACAGATACAGAAAAACAAATTTTTCAATCTATGATGTCTCATGTCAAAAATATTGATCAAGCCGAAGATTTGGTAATAATGGGTATCGATGCACAATATCTCAAATATTTTAAACCAGGAAGCGATCAGATCATCTCAGCAGAAAAATTTGGTAAATATTTAGGAAAATATGGAAAAAAGATAAACGCAGAGACGATGCCAAAACTTTTAAATTTTTTCAAAAATGCTAAGGTAGCAAACAAAATGACAGCAGCAAATCAGGAGACTATCGTGTTCAACGCTATCAAAAATATTAGTAAACTAGAAGCAAAATCATTTAATATAAACGCAATTGAAGAATTGCAACTCAATACTTCAAGATATCAAAAGATCGCTACCAAAGTCAAAACGGGAGTAGATAATATGATCAAAGATCTCAATACTATGCTCAAAAATCCTAAACTCAAAACATTCTACAATAGTATCAAATCCAAAATCACCAATCTGACTCATTACAAAAGTACCGTTACTGCAGAAAGTGTGCAAGCAGCAAATGATGCAGGATGGTTGGATAAGGTCGCAGGATTTGGAAAACTGTCTGACGAAGGTATTCAAGCATTGAAATCATTACATGCGTTGATACAAACAGACAAAACGATTTTAGAAGCATTAAGCAAAGCAAGTAAATTGGATGATGTCAAAGATATCTTGAGACAAGCAGGTATCGCGGTAGACAAGATAGATGATGGCGTACTGATGAAAATAGTTTCCACCAAAAAAATAGACAAAATTACGAGCATTATCAATTATGGTGCTGAATATGCTGGCATCAAGACACTCAAAGCTACACTCAAAAACCCAGCATTAAAGTCACTAGGCAAATGGTTATGAATAGTATGAGTGGCAGTCGATGTTGCTTTTGTGGGCATAGACTTTGTCTCTGATAGCAAAGAAGCCAAAACTATACAACAGCACAATATGATCAGAGGAAAAAACAAAGAAAAAGAAGCCTACTTTGATGTGATTACCTGAGGAATAGGAGCTGCAGGATTTGCAGTAGGATTGTTTTTGACGACAAATCCTGTAGGACGAGTATGTTTGGGAGCAGGATTTGCTGCTATGGGAGTAGAAGCTCTTGGTGATATGTATTATGGAGAGATCGACAAATTCCAACAAAACTACAAAGACTTCTTATCGCAAAGTGTCCCAGAAATCAAACAACGCTTGATATATATCAATAGCCGACAAACCAAATTAGACTCATCGTTCCAAGACTTACGATCCAAGATAACCGGAAATATGAAGGCAGAGGAAAAACAAAAATTTTCTATGAAAACCTCACAAGATGCCGTCAAAGCACTGATTTATTTTGAAGAGATACAAAAATATCCATACGCCATGGCAGATCTCAATGACCCAGAAATTCGTAACAATCCTGATCTAGAGTCATTGGTCAAACAACAAAAAGATTTGCATGATAAAGCGGTCAATACGAGATATGCTTATATCAAAAAAACATATATCGACGGCAAAACAAGTTTAGTCACCAAAGAAGCTTTGGACAAAAAACAGTGAGTACAAGCATTAGAAGCTATCTTAGCAGAATCTAGAATATGCCAAGCCGTACAAATGGATACTACATATCCAAACAAAAATAATGTGAAAGAGTATAAAAACTACAAAGCAAATATGCTCAAAAATATGAACACACAAGGATTTGCTACGTTAGAAAATATGTATGCCACCAACAAACTAACGTTTTTCAAAATGGTAGCAAGTATACCATATTATCAAGCGATGCTCTCACAAAATACTGAAATACAAGAATATGAAAAACTGACTGCTAACTTGGATTTCTTCCAGCAGTATGCAAACTACAAATTGATGGATATCGACCCTGCGACCTATCCTACAGTATCAATAAACGAACAAACTATTGATTATGATCAGATGACCTATTTACTATCCACATGGACAATAGTAGTTACCAAGATACAAAAAGAAGAGGTTACTTCTGCAAATATCGAATATCTCACCGATGCAGATATCTTAGAAAAATATAAGGTATCTACCAATCTAGGACAAAATGTGTTGTATGATATCGCCACCATGCAATTAGGATATACAGGGACAAACAATTTGTCAGAACTAAAAACTTTTTTCAACGAACAAGAGAGAACTATCAAAGGAATATATTTTGATCCAAAACATCAAGATCGAGCAATCAATGAAAACAACTGATCAGACAATGAATTTGCCAAAGATAAAGAGCTCAATGATCCCAAGAAGATCCTTCTTATGAGAGAATATATCCATGATGCAGCACATACAGCAAGTACCGGCAAAATGATAGAAATGAATTACAGACTCAATAGAGAATATGTAGATCAGTATGTAAAAATCATCAATCAAAATCTAACCTACAGACTCAATCCAGCTATGTATAAACAAAAAATATTTGAATATATCCAAAAAAATAGCAACGGACAATATATCCAGCTACCACCAGAGCTGATTATTATGTGAGTCAAAACCGGTATCCAAAACATTGGAGCTTTTGTGTATGCTCGAGATGGTACAAAATTTGATAGTAAAACATCCAAATCAGGGATAAAAAATACATTGATAGGATAAGATTTTAGTTGTTGAATATATAGGATATGGACAATCAAACAGAAACATTACATCTAGAAGGAGAAGATACCTCTTCCGTAGAAGATACCAAACAAGAATTGGCGGAAATGTACGTAGATTTTCTCGATCAGCAAAAAGAGGGCGTCATCTCTCTATGAGCATCCTTATGAGCCAATCTCAATCCGCTCAAAAAAGATGCAATAGCATATTTGGTAGGAGAGGAAACCGCACAAGAAAAATCAGATCTTTTTTCTAAATTAAAAAAGAATCTCAAAAAAAAGCTTATAGAAAGAGCTACAGGTGGGACATTTTTGGAATACAATACTGCGAGTCTCAACAAGATGAAAGCACTTATCAATCAATACAAAAACGACAAAGCCAAACTCGAACAGCTCAAACTTCAAATAGAAGAGGGCAAAGATCCTACGAGCGAACAGCTTGCTCCCTCACCTACACAAGATACGTCAGAAACCCCAAATGCACAAGAAGCTGGACCACAAGTAGCGCCCGTAGTAGCGACAAGTATGATACTAGACGAACAGCTACAAGCCAACAAAGAGATCTCACAAGAAGAAAAAACCTATATACAAACCAATATCAAACAGAGTGTGGAAGCGCTCAAGCAGAAGTGATCATTGACCGATATCACCCAGATCAAAGATATGCAAGGAAATCGTGTATTGCAGTGTAATGGAGAAACTCCATATATCAACACAGAGGTTATCTATGATTTGGCAGGATTGGCTCTATTGTACTACAAAAAAACAGGTACTCCATTGATTATAGAAAGTGGATATAGAACGATAGATCATCAACAGCAACTCAAACAAGACAACAAAAAATCATGAGTACCTACAGCAGATGCATGATATAGTGGTCACAATATGTGATATTCATTAGATATGAGCAAAGAAACTAGATACGCAGACAAAATAGGGTGAGTCAAATGATTGCAAGACATCGCCAAAACATTCAATTTTTATCCGATCAGCAGCGAAGATCGACATTTTGATCACAAAAAATTTGTAGATACCTACTATGACAACAAAGAGGCGAGATTGCCGCTTGCACAAAAAATAGATCAAGAGTATCAGGAGGAAACAAATCTCGCAGCCTAAATATCTTTGATAATTTTTTTGACGACTCAAATAACTTTGGTTTCGTCATATTTACTGATTTCTACATTGTCAAAAAACCTATTCACCGACTCCAAAAACAGTTTACCTTCTTGTTTGATAATTTTTTTGAGTTTGGGCAAATCATTGTGGATGACAAACACATAATCATTGATATCATAACTTGGTTGTTGTTTGATCAAAACAAGATCACCATCTTGGATTTTGGGCTCCATACTATTGCCTTTGGCTCTCACAAAAAAACATTGACTGACATCTTTGACACCCAGCATTGCCATAGTGACGGGAATCTTTTCTTGGGTATATTCATCGACGACTTTTTTACCTTTATTTCCACATTGAGCGAATCCATAAATAGGAAGCTGTACAATATCATATATACTATCCGTGATGCTTTCTCTGATGAGTCTATATCCTTGTTCATCTTTGATAAAATATCATTTCAATACCAATTGGTTTAATTTATTGAGCACGGTCTGTGGATGGCTCGCTCAGATATTGTGAGCAATCTCTCTCAAAGTGATTCATTCCTGATTTGTGTTTTTTTTGAAAAACGCGATAAGTGACTTTTGGATAGTGTCGAGATTTTTTGTAGTCATGGGAAAGACGAAAAGGGTAAAAGACTATTTATATTATTCATTATTTTTTCGCTTGTAGGGATTGTTTATTATATAGGTACGAATTCTTTCTAAATCTCTTTCGTTGCGGACGACGTGTTCATAGTAATTAGCTTGCCAAAATTTTCATGTTGTTCCTCTGATCTGGTTGATGTATTTTGCCGTTTGCATTTTAAATTTGCCTATGATTTTTGATAATAACATATTTCTGCGAGATATATTTTTATTCATATTATTCGTGTTATTCGTAGAGACATTTCACGAAATGTCTCATGTTGAAGCATTTCACGAAATGTCTCATGTTGAAGC
>CAZECU010000018.1:2962-16478 GCA_964510755.1 uncultured Candidatus Peribacteria bacterium | reverse complement strand
GTTTGTATACTCGGACCAATGCTAACGAAAAATGGTTGCCGGTGAGACAATCATAATATCCTCGTAGGTTTTCCTACGAGTTTTTTTGTATATTATATTATTGCAATGTTTGGGTATTGCGAGGGATTATGTTTTAACTAAGAAAGCGTGTGTGAGCTTCTTAATATATGTTATATATAACATATTCTTTGTTATGTATTCATCAATTTACAGTTTCAATCCCATGAATGTTTTGTAATGGGCTTGAAATCAAATCTCTATGGTTGAATAACCATATTTCATTAAACTTAGATTTTTTTATTATGTTTTTATTGAAATAATTTTTGTAGTCAGTTGTTGTTGTAATAGGAGTATGTCTAATATCTATAATTAAAAATATTTTTCATTTGTACTGATATTTTCATTCTGTTAATTTAATTTCTTTTGTTTTGATCTGTTGTAAAATAAATTTAAAAGCACTATCATCTGGTCATTCCATAGGTAAACTGATAGCAATTCATGCGGTTTTAATTTGATTTGCAATATTAGCTGTATCGTTGTTTGAATAATGATTGCTAACAATTTCTATATTTAGATCTTCGCTACATATTATATCTGGTTCGTTAATTTTTCATTGTTCTCAATTATTTTTTACTTTATATGAAGTTTTAAAATATCAATTATATAAAGATATAAATTTTTTTGCTATAGCTTTTTCTATTTCTTGTTTAGTAAATTTCATAATGAAGGTGATTTTTTAAAACATTATAGAATTTTTATAGCTATTGGGATAGATTGCTCAGTATTTCATGTCTACTCAATATTCATGATGTGTTTCTTTTTTTTCATCCATTGCCATCTCCTCATCAAATTCAACGATAGCTCACTTATCATATTTATATGATAAAATTAATGGACAAGCTGGTCGCAATACTCAATCTATCTCGTAATCATCTCAAAAGTTTTTTTTAAATACCGTATCAAATATTGTAAAAAGCTCCATTGTGTCTTTGATTCATACCATATAGTATCATTTAAATTCTCCAAAATAAATGAAAAAATTATTATTTTTTATTCTTTCGTGTTTAGATTCTGATATTAATTTAATTCCTTCAAAAGCAGATTCCTTAATCTGAGTATAAGTATACTTACCTGAATCTATATCGTTTAATAATATACAAAAAACTCTTAAATGATCTTCTTTAGGATAATAATCTATAATCATTCTTTCTCATAAGTAATAAAAAGATAATTGCTTTAAAATTTATTCTCATTTAAGTAAATTTAATTCTAAGTTAAATTCTTCATCTCACAATTTAACAGTAGATAGAAGTTCTTTTTTTGAAAAATGATCATAAACAAATCTAGATAATGGTATATAATCTATGTATTTATTATCTATTACCATATCAACATATTTGTATATTGATAGTGTATAAAGACAAGAATTTGCTTTTGAACTATAGAAAACTTCATCAATTTCTACCTTATATATTTCGCCTATATCTTCAGCTGTCATTCTATCCATTGTTTCTGTCCACATATTATCTTTCATATTTGCACATTCCTGTTTTTTTTCAAATAATTCATCTTGTGAAAGTCATTGTTGTTGTCCACAACCAGCAAAAATTAGGCTTCCTAATAAAATAAAAATTATTAAAATTTTTTTCATGGAATATGTGGTACAATATAAAACGATTTGAATAAGTTTACTTATTTTTCCATTTTGCTCTGATACTTTTGGCGATTTTTTGTCTATCTCGAGAGGTGTTCATAAATGTTTGAAATGCAGCGACCAAGGTTTTGTGACGTTTGTCTTTGACCAAGATACCACAGTCTTTGTCTACCAATTCTGCAGTGGCTCACTGACTATATCCAAAGACGGGCAATCCCAACAACATCGCTTCTACTGTACCTATTCCATAACTTTCTTTGGTGAGATTGATGAGTCCTTTGGCTTGACTCATGATTTTGATCTTTTCGTCAACATCGTTGATTCGTCAGACAAATATGATTGTGGGTCATGCGATAGATTTGAGATATTTCTCGTCAGGTCAGCTGCCCATAATGATGAGAGGGACTTTGAGCTCATTACAGAGCTTGATGATTTTGTCGGTTTCTCTGACAAATGCTACCAGTCTGCCTACGTAGACATAGTAGTTGAGTGGGTGGTCTTGGATCGCAGGTATGAAGCATTTTTCTGTGACCAGAGGATATTTGATCTGGATATTGTGCATGTCATATAGTTTGGTTGCGCTGTCTGCTGTATATTTGCTGTTGGCGTATATTTTGTCGAATTTGGTAAATTTGAGGTCTCGTTTTCTGAGTCTAGGGACGATTCGATGAAATAATTTGCCTTTGAATCCGGTGAGTTTTTCGTTGTATTCGTCATGATGCGTCCAAATGTATTGCATCGGAGAATGGAGATAAAGTGTAGTTTTGATGCCAGATATAGGTGTGATGTTTTTGGCAATAGCAAAGGAAGAGATGAAAATATGATCCGGCTTTCGTTGTTTGATTTTGTGAGAAAGTATTTTGGTTAGGAGTGGATAGAAAAACATCAAATTACGATAGTCAAAGAGTCGTGAGATAAGCGGTATCTTGTGTTTGCTACATCGCAAAAAGATAGCGTTTGCCCATTTTGGCAATGCAGTAATGACACGGAGTGTGTGGTGAGCGGTGTTGATTTCCGCATACTCTGAATATACCGTAAACAAGGCAGCTTCCTCTATATTTTTTTGTTCGTCAATCAAATCTTTGAGTACGGCGAGTGCTCATCATGGTGTGGTTCGACATTGTACGAAAGCAATTTTCATCAGAAACGTATAAGTCCAAATAAAGTATATTCCTCGTGTGAGATGGCATGAGTTTGTCACTATGACTAAAAATATACATTCTCTCTATCGAAGCAAGTAAATATTATGAGATAAGAAGTACTTGAAAAGTATGCAAAAAACGATATCACTCACTCGTTATCATTGTTTTTTTTAATTTTTTCGTATGCTTATGACACTAGATAGAGAAGAAAAGAAATTTCTGAGAAACAATATCATTAAGCTGGTTATTGGACTGGTTTTGCTAGGATTCTCTTTCGGATATATTTACAATCATCCTGCCGAAAAGGCATCTATTTTTTCCTGATTTGAGGTCTTGTGGCAAAGAGCGGTCGTGTATGTTCACAAAGTCACCAATACCAACTCTGAAGCTTTTGAAAGAAAGTATGACTATGAAAAGACATATCAAGAACTGATTGCTATGGCAGAAAACAAAGCTTGTATCGATCCTGCTGTCATCACAGAGCTCAATGAAACCTATCTTAAACTGAGAAAAGAATGACTCAAGACATTGGACGAAAATCTTCCTGGATATATTCGCAAAGCAAGTGAATACAAACATATGATAGATGACTGTTCTACTAAGTAATTCTTCTCGTTTTTTTTCAAGCAAAAAACTCCACTATAACGTGGAGTTTTTTTGATATGATCGATTATGTGAACAACTAAGAGATGAAAGGAATGGCAATGTCTCGAAAGCGCACAAGGTCTTTGAGTAAGATATATACACCCAAGGTCATCAAAGCGACAAAAAAGATGAAATTGATATATCCTTCTATGGTAAAATATTTTTGTGGTTTGAGTTTGCCTACGCCTTGGATAATGACTCCCAACAATCTTCCTCCGTCCAACGCAGGTATAGGAAGGACATTGAAAATAGCGAGGGCAAGTGAAATCATTCCCGCAAATCCCAAGAACAATGTTCGTCCTCCTGAACTGAGTAATGATTCTCCTACTTTGATCACTCCTGCTGGTCCGGTAAGTTGGTTGAATGATGTTTTGATTCTTGTCTTGTCAAATGATAAGAGGTCGCTACCTAGTGTTCCTAGTGTCTTGAAGGTTAGTTTGGTCTCTGCTGCTATCTCTTGCAATCCAGCTCCCATAGCTTTGAGCAAAGGAAACTTAATAGGTTTGAGATTGATAGCTCCCGCAGAAAAGGTGAGTCACAATATACAACTCTCGGCAGGGCAGTGTGCTTGAGCACTGTTGGTTTTGGTATCTCTCGTATATACTACGTTGATATCTTTGTCGATATTTTGTTTGAGGATACTACTAATGTTTCGTACATCTACGGGGGTATCATTGATAGCTATAATAGTATCTCAAGACAACAATCCCATCTGTTGGCCAAGTAATGTGGAGGCTACTTTGGTGATTGTGGCAGGTGCTGATACCAATTCACCACTAATAAATCACTCTGCCTGCAAAAAATCAATAGTAGGCATGAGATAACTATTGGTCTGTGAAGCAAGGGTATTTGCAGGAAGCACCGACATAGGTTGTGTCCCTATGGTGAAGATTGTGGTAAATATTGCTCGTGCAACTATAAAGTTCATACCAATCCCTGCGAGAAGAATGATAATTTTTTTCCATAATTTGCTGGTAATGAAACTATCTGGCGCATTAAAAGCGTCTTGATCATTAGGATCTTCTCCTTTGAGTCTCACAAATCATCCTAATGGTATCAAATTGAGTGTATATTGTGTGCCTGATTTGTCCGTATAAAGTTTGCATACTTTGGGTGGGATACCTATACCAAATTCCAATACTTTGACACCGCTTTTTTTGGCACTAATGAAGTGACCTATTTCATGTGCGATAACCAAGACCATAAACATCAAAATTCCCAATACTATTGCCATTGTTTTTTTTATAAACTAAAATTAACAAAAAAGTTGTTTATTGTTGATTAGTGTGTAAGAAATTATATAACCAATGCAACGGTAATTTATCGATTTTTTTATTTTTTTGGTGTGCTATGCAATTGGTGGATGCTCATACTCATATGAACAATGATGATTTGTATGTTATTTGGCAAGATATCCTTGCTCAATTTGTCCAGGCAGGTGGAGTAGGATTGGTCAATGCGGGAGCTAGTGATCTCTACAATACGAGAGCTCTTGAACTCTCTCAACAAGCTGCTTTATGATGATATACGCTTCCGGTGTTGGCGAGTATTGGTTATCATCCTGAGTCCTGCATGGATGGCGAGATTAGCTCAGACAATCTTCAGCAAAAAATTTTGGATTTAAAAAAAATGTATGAAGAATATAAGAATGTAGTAGTGGCTATCGGAGAATGTGGTATCGATACGTACTATCCTGGAAGTGAAGCGTTTTTGCCCCTTCAGCAGCAATTGTTCGTGGCACAATGTGATCTTGCGAAAGAATTAGGTTTGCCCTTGATGTTGCATATAAGAAAAGATTTTGATACTGCCTTTAACATTCTCCAAAATTATCGCGATATGACGATCTATATTCATTGTCGGGGATTTTGACCTCAAGAATTGCAAAGATTACAAGATCTGCATATCCAAAAATTGTATATAGGGTTTTGTGGAAATGTGACCTACAAAAATGCTCAATTGCTGAGAGATACTTTGGACAACGTTCCTTTGGATCAATTGCTTCTGGAGACAGACGCTCCTTGGTTGAGTCCACAAGTGGTGCGTGGGACTACCAATACTCCTGCCAATATCCAGTATCTGTATCAATTTGTGGCTGACTATTTGCAGATAGAAAAAAACTCTCTGGCTGAACAGCTAGAAAGTAATTTCAAAAGCTTATATAGACTTTAACTTAACTTTACCTGTTGGACTTCTAAATTAATTTTCAATCCTGCTAAAGCATGACTTCACTTCGTTTTTAATTTTCAATTTTCAATGATGGATTCTGTATATATGGACTATAGTAATTTACAATAGTTTGTAATAATACAAATCTTTCATTTTTCACTTTTCACTATTCACTTTTCACTATTTAGAAGTTCACTATTCACTAATTTGAAAGTTAGTTTATACGCCAACTCTAAAATAAATTTCTTTGTCTACCAATTCTCTCTTTGTTCCCCGCTTGAGGGCAGATATTTGTTTCATGATTTCTATCTTTTCTGGTATATTGACGATTGGTTTCAACCAAGGAAGATCTATGGTGAAACTGAATGGTCTGGTCGGTTGGTTATTGACGACTATCTTGACTGCAGCTCTTCGTGTATCTCCATTGACCATATCTATCGCGGAAAATTCTGGGCCAAATTCTTTTTCCAAAAATTCTGCATCAGGTGCACCAACTTTGAATATAAATAGGTTACCTACGTTACCAAAGATAGTCTTAGAAAGATCGAGATTGCCGCCTAGGCCTTCTTGTTTGAGCTGATCGATATATTGATGAGCTATAATCAATCCTAATTTATATTTTCTCGCCTCTGATAAGATACTTTCGATAGATTTGGATACGTAATTTTGGAATTCATCGATATAGAGAAAAAAGGGTACTCTATCTTTTGGTTCTAAACTAGCTCTTTTGAGAGCGGAAAGTTTGAGTTGCATTGATACCATCCTTCCTATGAGTTTACTGTTTTCTTCTCCTACCAAACCCTTTGCAAGATTTACAAGAATCACTTTTTTCTCATTCATTGCATCAAAGAAATTGAATGATGACTTTGGTTGTCCGATAATATTTCTTACATAGGTACCTGTAGTGAAAGGTCAGAATTTTGCTTGGATAAATGGAATGATTTCTGCTTTTTCTCTGTCTCCCATCTTTTTATACGTCTTATTCCATCGGGCAGCGATGATAGGATTTTTGACGTTTCTGATTTTGGATTCGGCAAATGCATCATCGGTAAAGAGTCTCATGATATCTATCAAAGTACCTCCTTCGGGTTGTTCCATAAGTAAAAAACATGCATTACGGAAGTAATCCTGGATTCTTGGTCCGAATATTTCTTCTCCATACATAGAGACAAACATCTCTACCAGATCATTCGTCACGACATCTCTTTCATCATCGGTTTCTGCTCCATCCAAAGGATTGAAAGCAATAGGATATTCGGTATTGGCAAGATCAAAATAAATCAGATCATCTATTCTTTCTTTGGGAAAATATTTCATAGTATCTTCTACAAGATCTCCATGTGGATCGATTACACAGAAACCGTTTCCTAGTCTTATATCTTCTTGTATTGCTTTTTTTAATAGTGTTGATTTTCATGAACCTGTTTGTCCGATAACATACATATGTCTCATTCTATCGTCATTGTCGGTCATAATTTTAACTTCCTTTTTGATACCTGCGTAGGTGTTGTATCCAAGCATGATTCCTTCAGTTGGCATGTTGTCGGGAGCTGGGACGATTTTATATTTTTGTCGAGAAATACGTGGATTTCTATTGAATTTTGCGTTGGGAATATGGATGATAGAAGCAAGTTCTTTGATACTCAAAATCATTTTTTTCTCCCATTTTCTGATGTTGCTGATAGTTCCATTATCACTTCGAAATACTCTATTGATAAACTCTTTGGCAAATGTTTGGATATCTTTTGTCTTTTTAAATTTGAAAGCGTTGAGTCCTATATAACTATATTGGCTAAATCATCTTGCCAAATCTTCTATCACTCTTTCTGGTCTTTTGGCATCAGGAGAAGTAACCAGTGCTCTAATTTTGACAGAAAATATTTCATCTTCTGTTTTTTTGTCGAGATCTCCTGTTTGTTGTTGGGTTAAATCATTTTTTTTCTCATCGTCTTTGGCTGCATCTTTGTTTTCACCACTTGTACTTAGTACGCCTTTCCAAATATCTTTGATTAACAGACTCATAAATCCTTTGTTTTTGCCTTCTTTGATTTTTTTGGCATCTTTTCTGAGTGACTTGAGGACTTCTTCATCTAGTGGAGAAATCAATATTTGTAAGCACATTTTTTCGTCGGTAAATACTTTGGAATATGCAGATATAATACTATCCATCGGATCTGCTTCAAATCCTTCATAGGTCTTGATAGGATAGGCATTGTTTTTGGCTAATACAAATTCTCCTCCCGCCATAAACTTGCCCGCTTCCAACATTTTTGGTTGGTCGATAGCATCGACGACTGCTCCTATATAAAATGATGAAATGAGCTTTTCCATGGTTTCTACGTGTTCTTCTGGTACGCCCATGATAAACTTAATAACTTCTTTTTCTATAAACATTTCCATGCTTATATAATTGTGTCCGAGTTTTTTGTGTTTTCGTTTGTCTTCTACGATAGAATAAAAATTTTTGTATATCTGATTCATGATTTGTATGTTTTGTTTCATATCTCTGATGGTATCTCCTCCCTCGTCTCCTCATTTGGTGGTGACACTTTTGGGGATTTTAATTTGCATATATCTGAGTTTTGCTGCTTGTTGTTGTCTATGTTTTTTGTGCATTGACGAAAAAGATGCTTTGACGATAAGCGATCAAATTACTCGTATGCCTATGGCTATGATGATGATAATTAAAAAGTCAGACATAGATTTTTATGGTGTAAAACATTGTTTGTCGTATATATAGTATATCCAATCTCTCTAAAAATGCAATTTTGTTGTTTTATTTTGTGTCTTAATTGCTTATTTTTTTCCCGAAAAGACCAAAAAGTTATGTAATATGCAATTTTGGTGCCCATGCAACACTCACCATTTTATTGTATTTCCCAAAAATCATTTGTATTTTGTTGGTGTATTTTTATAAGTTTCCTAGTAATTATATCTAGAGAGAACGATAGAGAATAGGCTCGTTATGATCGTTCCAGCAACCATTGCATAGGCAAAAAGGTGCTACATCCTACCCATTATGGGAAAGATATTATAAAAACTTATCTATCGGTTTTTCTATGTACTCTTTCTCGTGTGTGAAAGAGCTTTTTTTAATGCAAAAATTTGTGACCTGAGATCGTTTTTATTTTTTTATTATTATATCATGAAACATTTTATGACGTGTGAATCCGTAACAGAATGACATCCTGACAAAATGTGTGACCAGATTTCTGATGCTATTTTGGATGCTTGTTTGGCACAGGATCCTTATTCTAGAGTTGCATGTGAATGTTTGATTACTACATGAACACTCATTATTAGCTGAGAAATTACTACCCAAGCTGTAGTGGATTATGAAACCATTGCTAGACAAACCATCATTGCTATTTGATATGATAGTGATCAAAAATATTTTGATGGTAAAACCTGTACTATTATTAGTTTTGTGCATACACAATCTCCTGATATTGCTCAATGAGTAGATATATGATGAGCAGGGGATCAAGGAATCATGTATGGTTATGCTAGTAACGAAACCAAAAATTATTTGCCTTTGCCTATCTCTTTGGCACATATATTGGCCAAAAAACTTACTGAAGTGAGAAAAACAGGAGTATTGCCGTTTCTTTATCCTGATGGTAAAACACAAGTGACGGTAGAATATGAGGATCAAAAGCCCATAAGAGTAGATACGGTTGTGGTCTCCTCTCAGCATGCTGTATGAATACAACAAGAACAGATTGCTATGGGAATAAAAGAATATGTTATTCGCCCTGTTCTTTGAGATTTGGTCGATGCACAAACCAAATATTATATCAATCCTACGTGAGCATTTACGATTGGTGGTCCTGCGTGAGATACTTGATTGACAGGGAGAAAAATTGTTGTCGATACTTATGGTGGTATTTGAAAGCATGGTGGCTGAGCATTTAGTTGAAAAGATGCTACAAAAGTAGATAGAAGTGGAGCATATATTGCTAGATATCTTGCCAAAAATATTGTTGCTTCATGAGTCTGTGAGAGGTGTGAAATTCAGCTCTGATATGCTATAGGAGTCATTCAGCCTATTAGTGTGTATGTAGATTGTTTCGGTACAGAAAAGGTTGACTTACAAACCATTGTCGATGCTGTGAAAAATAATTTTGATTTGAGTCCAAAATGAATTATCGAAAAATTGGATTTGAGAAAACCTATTTTTAGAAATACCGCTGCGTATGGTCATTTTGGTAGGGATGGATTTAGTTGGGAAAAATTGAATAGTGTAGATGTGTTTAAGAAATTACTTTAATTTTTTTCTAGATATTCTATTAATTTTACAGGATTGATTATTTTAAATTCTTGATTTTCTATCATTATTTTTTTGCTTGTTTGGTTGGCTGCTTTCCAAAAATCTGTTTTATTTATACTTGGTTTTACTTGGCAACATAGTGCGTATAATCCTGCAATATATGGGATTACCCAGCTCCATCAACCGTGACGATAAAATACATAATCATTATTCCCTGTAGGACTTGCTACACTTCTTGAATCCATTGGGAACAAAATTTTACTGTCAATAATATATTGTGGAATATTTTGATTGTCCCATCGAAATCCTTTTGTATATGATGAAGGTTTATTTGGGTCTGTTTCTGGATTCCTACCAGCACCCAAAAATTTATCATCTCCAGTATGTACTACATATATCCCTTCATTGCTTGCTCTTTTTATCGATTCTAGTGCTTCCTTGCCACCTGGTAAATCGTTAACCATACCTAAAGAAATTGAGATTACTCTGATTTTTTTTTCGTTTGGTAAAAGTTTGTTTGTTTCAACTATTTTATCAATACCTTTGGCAAATTTGCCTAAATCATATTCAAATTCTCCATTGTTTTTATATGTCCCAGGTGTCAATCAAATATAATACAGATTTGCATCAGGAGCTACTCCTGTATTTTTCCCAACAGCAATAGAAGCAACAGCTGCTCAATGCATTTGTGCTTCATCGTTAGCCTCGATTTCGTCATACAAGTTCAGATTGTCTTTATATTCTTTGTGTTTGACTAATAGTGTTTGATCAATGATTGCAATTCCGATGTTTTTCCCCGTAATTCATCTTTTATGAAGCTCATTTATATTTAGTCATGGATTTTTTCCTAGTTCCATTATTTTTTCTGGATTAAAATAATCGTTAATGTCTTTAGGTCGTTTAGTTTGATTATCAAAACTTGCATTTTTTACTGTAGAGAGGTTATTTTTGATATCGATACTACTTACATCCCAACAACGTCCATCAATTTGAAATGAATCTTCTTTTTTGTTAGGATCAAATAATGGTAGTTTATTAATTCTTACTTTTTTTCTTTGTAATAGATCAAATGACTTTTTAGGAATTCTTACTATGGATTGTAATTTTTTCATGTCATCTTTGATAGCAAGTAAATCTTTTAGTTGTTCTGCTTTTTTATTTTGGTTCTCTTTTTCTTTATTTGTTTCTTTTTGTATTTTTGCTAATCATTTTTTATTTTTTTCTTCGTTAAAAAGTGTTTCCTGTAAGGACTTTTTTATTTCTTGATTGTTTTTATGATTTCATAGTGTATTAATCATTTTATTAGTTTAATAAAATAACTATAGGTAATTATATTGAGAAATCTTTATTTTGCAAAAATTTTGCTAGTAATTTATAGTTGAGATAGAGTATTGAATTAATATAAACTCCTTGTTATATGTTTAGTTTATTACTATTATTCTATGATACTTTCGTGAAAAGAACTTTCTGTTTCCTTCCAACAAGAGCTTATTATCAAAAGAGCTAAATTTTTCGGTGAAAGGAAAGTATATGTGGCCATCATTTTTCTAGGCGACGACTATTCTTCAGCTACCTACGTCAAACACAAAAAAGCCTATGGGGAATCTATCGGATTGCCTGTCATTGTGTTTGGACAAAATCATACTGCCGAATATGATAGAAATCAAGCTGGAAAATTTGATGATGTTGGTATTTATATCAACCAAAATTATGATAGTGTTGGCAAAGTAATGGAGCTTATCAGATATCTCAATCATGATGATGACTGTGTGGGTATTATTGTCCAGCTTCCGTTGCCTGAGCAGTTTGTAGAATACAAACAACAATTGCTTGCTGCTATTACTCCGCAAAAAGATCTTGATGGTCTTGGTGGTGTGATAGTGGGATTATCACAAATGTGACTTATAGATTTTGTCCCTGCAACACCCAAAGCAGTATTGTATATTTTGGAAAAATATAATTTAGATAATTTTATGGGAAAAACTGTCGCTATTTTCTGACAAAGTAATATCGTCGGGAAGCCTCTTGTTCTTGAGTGTATCAAGAGAGGAGCAACGGTGTATACATGCAACTGAGATACTCCTGTCGAAAAAATCAAAATCATTTCAAAAAATTCAGATTATATTGTTTCTTGTACGGGAAAAATTCATCTTGTTGATGAGACATTTATACGCAATGATACTACACAGATTATTGTGGATGTAGGATATGGGCATATTGATGGCAAACCTGTGGGAGATGTACATATAGAAACTATTCAAGATAAAGTCGCAGCATATACACCAGTCCCTGGTGGTGTTTGACCGCTTACAGTTGCATGTCTGTTTGACAATATTTTTGTCTTACAATCATATGCAGATATTTTGAAACCCTACAAACTTTAAAATAATTAAAAATGATAGATGATCATTGATAATGATAGATTAGAAATTAGAAATGATAGATGAATGACTTGTCTTCATATAAACTATTGTAAATTACTATAGTCCATAAAGTTGCAAAATCATACATTTAAAATTTATCATTTAACATTTATCATTAGTTTAGTGTCATTTTATGTTTTTATTGGTCTATGGTCTATGATGTTATTATTGTCGGTTGAGGAGCTTCAGGACTATTTTGTTCTTTGTTTTTGCCGAAACAGCGAAAAAAATGTATTATAGAAAAAACAGACAAACTCTGATCCAAAGTTCTTCTCTCTGGATGAGAAAGGTGTAATCTGACCAATATTCATCTGGACCCTAATATTCATTATGTTTGAACGCATCTCAAATCCTTACCGTCTCTCTTTCATCGTTTTGGACCCGAAGATATGATACAGTATCTCAATGATCATGCGATAGCAACCAAGATAGAGGATAATGGTAGGGTATTGCTCACAAGCTGAAAAGCTAAACAACTTGTAGAGTTCCTAGTCCATGAATCCGCTCAAAATGATACTCAGCATTTGCTCAATCATGAGTTAGTCTCTGTGGAGTGTACTGATCCTAATATATTTGTAGTTACCACTTCTCTCGGTAGCTATTCAGCCAAAAAAGTCATTGTGGCAACGTGATGAATGACGTATCCACAGATAGGAGCAAGTCCATTCGCTTATGAATTAGCGGAAAATCTTTGACTCTCTCTTTCTTCTCCACGTCCTGCATTGTGTGGTATCCAGACAAAAGAAGATGTTGCTCCCTTGGCATGAAATACCGTGCAAGCAACCTTACTCCTTTTTGTAGACAACAAAATGGTGTATAGCGCCAAATGACCTGTGCTCTTTACTCATCAGTGAGTCAGTTGACCTGTGGTGTTTGATGCTACTTTGTATATAGATGATCTTAAAAAATGTACTTTTCAGCTAGATTTTGATCTTGCTTGAACGAGCAAAAAAGTTGTTGAATATTTTAAACTCTTGGAAGGCGATACGCTTCGTGATTTTGCTCTCAGTTCATTAAAATCGATCCAAGAAGCGAAAGTGTCTGTGTGATGAATATGTTTGCAAGATCTTGATCAATCCTTTCAATCCAAAAAATTTCCTTGACTCTATTTCATCGGAGAATCCTTGGATATCACCGGAAAAACTTGATGATACAATTTGCAGCGAGCATGGACGAGTGGCTACGTATGTGCTAAAAATTTAGTGAAAAGTGAATA
>CAZECU010000018.1:0-2862 GCA_964510755.1 uncultured Candidatus Peribacteria bacterium | reverse complement strand
AAAAAAACCCACAATTTCTTGTGGGCTGTAGATTTTTTTTGTAGTTATTTTTTGAAAAATACTTTGCGGAGGAGTATGGATGTTAGATATGCGATTGCTACACACAATAGTAAAAAAAGTGGATAAGTTATTTTCCAGTTTTCTGGACCTGTGATCATACTTCGTTCTGACATACCACCAATACTTGCTAACAACGTGAGTGGCAAAAAAATTGAATTGACAAAGGTAAGTCTGTTTACACTTTTGTTGCTTTTGATGCTCAAAAATGTGTTGTATGCTGTCATGAGGGAGTCATTTTTTTCTGTAAGGACGTTTATCGTTCTGATGATTTTTGCTAATTTAGGTTTTAGGTCGTTGAAATATGTTGTTAAATATTTGTTGTTTATATTTTGTACGTGATGAATGAGGTCGTCAATAATTTCTTCTTGTGACAAAAAGTTGTGTTTTATAAATATTTTGTTGAGATCTTCGGTAATGAGCTCATCGATGACGTCTTTATTTTTTTCTACCATTCTAGTTTGTATGTGGAGCAATTTTTGTGAAGACAATGCTAGAGATTTTATAGTTTTATCATAAAAAGCATCAATAATTCTGTACAATATATAGTAGGGAGATGTTTTGTACGATATATTTTTGTGTTTGTTTTCCTGTTGTATCTCTTCAAATACGTTATTTAGTTTTTCTGACTCTTTGGCTGTAGTAGTTATAATATACTCTTTGCCTATGATTACGTCCAATTCATTGGAAATATATCTAGCTTCTTCCGGGATATATTTGGTAAATGTTAATTCCAAAAAAAAATGATTACTGCTCGTATCTATCTTGGATTGTGCATTCACTTCCAAAATATCCTCTACAATCATTTCGTGCAAATCATATTGTTTGGCAATCGTTTCAATGGTCTGTTTGTCTGGTTCTTGTACACAAATCCATTTTGTTTTGCCTATGTATAGCTCTTTTTTCACGATGGTGTTGGGTAAGGTAAATAAACTCTACTTCTCATTATACTCAATCTTTTGGTTCTGTCAAATTTTTTTTGCTTTATTTTTATTTTGGGGAATAATTACAAAGTACATTTAACGATACCATATATATTTTATTTTAATCGCCTCGCCGGCTTGGCCTTACTTGTCCACGAAGGTGGGCTTTTTTCCTTCCAGGTGCCCTCAGACTTCGCTGAGGATCAAGAAAAAAAGTAAGCAAAAAACTCCTTCCCGCCTTGCGGGACAGGCTGTCTTATGGTACTCTTTCCGTTGGGAATAGAAATGGACGTAGGTATACGAATCGCTCTACAACCCCAGTGAAAAACTGTGGGCCCATGTAGAGCTTCTATTGGGAATTGTTTTACCTGACCACCTCCGAACCAGAATATACCATCGACCTTTTTAGTTATGTAGTTATAATTATAAAAAAACCTCAGCATAGAAATAGCCTCATTTTTTTATAAGCAAAATAGCTCTTTTGGCTAGTTTGATAACTCATAGTTTGCATAAAAACATATTTTTGATTTATTGTAAATAAGAATATATATTTTATCTGTTTTTACTGCAAAAACTCGTTGAGCGGATTGTTTGTTTTTGTTTTCTTTTGTGTTTTGGGGTATACTTATAGTACACAAGAATGCCTAATGATGGAAATCCTATTGTTATGCGCTCTTAATCATCTTATTTACTCCTTTATTGCCTCTACCTATGGAAAACTTTTCAACAAGATTATCATCTGAATCAGTTCGTAATGTAAACACATTAATCCAAAAGATTGAGGGTGTATGCAAAGATATTGAAGCAGGACTTGCTAAATGTCTTGAAATTAGCGGAGATTCAGTAGCACAATATAGTACAACTACTGCCGAAAAGGTAGAATCAGAATTTGTAAATGTGGTAATAGATAATATTACCAAGATCAAATTGCATCTTGCTGATCTCAAAACAGCATTGAATCAAAAAACAATCACTGATACAACAGCGATTGAAACAATTATTGGATCACTTCAAGACACATCTGCTATTTTACAGACATTCTTACTAGCGAATAATTTCAACCATAATACTTTCCAAATGCCAGTCATGGAAATTCAAGCAACTATCGACCAGATCTTCGAAGAAGTAATGTTGGTTGAAGAATATGCATAATATTTATTAAGTAAGCGGTCTTTCCCATTATATATGTTGAAAAACTCTCACGGTATATCCGTGGGATTTTTTTGTAACGTCCACTTCTCGTCTGACGTGCCAAGTATGTGCAGACATAAGCTGTTGTGAGAGCGAATGAAATGAGCTTTACGTCAGCCAAAAATATTATTTTACGTATTTATCTTGCAACAAACATTCTACTTTTCAGTGCATAAAGCATTCGTTTGTTCTTAAAAAATTTGTTGTTATTGTATACATATCTCATTTTTTAATGAAAGGTTCTACTTGTAAAGTTAAGAATGCTTCTTCTCATACTTTGAGTATTTTTCTAAAAGTTCTTTCATCATGACGATATAAAGCATTCATTCTATTTAAGAGAAAAATTTCATATGATATGGGAGAATTTATTCCTTGTTGTCTAATTGCTAATCATATTGCTGAATATAATGCTTGATTAAATGCTGCTTGCATTTGTACATTAGAAACGTGATCTGGTTCCTCTATACTCAATCAATATTTGGGAAATTTACAACATATTTTAAATATATTTTGTCAGATAATTTCTATATTTTTAACATAAATTGCCTCTGTCTTATATAAAGATCACAAAATTTCCCAAACTTCTGGAGTTAATTCAATTAAAGAACCAATTTGTTCAGGTAATTTTTTGAAACTTTCTTTTAGTTCTTCATATTTCTTATCTAAAGAATTCATGACGAAGTATTAGAAT
>CAZECU010000017.1:5890-16744 GCA_964510755.1 uncultured Candidatus Peribacteria bacterium | reverse complement strand
ATCGCTGTTGCTCTCAAAGAGGCTCAAACACCAGCATTCAAAGCGTATGCCGAGCAAGCACTCAAAAATGCCCAGACCTTAGCATCAGAACTAACAGCTCGCGGATACAAATTAGTAACGGGAGGAACAGACAATCATATGGTCATTGTAGATTTTAGTGCTACGGATATAGATGGATCTATTGCAGAAAAAACACTGGACAAAATCTGAATTTCCACCTCCAAATCTACTATCCCCGACGATCCCAATCCACCATTTCGCCCATCTGGACTTCGTATCTGATTGCCAGCTATGACCACAAGAGGAATCAAAGAAGCAGAGGTCAAACACATCGTTGAATTCATGGACCAAGCATTCAAACATAGAGAAAACGAAGAAATATTGGCTGAGCTCAGACAAAAAGTCAGAAGTTTAGCGTTGCAATTCCCTGTTCCAAGTTTGTAAAATACAAAAAAAGATATATAATCTCTTGTTATTTGGACGATAATATATATAAGAAAGAGGCATGCATGTTCTTTGAAAAATTGAACTGAGCATCAGCCAAAGACGTATTCCCTGCATTATGCAAGCAGGCACGCCGGTAGCCAAAATGTTTCTTCGCCGGGAGACACAGGCTATCTGACCAGGAATACAATCTTTGGTTATTATGTATTAAAATAGTGGGGGATCTCCCCACGCTAGCCATAAGCTAGCAAACTACTGTAAGGAGTAAGGTTCATCTGCTGGGTTTCCCAGAGCACTCAACCTTCTCCTTTTTCCATATTTTCTAAAATAAATTATCTATTGACATTATGTGGTAAATAAATATAAGAAAGTACCGTTAATATAAATTTGCAAAAAAAGAGTTACTATGCTGTAGATTTTATTAGGACAGAGAGACACCGATAATTGTCTCTCAGACGGGCTTAATCGCCGTCCGCCTGTTTATGAAAGATTTGAGGTTATTGCCTATAGCAGATATTTGCATTACAGGGCAAAGAAAAATCTTTCGCCGTCACATGGAGTAGGCAACTATCAGAAACGGGTTCTGAGATGTTGTCCATAGTATTACTATGAAGTTGTGAGCCAAGGAGAAGCAGAGCTCCAAAAAATGTGTTTAAGGTTTAATGTTTACGGAGGATGCTTAGTTTCTAAGTATCCTTTTGCTATAAACAAAAAAACTTGATAGCTTGGAGGGAATACATATAGTTCGACCATAAGACACGTGTATCATTTTTAATTATGTATTAGGAGTGCATGGATATTTTCCTTATCATACTATGAGCTTTGCTGTGTGTCGGAGCAATAATTGGTTCATTACTGCCAGTATTGCCATGACCACTTCTCGCCTATGTTGCTTTTATTCTTCTCCAACTTACTTCAGGACATCCATTTAGCTGGACATTTTTCATCGTACGAGCACTGATTATTGGATTGCTGACTATCCTCGATTATGTTGTACCATCACGATGAACCAAAAAATTTGGCTGAACCAAACGATGAGTGAGAGGAAGTAATATCGGGCTGATCATTGCTGTCATTGTCCTTCCGATTTTTGGGATTGTAATCTGACCATTTGGATTGTTATGATTGATTGGCTGACCGTTTTTGTGAGCATATCTCGGAGAAAAATATGCGGGCAAACAACATCATCAAGCATTGAGATCTGCATGAGGTTCATTCATTGGATTTATGACAGGAAGTCTGTTGAAATTGGTTGTTAGTTGTATTATGGCTGGATATTTTTTTGTAAATATCTATAGTAGCTTCATCAAATAGATGATTTATTTTTTTTATTTTCCTATGAAAGAGGTACAAGAGTTGTCACAACAGGAAAACAAAAAACTAAAACAAAACCAAGGAAGTTTGATTGCCAAAATAGCCATCATGGCATTGTTTGTGCCAACTATTAGTTGAAATGCTTTTGTACATACTCAAGCCAAAAATTCCGTTCCTATAGGACAATGTGAGGAAACGAAAAATAGTGATGTACATGACGAACATAGGGAATCAATAAACTCTTACGAAGCAACATTCAAAGAGGGGATGAGAAGGACATTAAAGACCGTAAATTCACTTGCCGATGTACCTGTAGGAGGCAAAAAAATCGATTATTATCGACTTGAATGAAGTCAAAAGTGAAAAAAAATAAATCCAGAGATGATCAAAAAATTAGGTTTTCCAGAAATATTTGATATCACTCCCAAAAAAATAACAAAGCCAACCAATAGTATAGAGATCAGGGTTGGTGATAGATATTTTACCGTGTGTCCTAGTAGGGGAACATTCACAGCACTTACTATGACGCAAAATGCCCTACAACTAAATATCTCTGCGGTATTTTCGTTTACGATAGAATATGACAAAGACGAAAAATTACCCTTGTTGCTTCTCAAACTTTGGGACACGCCAAGAGGTGCATGAGTCAAAACATGATTCCCATGAAGCGTTGTCACGGAAATAAAAAAATAAAGATTTTATAAAAAAATATCATGATATGAAAAGTAAAATATTTGCTGGAATACTACTTGTGTTTGGAATTTTTATGTTGAGTGCAACGTCCCAGGCATATCTTTTTGGTATGAAATCACGAGACAATAGTACCTCAAACATCCAACGTATCCAAGAAGAGTATGATTTGGATATCCCTATCGTAGCGTTTATTTTTGATCCACGAAACGATAACGTACAAAAACAATTGAGTGGACTCAATGACAAGTTGGGCCCTGACAAAATCTATCATATATCTATCTCACCCAACCATTATTCTGCCAAACAAGTAGCAGAGGGCAATTTTGATGAACAATACAAACAGTTTTTTGAAACTATCAAAAAACACAATCTCAGAGTGATTTTTCGTACGATGCACGAAATGAATGGAGGACGATATCCACGAAGTTCCAATCCTACGACATTCAAACAAGCGTGGATCCATGTCCGAAATTTGTCCAGAGAAGTTGGACTTACCAAATCAAATATTCTCTTTGATATGTCCGTCAATGCACGAGATCTTCCCGCCAAAGGTGGCAAACCAAGTCAGACAGCGACCTTTATCCAGTGCCAGCAAGCAGTCAAATCCAAATGGAAATGTCCTACGTTCGAAGATTATTATCCAGGAGATACCTATGTAGATCTGATGGGAGTTACCTTTTACAATCGAGGCAAAGGCAATAGCAATAGACGACGAGGGACTCCAGATATGATAGTAAATGCTGCAGGGCGAAAGACCTTGGATAGACTCAAAAAATTCAATAAACCGATCTTTGTGGATGAAGTGGGTACGACAGCCGTCAACTACGAATGAGCATACAATTTTGACAAATCTTTGGAGGTCTATAGGACCAATACGCAACTCAAGAATGAACGACTTGTCCAGCTCAAAGATTTTCTACTGAGAGAGACGAGAATCGTCGGAATGATTTATTTTAATGTGGATCTTACCAACGGATTACAACATCGGACGCTAGGAGAATTAGATCGATCCGTTATCGATTTTGCTTCAAACAAATTTTATGACAAGATTCTGGATGTATACAACGCAGGCAAACCTACAGAAAACAATTCATTGTATTATCTCTTCAACATCAAACGTCTTACGCTCAACGACAAAACATTACTCGTCAAATCTGACTACGTCAAACCGATCAAAGATTTGTATGCAAACATCACCAAATCTGCATCTACAACAAAAGCACAACTAAAACAACTAGATACTATCAAATCCTCCAATAGTTTGTCCAAACAATACAAAAGATTCAAACAAGCTGATCTAGATATGATTGTCGATACGACCAAACAATTTCTGACGCTTGGCAAATAAAAAAAGCTGGAGATATCCAGCTCGATTAAATTTTTGTGTAAATGATGTCATTCAAGAAAGGATTACCTTGCTTGTATTTTTTGGCAATCCATTTTCTGAACAACTTATGTCCTTTAAAAGGATCCCACGTAGGGTCGATAAGATGTCTTATTTTGAGTGCAAGACAAATTACGATTAACTGATCCAGATTTTGAATATTCCCTGAATAGCCGATAAAAAAATCAGTGCCTACTCGGATACCTCCTTTGATGCCAAAAGCAGTTTCTTCACTAGCTTTTTTCTTGTTGGTTAATAAAAACACACATTTTTGTAAGGCGAATTTTCTATATTTACGTGCCTTGTCTCCAAACTCAGGATCTGCGCGATAGGGGATTTCACCTATCTGTTCGAGGAAAAGTAATCCCATAGTTTGGTGGTATATACAGAGATATCCACCTTGTTTGGAAGCATCATATTCTACAGGGAGATCTACTCCTGCTTCACGGAGGATGGTCTCCAAATGCATAATTTTGTTGATAATACTTTCTGCTACAGAAAGCACCATACTTTGTGTTGTATTGTTCATAGATTTTGTTTTTTTGTTTTATTTTATATAGATACTATAAATAATAGTAGAAAAAAGTCAAGTAATTATCTATACCAACGTTACTCCAGCAAACAATTGGAGCAATACTTGGTCTTCGGTAAGTCAAGCTAGTTTTGCCTGATACGTCAAAACGATCCTATGTCTCAGAATAGGCAATGCGACTCTTTGGACATCTTCGTGGGTAACATATGATTTACCATTGGCCAAGGCAACTGCTTTGCTTGCTTGCATCAATCCGATAGAACCTCTTGGGGAAGTACCATACAGGATGTGCTGGTGCTGTTGTCTCGTGATATTTGTCAGTCTGGTAATGTATTGCTTAATTTCATCAGACATAGTGATAGTGTCCAGCTGTTGTTGAAGCTGATGAAGTTGCTGGTGAGTAAATACGCTTTGGATATCAGGAGTATCTCATTTTTCCAACGTATCCAAAATTTGTTTTTCTTGATGGAGGGTAGGATAGTGTACCAATACCTTAAACAAAAATCTATCAATTTGAGCTTCTGGTAAGGGATAGGTTCCTTCTTGTTCGATAGGATTCTGGGTAGCGAGAACCAAAAATGGATCGGGGAGTTTATGCGTTGTACCTCAGAGTGTTACTTGCTGTTCTTGCATAGCTTCCAATAGGGCAGATTGGACTTTTGGGGTAGCTCTGTTGATCTCATCCGCGAGGATAATGTTGGCCATAATAGGTCCCATCTTGGTATCAAATTCTTGAGATTTACTATTGTATATTTCTCCTCAGAGGATGTCAGCAGGCAACAAATCAGGCGTAAATTGTATCCTTTTGAACGCTAGTCCGAGCAGTTGAGCAAAAGTATGGATAGTTTTGGTTTTGGCCAAACCAGGAAATCATTCTACCAAAACATGACCACCACACAGCATATCGATGATGATCGTATTGATCAAGACGTCCATCCCTACAATATGGGTATGGATATGTGATTTGAGGTGTTTCAATTGTTCGTGATGAAAGGTAAGCGTTTCGAGTCATTCCTCAAAAAATTTGGTATGTATCACAGGAGGAAGGTCAGTAGGACGTTGTTTTTTGTGAAAGAGATGCAATGCTTGTTTGAGGTTGTAGGTCTCATCCTTAAAAAATACAAAAAGGACGATCAATACAACAATAACAATCAGAATCAAGAGGACGATAAACTTTCGCATAGGCGTGTGCTACTAAATAAACACGGACATACTACGTATCTGATCATAAATATCAATAACATAATATTTGATTCACGTCTCAATGGGAAATTTTTAATAAAGTGGATGGATGAAAATTAATGTAAACATTAATAAGTTATAAATTACATCATAAAGATAAATTTTGATATTGACATATGCTATATATTTGTTTATTACTTAGAAAGTAGTGATTTATTTTATGTAAAAAGAGATGATTAACAATATTGATAATAGAAATACAGATTCTGCAGAAATTATGGTTCGCAACGATAAAGAAATCGTGGTTCTAAATGACAGAAATATTAACTCGCTGGTATATCCTTTAGTTGCATGATATATCGCTAAATATTTTCTAGATAAAGATACCGCGCAGGAAGTGACTCAAGCAATTGTTATAAAAGTCTGGGAAACGCTCAAAGATGGTAATTATAAAGATAATGGGACTTTTAACGCCTGGTGTTGTAGAGTAGCATATAATTATACCATGGATTTTCTTAGAAAAAAGAAAAATGAAAGACGATATTTTATGGATGACATTAATGATGATAAATTTTTAGATAGTTTTTTGCATGAATCTATTGAAGATCAAACAATTAATGAAGACACAAAGTTAGAATTGCTTAATGCTGTATCAAAACTAAGTCCACAACAACAGGAAGTTATTGTATTACGTTTTTATGAAGAGATGCTTTTCAAAGATATTGCACATCAAACCAATAGCAGCATAAATACAGTATTGTGAAGATGTCGCTATGCGTGTAAGAATTTATTTAACATATTATCAAATACTGAGAAATAGACGTAATGGTTGTATAATTGATTTCCCAAAATTCTTAATTAAACATGCTCAAATAAACATGTGGAATGATCTTTACAGCGTCATAAGATGATAATGTAAAATTTGCATTTTTTGTGGTATCTGAGTATAATAAGAGAGACACTCAATAAACCAAATCTATGTGTTGAGCTGCCGAAGTATTTATTTGTTTCTCTTTATTCATATGAATACCTTGTCCAATGTAGCGACAACTGCGTGAGAGACCTTTCGAGATGTGTTGGTAAGAGTATATCAAAACCCATTTATCTCAAAGATTATTTTGCTGATAGTGGCTATTCTTATCAGTTTTTTGCTTATGTCACTCTCAAAAATTGTAGCGACGTATCTCAAATACAAGATTACCAAAAATTTTATCGTCAAAGGCAACAAAGATATAGAAAATGTCTCAGCACTGATTGGAGATATTATTTTTTATACGTTGACCGTGCTTTCTATCTTTATCGGGTTTAGTATTGTAGGACTCAAAGTAGGGTTGATCTTGTGAGGGATCTCCATCGGAGTAGGGTTTGCATTTCGTACGACGCTGACCAATCTGATATCGGGAATTATGATTTATACGACCAAAGAATATCAACCAGGTAGTATTGTCTCCGTCAAACTTGGAGGAGAAATTACGGGTAGAATAGAGCAAATTGATATGAAAAACACGATCCTTAGGACGTTTGATTTCAAAAGAGTCGTTATTCCAAATTCCAAATTTGTGAGATCAGTAATCAAAACGTATAGTCTAGAAAATGTGTTGAAGCTTGAGATAGAGCTCAAGATAGATATGTCTCTGGATATAGAAAAATTTATCGATATCATCATGGACAAGGTCAATACCTATGATTTTGTGATGTACAAAGAATATACTCAGGTCTTGATACAAAATTTTGATCAAAAAACTTGTGAGATTAAGGTAAGTTTTTGTTTCAATCCTAATGCAGGATTGCCTACTGATTTGATGAAATCCAAAATACAAGCAGGACTGATTCAAGAGTACAAAAAACTTTTGCCCAAAAAAGAAGCGTAATCAGATTATTATTTTTCAAAAAAGAAGCTAGGAGCAGATCCTAGTTTTTTATAAAAAATTGCAATTATTGGCAAGATAAGTATATAACAATCATTTATTTAGATAAAGGAGAGATATGATTGCTTTTTCTATAGGTACAATACATATATATTGGTATGGAATATTTTATGCCATAGCGTTTCTTGTCTGATATGTGTTTTTTATGCGGGTAGTCAAAAAAGAACTCTATAAACTTACCTTGCCCCGTGTTCATGAATTTTTGAAAAACAATCTGGATACGTTGATGATCTGTATCTTTTTGGGAGTATTGATCGGGTGAAGATTGGGACATATACTGATTTACTCTGGGGGATATTATCGAACGCATCCTATCGAGATGTTACAAATATGGAAAGGAGGTATGTCTTTTATAGGAGGAATATTCGGAGTGGTTATAGCATTGGCACTATTGGCATGGAAACAACGCTTCACCTTCAAAGACCTTTTGTGATTTGGTGATTTGATTTTTGCTATCTTGCCTTTTGGGATTATGCTGGGGAGGATAGGAAATTATCTCAATCAAGAATTGTATGGAGTAGTGGTCTCAGATTGGTTGCCTCGTCTAGGATATCCAATATTTTCTCTCCTCAACGACCTCCATATATTTCACGTCTACCCACAGATAGATTCATCATTAAGACTCAATACCAATTTTCTTTCTAGCTTTTTTGAATGATTTGTGTTGTTGTTTATTACACTATCCATCATCCGTATTCGAGTCAAAACCAAAATAGTTAAGCCCGGTAAAATTGTCGGTATATTTCTCCTCGGATACAGTTTCATTAGATTTCTTCTCGAATATGTCAGGGCAGATTCCCAGCTAGAATTTCAGGGTCGATTTAGTATTTCACAACGATTCTTTATTGGATTTTTCTTGATAGGTGTAGCTATATTGGTAGGGAGAAGGAAAATAAAATAAACTATCGACCCCCGCTAGTGACAATGCAGCGTGAAAAGTAGGTCGAGCAATAGATGATACAAGAAGAAAAAGATATACGTTCAATCTCAATCGATTTGTCTAAGTAATAAAATCAATCCTAAAGTAATAGGAATATGTAACAAGCTATTGCCTTACTAGCGGAAAAGAAGGATTTTTTTGTCCAGTATTTTTGCATCCTAGCAAAAATATTGGTCGTGGGTTTGGGGCACGAAAAGCCCCAATAGAAAAAGAAATAATAAAAAACGCCATTGCTGACGTTTTAGTTTTTTTGTCCTCCTTTGAGAAGGAGGGGTAATGGTTTATCTAATTTTATAAACAACTGTAACATTTACTGTTACTTCTGTCTCTCCAGGAGCAAGCGCTACATTGCTTGTAGATTGGTCTACTGCCATTTCAGCAGCGTCTCCCATTCATTTGGTGGCATACATAGGAGAAACACCATTGTAATAGCTACCATTATCATTGATGGTAAGTACTTTTCTGATTTTCATACCACTAGCTTTGGCAAGTTGTTCTGCTTTGGTTTTTGCATCATTCAATGCGTTTTCACGTGCAGTTTGCATAGCTGCGTTTTTGTCTTTGAGATCAAAATAACTTCCATCGACATTTACTCATCCGATTTTTGCTATTTCAGTAATAAGGTTGCCTCCTATCTCTCCAAAGTTTTCTCCGGTGATATTGATGCTCAAACTATGCTGTGATCTGTATCCTAACAAACTTCTTCCAGAGTCTTTCCAGTCGTATTCAGGATAGGTGTTTACACTAGTTGTTTTGAGATTTGCATCAGGAATATTGAATGTAGTAAGAAGTGTTTTGAGCTTTTGAAGTTTTTCGTTGCTTTGAGTTTGTGCTCATTCTGTAGTGCTAGCAAGCTCAGAGATGGAAACATTGACGACAAGCATATCAGGTTTGACAGATGCTTTCCCTTCTCCATTGACGGAAATACTATTGGTAGATCCATATTGTGATTGGTTGCTGTTTGCGCGGAAGAGGAAAAATCCCATAAAAAACAATCCCAATGCTAGGATCAGAGCTCATCCCAAGATGAAAAATCAGTTGGTGTTTTGTTTGTCCATAGGTAATGTGTTGAAGTGATAAAATAGTATACCATATATAAGAGAATAGTGATACTTAATCAAGTTGAAGTTTTTCAAACATAAAGTGCATAATGTTGGCAAAATCTTTACTATCGATCTTGATGCCAAAAGGGATTTCCTTGAAAATAATGAGATATACCGTTCCACCAACAATAAACATGTTGATAGTTGAGTTACCTGCAGGCAATTGGTTGAGGTTTTGGATATTGGTCGTTTTGGAGATCTGTTCCATGATAAGGATTCCATTGCCTAAGTAAGCGTCTATCTTGATATGATGTTTTTGGAGTTTGGTAAAGATATCTTCATAATAATCCTTGAGGGTTTTGTTTACAGAGATTTGAGACTCAAAGGTGTTGGTTGCAAAAAACTTGATCACGAGATAGTGGTTATTAATTGTGGTTTCGTAAATATCATTGTACATATTTTTGATTCCATCTATGCCATCAAACAAAGAAATCTTTGGGATATAACTATATTTATTCTGATCATACTGAGAGAGTTCTGTCTCGATCATCGAAAAATTATCTTCCAATTTTTGGAGTTGTTCTTTTTTGTTGTTCATATATTTTTTGAGGATAGAAACATCTGGCACAAAAAAATTGGTAATGCCTCTAATTTTTGTCTCTGAGACAATCCCTTCATCTACCATTTTAAGCAATGTTTTGTACACGTTTGTTCTTTCTATATTCAAATGTTTGGCTATTGTAGAGGCGGGTTTGCTCCCTAATTTATACAACGTGAGAAAGATTTCTGCTTCTTTGGGGGTAAATCCTAATTGAGTAAAAAAGCTTAAAAAATCCATAATAATAATACAAAATTTAAAATTGAAAGTACAAAAAATTAGTTTATTAGTTTGGTTGGGGTTGTAGTGATTTGATAAATCATCATAACATTTTGGATATTTCAATACACGTATTGAGCATATGTTCATATTCTTTGTCGTCTATATATTTAAGTTCTAATGCTATATAAAGCATAGATCTAACTTCTCAGCAGGATCATTTGGAAATATAGAGAAATCTAGTGAGCTCTTTGTTTCATTTTCTTTCAAATCATTCTGCTATATTATTCATTACTGATAGACTGGCTCTTTGAATTTGATCTCTAAATCAAAAATCTTGATGTTTATGAAAAGTTTTGTAGGTTATAATTACTAATTCTTTGGCTTTTTGCCAAACGGACATGTCTTCAAATTTTGTGATTGTCATGGGAAAATAGTAAAAAAATAAAAATACAAAATATAAAAATACTAATATCCATGTCTATGTTTTTGTTAGTGTTGCACCTTTTAATTTTATACTTACGCTTTTTAATTTTATATTTGCGCTTTTTAATTTTATATTTGCGCTTTTTAATTT
>CAZECU010000017.1:0-5790 GCA_964510755.1 uncultured Candidatus Peribacteria bacterium | reverse complement strand
CGCTTTTTAATTTTATATTTGCGCTTTTTAATTTTATATTTGCGCTTTTTAATTTTATATTGTTATTATTGTTGTGATTTTTGCAGCACAGTTAATGATATTGAATTCATTGAAAAAGTCAAGTAAATAGATATGATGCTGGTGTTTCAATGTGAAATATTTTACCACATTATACAATACATGGCAGAAATTATCATAGAAACCAAAGGTTGTGAGCAATGTTGAACGACATTTACCATCACCGACAAAGATATGCAGTTTTACGATAAAATTTCTCCTGTATTCAACAATACAAAATATACTATCCCAACACCAACACTTTGTCCTGATTGCCGTCAGCAGAGGAGACTAAGTTTTCGTAATGAGAGGAAACTGTACAAAAGGACATGTGATGCCACAGGGAAACAAATCATTTCAATATATTCCGAAGATAAGCCTTACAAAGTATACGATCCAAAAATCTGGCGATCTGATCAACGGGACCCTATGGAATATGGGCAGGACTATGATTTTACGAGACCATTTTTTGATCAAATACAAGAATTAACTCACAAAGTTCCTGTGATTGGGCTAAATGTTATGGGCAACGAAAACTGTGACTATGTAAATTGTTGCGGATATTCCAAAAATTGCTATCTCAGCTACAATACGGATTATTCTCAAGATATGTTGTATTGTTCCAATTGTATCAAATCCAAAGATGGCGTAGATCTCTACAAATGTAGTCAATCAGTATGATGCTTTGATAGTGTAGATCTATACAATTGTTATAATCTTTTTTACTCGCAGTTTTGTTTTGATTGCCACAATTCATGGTATATCGTCAACTGCAAAGGATGTTCAGATTGTTATGGCTGTGCTAATTTAACCAACCAACAGTATTGTATTTTCAATAAGCAATATACCAAAGACCAGTATCTCAAACGTGTAGATGAACTCAAACAAAACAGTATCGCTCAACAAAAGCAAGATGCTCAAAATTTTCTGTTGACGCAACCATGTATGTATATCAAAGGCAATAACAATGAGTCATGTACGGGAAACTATCTCTTCAACTCCAAAAATATTCAATCCTGATTTGACGTGGGAGATTCTCAAAATTGTAAATATTGTGGCATAGTAAATGATATCTATGAGTGTCATGATTGGGATCATACAGGATATGGAGGAAATCATTGTTATCAGTTATCCAGCTGCGGAGATACTATCCAGCATACACTGTTTTCTGTAAATATTTGGAGCGGTGCGCAAAACGTCCTCTACTGTATACTCAACATTAATATCAAAGATTGCTTTGGGTGTGTGGGATTGCGTGACAAACAGTATTGTATCCTCAATAAGCAATATACCAAAGAGGAATATGAAACACTTGTACCAAAAATCATTGAACATATGCAAAAAAATGGAGAACGATGAAAATTTTTTCCAGCGGAGATATCTCCATTTGGATACAATGAAACCATAGCACAAGAATATTTTCCCATCACCAAAACAGATGCAATACAACAGTGATATAGATGGTCAGATTATGAAATGCCGTTTCCTCAGGTAGACAAAATGCTGCAAGCTAGTGAATTGCCTAGTATCGAGACAGTAACTGACGATATTTTACAACAAGCGATTCTTTGTGAGGTAACCAACAAACCGTTTCGTATTGTAAAACCAGAATTGCAGTTTTATCGCAAATATCATTTACCATTGCCACGCAAACATCCCGACCAAAGACATCTCGAGCGTATGCAGCTCAGAAATCCAAGAAAATTATTTGATAGAGCATGCGATAAATGTTGAATAGCTATCCAGACAACCTACGCCCCAGAAAGACCAGAGATAGTCTACTGTGAAGATTGTTACCATAAAGAAATTTATGGATAATTTTTATCTTGTTTTGTCAAAATGACTGAAAGTAATGTAGAAACCAAAGTTTGCAACCACTGTTGAATTTCATTCACGATCACGGACAAAGATCTGGATTTTTACGATAAGATATCTCCGATCTTTAATGGTGTCAAATATCAGATCCCAACTCCTACATGGTGTCCTGACTGCCGTCAGCAGAGAAGGTTAGCGTTTCGCAATGAGAGAAAATTGTATCGTAGGACTTGTGACGCTAGTGGCAAACAAATCATATCCATCTATTCTCCCGACAAACCACACAAAGTATATGACTCCAAAATCTGGCGATCAGATTCTCGAGATCCTATGGAATATGGTCAGGACTACGATTTTTCACAATGATTTTTCCAGCAATTTGCAGAACTCTTAGTCAAAGTGCCAAAACTAGCTATTGTAAATATGCAAAGCGAAAACAGCGAATATACTAGTCGATGTAATTACAATAAAGATTGTTATTTGGTCTTTATGAGTTCATATTCTGAAAATTCGCTCTATGGAACATTTATACAAAAGTCCCAATATTGTGTGGACTGTTTGCAAGCAACTAACTGTGTCCATTGTTATGAATGTTATGATATAGAATGATGTACGCAAGTACAATACAGCAACCATTGTTCTACTTGCTCTTTTAGCTCATATTTGGACTATTGTTATGGTTGTGCAAACTGCTACGGCTGTCACAATCTCAAAAATCAACAATATTGTATCCTCAACAAACAATATACAAAAGAGGAATACAACAAGATATTACCCACCATTACCTTGGAGCAGATACAACAAGAAAAGGGAAAAATAGTTAATGAATCAACTATGATTAGATGTGAGAATTGTACAGGAATCAATATTACAGATTCGAAAAATTGTCGTGAATGTTGTAACGGATTTGATGGAGAAGACTGCAAATATCTTTTAAATTTTTGAGATATAAAAGACGGATATGACTGTACAGCCTTTGGACATAAATGTACTATGAATATAGAAAATATCGCTGGTGAAGAGGATTATATGATAGGGTATACGTTTTCTATGGTAAGAACACAAAATGTGTGGTATAGTATGAATTGCTACGACTCTTCATACCTTTTTGGCTGTGATGGTCTTCGCAACAAACAATATTGTATTTTCAACAAACAATATACCAAACAGGAATACGAACAACTTGTTCCAAAGATCATAGAACAGATGCAACAAAATGGAGAGCGATGAGAATTTTTTCCTGCGAGCATATCTCCATTTTGCTACAATGAAACAGTAGCAATCGAGTATTATCCACTGACTAGAGATGTAGCATTGTCAAAATGATATAAGCGGATGGATCAAGAATATCCTATAAATATCCCTGAAAACGCACAAACTATTGATGCCAAAAATATCCCTAATGATATCAAAGAGATTGATGATGATATTGTCAACAAAGTAATCGTATGTGAACAGACAGGGAAACCATTCCGTATTGTAAAACAAGAATTGCAGTTTTATCGTCAACACAATTTACCATTGCCACACAAACATCCCGACCAAAGACATCTCGAGCGTATGCAGCTCAGAAATCCACACAAAAATTAAGCTACACTAAAAAATGTATAAATAATTTTATTTTTTGTCTATCATACACTATGCATTACACGTCCAAAGACGTTTATGAGTTTATTTCCAAACAAACAAACGATCCGATCGTAGAATGGAAGATCTGTAAAGTTTCATGAACTCAATTCCCAATATATCAATCTGATCTAGAATTTTATGATAAGATTTCTCCAACCTTTAATGGGGTAAAATATCAGATTCCTGCTCCGACCTTGTGTCCAGAAGAAAGACAGAGAAGAAGATTGATCTGGAGAAATGAAAGAAAATTGTACAAAAGAAAGTGTGATGCAAGTGGAAAAGATGTGATCTCTACGTATAGTCCAGATTATGTGTGAAAAGTATATGAGCAAACGTATCGATGGTCTGATAAATGGGATGCTATAGAGTACGGTAGAAATGTTGATTTTGGCAAAAGTTTTAATCAACAATTTTCTTCGTTGTTGCACGATACTCCACAAATGAGTGTGATTAATTTTAATAATCAAAATAGTGCATATAATAACTATCTCAATGATTCCAAAAATTGTTATATGTGCTCTGGATCGTGATATTTGGAAGATTGTCTTTTTTGCAACTGGACCTATGAAAGTAAAGATTTAGTAGATTGTGGATATTGCTCAAAATGAGATAATGGGTACATGAATATTGCTTGTGAATTGTTTTTTAAAACTAACTTTTGTATAGAATGTAAAAATCTGTCAGAATCGAGTTTTTGCTTTGATTGTGAAAGTTCTAAGTTTTGCTTTGGGTGTGTATGACTACGCAATAGAGAATATTGTATATATAATCAACAATATACCAAAGATGAGTATCATACCTATATACAGCAAATAGATATGTCTAACATAAATAATATTTTATCAAAAATTGAAGAATTAAAAAAAACATTTTGATATAATGCTGCAAGAATTACTTCTTCCGAAAATTGTTTAGGAAATGATATAAAAAATTGTAAAAATTTGATTATGTGTTTCGAAATTGGTCAATCTGAAGATATGAAATATTGTAGAGAACTCATAGATATGAAAAAATCACAAGACGTAAACAATCAATGATATAGTGAATTAGAATATGAAATTATGGGATTTGGATACAATTATAATGTACACTTTACCTTATATTCTGCCAACTGCAAAAATATATATTATTGTGCTTTTTGTCAAAATTGTGAAAATTGTTTTGGGTGTGTGAGTTTGCACCACAAACAGTATTGTATCTTCAACAAACAATATACCAAACAGGAATACGAACAGCTGGTGTCCAAAATAATTGAACATATGACAAACACGTGAGAATGGGGAGAATTTTTTAGTCCAACATCAGGTGTATTTGCTTATAATGAATCAGTGGCTCAAGATTTTATGCCACTTACTCGTGAAGAAGCATTAGTTAAATGATACAAACGACAAGATAATAATTATGACCCCACAATTCCTGTGTGAGCAAATATAGTAACAAATCATCAAACAGTAAACTTATCATCTGATGAAGATATTTTAAAATCTATTTTTATCTGTGAAGTGAGCAAAAGACCATTTCGTATTATCAAACAAGAGCTAGATTTTTATCATAAACACAATTTACCTTTACCAACAAAGCATCCAGACATCCGTTATCAAGAAAGAATGAATCTGAGACCCAAAAGAGATATTCATCTCAGAACTTGCGATACATGTCAAACGGAGATATTGTCTGTCTATTCTTGAGAATTTACGTGAAAAGTCTTCTGCGAAGCCTGCTATAATAAGGAAATATATAATTAACGTTGTTTATAAGCCAGAACGTCTTAGAAAAATTCAGTAGGCGGAGTCCCGGGACTCCGGGGCGAAGCCTGCTATAACAAGGAAATTTATGGATAAATTTTATTTTGTGTTTTCAAAATGTGAGAAAAAATTGTAGAGACAAAGGTGTGTAAACATTGTGCAACAACATTTATGATTACGGACAAAGATCTAGAATTGTACGATAAACTTTCTCCTATATTTGCAGGAAAATCATATCATATTCCAACACCAACTTTGTGTCCGGACTGTCGCCAACAAAGAAGATTAGCATGGAGAAATGAAAGAAAACTCTATCGTAGAACCTGCGATGCTAGCGGCAAACAAATTATATCCATCTATTCTCCCGACAAGCCCCACAAAGTATATGATCAAAAAATATGGCGATCAGATTCTCGAGATCCTATGGAATACGGTCAAGATTTTGATTTTTCACAATGATTTTTTCAACAATTTGCTGAACTACTTCAACGTATTCCTTTATTTTCTTTGTCAATTTTTAATTCTGAGGATTGTGATTATACGA
>CAZECU010000016.1:0-17304 GCA_964510755.1 uncultured Candidatus Peribacteria bacterium | reverse complement strand
CATTACTTCTCAAACAATTCTTGCAGATTTTTTGTGTTTTTGATTATAAAAATTATTCATCTGATACATTCCAAACAGAATCCTTCTCAATACCGGTTTAAATCCATCTCTTGTGTCTGGTAATGCACGCGATACGATGACCGACATAGCATACTCAATATACGATGTAGAAATTTCCGTTTCAATAGGATGTTGTACAACTAATCCTGTTGCAATAGGCGCTAAATCTTTTTCTCTCATAGACTATGATAACAATATAAAGTTTCACAAGATAAAAAAACTTCAAGGCTCTAGCCCCAAAAGTTTATCCATACTTTTGATGACAAAAATATAACAAAACCCGAGAGGAATTCAATGTTTTCGTATCATCAAAAATTGACAAACATCAAAAAAATGAGATAAAAAACAAAAAGTAGTAGAGAGACTATATTATTTTTTTGGAGAAAGTGTTTTTTTCTTTGTGGTAAGTACTTTTTTGGCTGTTTTACTGGTAATAGCTTTCTTAGGAGTAGGAAGAAGTCAAAACATAGTTCCTATGGTAGGCATAGGATACTTTTTAGCAAAAGCATTAAATTTGTCTACATCCGTAAATTTTTTCATGATTTTCTTTTCTTTACCATTAATGTTTTCATAATACATAAATTGACCTTGGAAATTGTGTTTGTTAGTCATTTTATATGATAAAAAATATAAAAAATATCAAAAAATAATAGAAAAATTTATATAAAAATCAAGAACTCTGTAACAAGAAACTATCATATAATATAAATATATAAGTCAAGCAGCAAAACAATCTATTCGTAAATTTGACAAATAATTAATTTACTATATAATGAATATACAATATTTACTCAATTAGAGAAGAAATATAATGGCAGAAAAAATATTTACCTCACTGAGCATAGTCCTTGGAATTGTATTGGTAAGCATTACATTGATGAAAATGCTCAAACAACCAATGATTATCTGATATATTATTGCGGGTACTGCAATCAGTATATTTGTACCATCATTA
Source organism: uncultured Candidatus Peribacteria bacterium (assembly GCA_964510755.1). GTDB lineage: Bacteria > Patescibacteriota > Gracilibacteria > Absconditabacterales > Absconditicoccaceae > CAJBLF01. Next base: position 16,289 of record CAZECU010000016.1, on the reverse strand, counting down.
CTTCAAGCAAATACCGCATTTCAATCATTTGGCAATCTATGAATCAGTTTGTTGTTGTTTATGGTAGGAATGGAATTAAGCCCAACGATAATCAAAGATCTCGGCAAAACATCAATCATAACGTGAATTGGTCAGGTAATAATTACGTGAATATTGGGATTTATCACGGCAACACTGTTGTGATTTGATATAATGACCGCAATATTTTTGGCAATAGGATTTGCATTTAGTAGCACGATTGTGGTACTCAAATTGATTGGTGATAAAGATGAAATAGAATTTACCTATGGAAGATTGAGTGTCGGTATACTTATAGTACAAGATATCGTAGTTATGTTGCTGATGCTGGGGATGGCAACATTTCAAAATATAGGGAATTCCTCAGGCACTATGGTAGTACTGAGCTTGTGAGCAAAAATGATATGATTGGTAGTGGGAGTATATTTGGTAAGCAAATATCTGATTCCCAAAATTACCAAAAAAATAGCAGAATCTCAAGAATATTTGTTTTTGTTTTCGATAGGACGATGTTTTATCCTATGAGCCATATTTTATTGGTTAGGATTTGGTATAGAAATATGAGCTTTGATAGCAGGTATTACGCTTGCCAATTCCTCATATAGATTTGAGATAACAAGTAGAATCAAACCACTCAAAGACTTTTTTATTGTGATATTTTTTGTGTTGTTGTGATCTCATGTAAATTTTGGTACGATGAATATCAGCAATATACTTCCATTGGTCATATTGACGATATTTGTACTCTGTATTAAACCTATCATCACTATGATATTGTTGGGATTGTGCGGTCATACAAGAAAAAATAGTTTTCTTACGGGAAGTGCTCTAGGACAAATAAGTGAATTTTCGTTTATCATTATAACGATGGGAATAAGCTCGGGATATATCAAAGATCCTGCCATACTTTCATTAGCGACACTCCTAGGATTGATAAGTATAGGAGGTTCAAGTTATTTTATCATATATGGAGAAAGGCTGTATCGTTTTTGCAAGCCAATGCTCAGTATATTTCCATGAAGATGGAAAAGAAATGAAACAACAACAAAAGCAAAAACATATGAAATTACTTTGTTTGGATACGGTAGATTTGGCAATAATATGTATGAAATACTCAAAAAAAATCATCAAGATATCTTGGTAGTTGATGAAAATCCATCAATAATTACTCATTTGCAAAATCAAAAAATTCCATGTATATATGGCGATGTGGGGGATATAGATTTTTTGGAAGAGCTAAATTTCAAGAATAATAAAATGATCATCAGTACAGTCAAAAAGTTTGATGAAAATATAGTGTTGCTCAAAACAATCAAACAATACAATCCAAACGTCATTATTATTTTGCTAGCAAATCATATCCAAGAAGCGATCAAACTGTATGAACAAGGCGCAGATTATGTAATCTTACCTCATTATATAGGTGTAGATCATACCTCACTGATGCTGGAAGAGTATGGATTTGATATCAACAAATTTATGGAAAACAAAAAAACATTGGTAGATGATCTCAAAAATAGAAATCAAGATCTCATGATAGAAACCTTACACAAATAATAATATAAAAAAACTGCCGGGAAACCGACAGTAGGTATTAATGAAACAATTGATAAGGCATAAATAGATTATGATCTTCAATCACCTTCGCAATTGGGAAGAATTCATGTGGATGTTGAAATGAAAGAGTTTCCTGTATGTCTGTATTGAACATAAAGAGTATCACTCTATTAGGGCGCAATATAATACGATCAAAAAAATTTATTTCATCATCAATCTTTGTTTGTTTGGGAGGATCGATTTCAATCATTTTATCATTGGATAATGATCGAAAGAAAGTATCCATTGCTTTAATCATAGGTGTATGATTAACAAGTGAGTCAACCCATTCTTTATCACTAGGCATGATATTATTATCTTCCAATACCTTGAATGCTTCAATTTGGTCTTCTGTATTACCAAAAGGAAAAATAATTTTTTTTTGATCTACATAAATGAGTAAGGAAATTTGACTTGCAGCAATTGTGATAAAAGCATGATCGTAAGGTTGTTCATACAACACAATAGGTTTGTTGTGTTGCATATATTTGATTACTCTGACCCCACCAAAGGGGATGCGTTGCATAAGAGAATAGATTTGATCTCTTAAAGGGATTTTTGATTTTTTCATGTTTGTTGTGTTTTATATTTTGTTATTTGTTTATAAGAGATATCATAAACATTTACTGCAATAAGTCAAGAATAAAGAGAAAATTGTTGCAATAGCAAAAAAATTGCCTATAACCACCATCACACATTTTTATTTTACAAAAACATAATGTACTCTTATAGTAAAGTGTATCAGACCAAAAAGCCTTTTGATATCATAGATATTACCGATGATGCAAAAGAATTTATCAAACAAAACAATTGTCAAAATGGATTGATCAATATATGTACGCGTCATACTACTGCAGTACTCAAAATCAATGAAGCAGAGGAGTGATTCCGATGAGATCTACAACAATGGTGTGACAAAAATGTTTCTATAGATGAGACGTATAAACACAATGATTTGGAACATAGAGATCCCAAAACTATGTGTGATAGCAAAGAAGAGTGTCTCAATGGACATGCACATATTAGAGGTATGCTAATGGGAAACACGAGTGAAACATTGCCTGTCCAAGACGGTGAAATTATGTTTGGTAGACGACAAAGAGTGTTGCTGTTTGAACTAGATCATGCAAGAGAGAGAGAAATTGTGTTTTCTTTTATCGGTGAATAATCAGATGAGCAAAATAGTATATTATTTACAACCATCAAGTTTTTGTTTTGGAGTCAAAAGATCAATAGATCAACTCCATGAGATTATCAACAAACATCCTCATGAGAGTATTTTTTGTATTCATGCGTTGGTACACAATCCAAAGGTAACCAAGGAATTTCAAGATTTGTGAGTACATTTTATAGAATCTATAGATGATGTCTCTGATCAAAATGCTGTTATTGTATTTTCTGCACATGGAACTGATAGATCATTATTGTCTCAAGCAAAAAATAAATTTAAAGCAGTGTATAATCTAGAATGTCCCTTTGTAAGCAAAATCTATACAGAAGTAGATAACTTTATCCAACAATGAATCACAACTTTTGTATATATAGGCAAAGAGCATCATCAAGAAGGTAAAAATATCTTAGCATATATCACATCTCAAGGAGGAGATGCCATAGTAGTACAAGACAAAACAAATATTCCTATAGCAGACAAACAAAAAATATTTGCCGTTTTGTCACAAACTACATTAAATTTTGAGTATGTACAAGATATCCTACAAGATATTCAGCATCAATATACCAATGCAAGAGTCCCCCTAGCATCAGATGTTTGTAAAGCAACATACGAAAGACAAACAGTAGTATTGCAAAATATATGATTATTTGATACGTTTATTGTGATCGGTGGCAAAGAAAGCAACAATACCAAAGAACTTGCTGAGATAGGCATACACCATCACAAACAAACATTGTATGGAGAATCACTGGAAGATATATTACAAAATCCAGAATCTGTATTGTTTGCACATGAAAGAGTAGCGATTACATGAGGAGCATCTACTCCCGTAGAAGATATTCAGAAAGTATTTGAATATTACAAAAACAATGGCTATGAGCCCAAAATCATAACATTACAATAATGATAGATATATTATTTTAATCCAGGTAGTCATCCACCAAGCATACCAGCCATATCAGAAGGATCCACACCAAGAATTTCCTTGGTTTTTTCTCCTACAATTTCTTGTGCTTTGGCTTGTGCTTTTTGGAAACAGGTAGTAATCAAGTTTTCAAGTTGAGATTTTTTCATAGGATCAAGTAAGGAATCATCATTGATATGTAATTCTCTTAATTTCATTTCTCCACTAATATCTACAACGATAGCGTCTTGTTCGCTTCCGTCTGATCCAATAAATTTACCTTCTTTGCCTCTAATAACTAAATTGTTAAGAGATTTTTGTAATGTCTTGTACTTATCGTACAATTGTTTCATCTCACCAATTTTTCCAAACATCCTGACTATATAACAAAATAAAATTTACCTCATCACTGTACTAAAACAGTTTACATTTTCAACTTGATTACATAGATATCTTATTTTTTTTCTATCAATGAATAATTGATTATAAAATTGGCAATATCTCCAAAAATCTTACCTGCAGTAGCTCATCACCAGATGTTTTGCCTAGGTCTACGTACCTGTACGATAACAATATATTTAGGATCGTCCTTGGTAATAACTCACACAAAAGATCCATTTGTCCATCATATACCATTCATATATTTGCCCTTATAAGAAATCTGTGATGTTCAACTTTTTCATCCAAGCTGATATCATTCTACTCTTGCATATTTCAGCTCTGGATTTTGTTCAAGTACGCTAAATAATCATACTCTCAATGCTTCAGAGATTTCTGGCCTAAAAATTTGTTTGGTGATTTGTGTACTACTAGCGTGATAGGTATTGGATTTTCTATCATAAATCCCTTTAACAATAGTAGGAGTAACATAATATCATCCATTAACAATAGGTCCATAGGCAGCAGCCAACTGAATAGGAGTAACCAACAAACCCTGTCCAAAGGTATTGTTGAAAAATCTCGCATCGGATACAGAAGTAACTCATTCGACATATCAAGCATCTTCATTGGCCAACTCTATTCATGTCATTTTGCCAAATCCAAGTTTGTCCAGATAATTATAAAAGATTTCTCTTCCTGTTTTTTGAGCAATTCTTACCATTCAGATATTACATGACCACACAAAAGCATGTAAATAATTCCGATCTCCCATACATTCAGTTTCAGCATTTTTGATAGTAAACTGACCTACTTTAACTTTACCAGGATCATTGTAGATATCATAAAATCTAATTTCATCAGTATCCAAACCTATAGCCACTGTAAATGCTTTAAAAACACTTCAAGGCTCATAAGAAAGAGCTATGTTTTTGTCTAACATAACTTGTGGTCAGTAAATATTTTTGGCAATATATTTTGGCAATGAAGTATCAATCCTTTCATAACTTGTAGCTGATCTATAGGTTCATCCTGTCTGTATATACACAGGATTTTCTATATAGCTGAGATCATCTATCATATAAGCATATTTGGGGTCTAATGATTGTAAAGTAAAGGCGTCATTATAATCATTGGGATTGTAAGAAGGATAGGTTGCGGAAGCTTTGATATGCCCATTGTAAGGATCATATACCAAGACACTAATAGAATCATCTTTGAGTGTATTGTGATATGCTTGTATTACACTCTCTACTTCTTTTTGGATACCAATATCTATAGTAAGATACACATCATTACCATCTTGAGCATCTTCTAGTTCAAACTCATTTGCTCAAACAGGACCAATCCATGCAGAAGCACGACCGACTATTTTTCCATCTTTACCACGCAAAATATTATCAAAATATTGCTCAATACCATAATATGCATTATTGCTTTTGTCTACAAATCACATAACATTGGAAAGAAAAGAACCATACTGATAATATCTTTTTACATAGGATTCCATACCAAGTCCATGAAGTAGTGGTATCTTTTCACGGGAACGAGTCTGATAGTAGGTAAGTTTCAGATCTTTTATTTTTTGGACAATCATAGGGTTGGCATCAGAGAGAATTTTTACGTACCTATTTTCTTGTTTATAAAAGTTTTTTTCTAAGTTAGTAAAATTTTTGAGATATCCATAGTTTTCAAGGAGTTTTTTGAGAGGAGCAATAGCTCTATTGAGATTGGAACCAACATTGTTTGGATTGATGTATACATAGTTGGTATTTTGGATATCTATATAGTCTAGATTGAGTTTTGCCAGATCTACAAGAAAGTTGGCATTAGAAAAAAATCCAAGATAATTTTTGGGTTTAATCCCTATATAAATCATCTTATCAAGTCTTGTTTTAATGAGGCTAGAAGCAATACTTTGGGTAAATCAGCTAATAATCTGTTGTATTTGTAGGTTATATCATGTCCGATCATAAGTACTGTAGCCCGTAGATGTTATACCACTACCATAATAAAAAAATTGTGGCTGAGGAGGGATGATCTGAGTTTGGGTAAATTGTTCTATGTTTTTGATACATTGCAATGGGCTTACTTCTTGCATGCCATGAATTTCACATAAGTGTTTGTATACTACAGGAACAATCACATCGATAAATTTTTCTTTGTTCCATACAAATTTAGGATCAACAAAGAGATTGTACATAGTAATGTTGTCGGTGAGCTGGATGTGTTTTTCAGCTTTATCATCTGCAAAAATATTTCCTCTTTTGGCTTGAAGAGAGGTTTCACTGACATGTTGTTGATTGAGAAGTGTATCGTAATAATTATGTTTGATAACTTGCAGATAAAATAATTTTAAAACAATAATAAGAAACAATAATCAAAAAAAACTCAAAAGATAAAAATCTTTGCCCACTTTGATTTGTTTTAAAAATGTTTTGGTTTGTAACCAATATTCTAATTTTTGATCAAAAGATTGATGGCGTGAAAGAGATTTTATCATTATCATAAAAAGATGAAAAACAAAAAAATGTGACGTACATAAAAAGAGGGTATTTATTCCGTAGTTTTTTTCAATACAAGTATTTGTAGGTATATACTATATATTACAGGATATCACATTATGGCAAAAATATAGTTGCAAACAAGATAAAAATTTGTAGTATAGCATAAAATAAGGTTTATAGAAAAACTTGATTTTATATTCTATAAATCTATTATACAATCAAATTAGCCTTTTTAATTTCTTTAAACAAAGAAACAAATGAGAAAGTTATCATTAAAGGTTTTATCTGCTGTGGTATTTTGAATACTAGGAATCGGATGCGTTGCACCATTAGGAATGGTTAATGCACAAAACACACCTTCATGATTTGGTGATGTATCTTCTACACAAAATGTATGAGTGATAGGTTCATGAGTAGACCAACAGGATAAGCTCATCAATGTCATTAGAAATTTTATTAACTGGATGTTGGGTATTTTATCATTGATTGCTTTGGTTATCTTGCTTTGGGGAGGATTCCAAATGGTTACTGCAGCTGGAGATGATGGAAAATACAAAAAAGGTTTCAAAATTCTTACACAAGCAGCTATCGGATTGGTATTTATATGAATTTCATGGCTAGTGGTAAGTGTAATATTTTGGTTACTAGGAGTCATTACTGCATAATTATTATCTAATAGATACAAAAAAACCTGTGAAATAGCAGGTTTTTTTTGTATCACAGGAAAGCATAATCATAAAAAAGAAAAACATGATATATGACGATTTTAGTTTGAAAAAACATAGTAAATATCTATAGTATTTTATCATCATAAGTGAAAGAGCTATTGATACATAGTCCATATGGTTTTACTCCATTAAGGAACGAAAAAAACAATGCATATCCATGAATTTGAATTACGTTATCGTGCATATGAGTGATTTAATCACAAATTTCATCTCTGATGGGATCAATCCACAATTTTGGAGATGACCAAAATATCAACCAAAGGACAGTTAGACAAAGCTGTTCAAGAAATCAAACCAGAAGAACTTCATGAAATAACGCTAGAAACATATACAAAGTTCAAAAAAAACTTTTTAGCAGATCAAAAAGATATTGCTATTTGATTTGCAACGTTATGAGAATATATCGACCGTTTGGAATACGAATTCAAGGTTATCAAAGAAATGAAATTTAATTCATATTTTTTGATTGTCGCTGATTATATCCGTTGGGCCAAACAAAATATGATTGTAGTAGGACCATGAAGATGATCATGAGCAGGTTCTTTGCTAGCATGGCTAGTGAGTATTACTGATATTGATCCTTTGCAGTTTGGGTTGTTGTTTGAAAGATTTTTGAATCCTGCGCGTGTATCTATGCCAGATTTTGATATAGATTTTGAAGATACCCAAAGAGAAAAAGTGATTCAATATGTCTCCGCCAAATATGGAAAAGAGCAAGTTGGTGCAATTGGTACGTATATGCAGATGGCAAGCAAAGCAGCATTCAAAGATGTAGCAAGAGTGCTAGGTGTCCCTTTTGAAAAATCCAATCAGATATCAGCTATTATGCCAGACAAGCTGTCTTTACTCAAGGCAGTACAAGCGCCAGATGCATCAGAAGAACTCAAAGCTCTTTATGAAGGAGATGCCAAAATACAGCAAACAGCAGAACTTTCAGAAAAGTTAGAATGAAATATGAGACAACTGGGAGTCCATGCATGTGGAATTATCATAGCACCAGACAAACTCACAAAGTTTTCCCCAGTACAATATATCAAAGACAATGAAAGTACCATAATGAGTCAGTACGATGGACCGACATTGGAAACTATAGGATTACTAAAAATGGATTTTTTGTGACTAAGAAATCTTTCGGTCATCAAAAATTGTATCAAAATCATCCAAAAAAAACAAGAAAAAAACAACGAACCCCTACCCGATATGTTCAAAAGTTTCTTTGAAGATACATCGTTTCAGCCACCTATGGAAGATCCCTATACATTTCAAAAGGTATTCCAAATAGGAAATACTACAGGAATATTCCAGTTTGAGTCTAGTGGTATGAGAAAATTTTTGATTAAGCTCAAAACCGACTGTATGAATGACTTAGTCGCTATGAATGCATTGTATCGTCCATGACCTATGGAGTTTATCCCAAATTATATTGCTAGAAAAAATGGCGAAGAATCGGTAAGCTACATGAGTCAAGAGCTGAGAGAAATGTTGATAGAAAAATATGGTGAAGAAGAGACAGACAAAGAAAATATACAACTTGTAGAGGATCTCTCTCCTATTATGAATCCCACCTATGGAATTGCTGTATATCAAGAACAGCTAATGTTTTTGGTACAAGCAATGGCATGATTTTCACTTGCAGAAGCAGATTTGCTAAGAAGGTGAGTAGGTAAAAAGAAAAAAGAAATCATTGAACAACTCAAAAAAGAGTTTACCAAAAGATCCAAAGAATACAAAAACTACAAAAAAGAAACCGCAATATATATCTACGAAAAGATGATCGAACCTGCTGCTTCCTACTCGTTCAACAAATCACACTCGGTATGTTATGCAATGATTGCTTATCAAACAGCATATCTAAAAGCATATTATCCAGTAGAATTTTATGCATCATTGATCAGATCTGTAGAAGAAGATACTGACGAATTGAGTCTCTATATTTATGAAGCTCAGAATCAAGGGATCCCAGTGTTATCGCCAAATATCAATGAATCTTTTAATCATGTAGCTGCCATAGGACAAGAAATCAGGTTATGATTTTTTTGTATCAAAGGATTGTGATGGGAAATAGGAGAAATTATCCAAAAAGAAAGACAAGAACATGGCAATTACAAAAGCATAGAAGATTTTCTCAAAAGATGTGCATCTGTAGTAAACAAAAAATCTATAGAATGATTGATCAAATCATGAGCATTTGATGATTATCATGATCGTAATACTTTACTGGCAAATGTAGAAACTCTCTTAGAACGAGCCAAAACATCCAAAGTCTCTGATATGGGATTGTTTGGTATGATGGAAATGACGACTACTATGATGCTCAAACCACAACCAGAAACTACTATGATGCAAAGACTGATGCTTGAGTATGAGGTATTCAAGGTATTTGTATCGGGAAGTCCATTGGATGGATTATACACCTATATCAAAAGATATAATTTTATCTCACAATTCAAAGAAAAAGAAAATTTTGGGAATTTTGTGATAGTAGGATATATCAAAAGCATTCAAAGAGCCAAAAAAAAGTGATTTTTTATCAAAATAGAAGACATCTCGGGGACAACAGAAATTTTTGTTAGAGAAGTACTAAATTTTCAAAAGTTTGATATTTTGATCATTAGTGGATTCAAAGGCAGATCTATCAGCTTAGAAAAAATAATTAAAGTATCTCGTGACCAACTCATCAAACAAGCAGGAAGCAAATACAACCCAGAGATGACGGTAGTCAAAGCCAAAGCCTTGAGGATGAAATCGGTCACAGAAAATCCAAGTCCAACAGAATGAGAGGTGTCAGATGATATCTTTATCAAAGAAGAGATTCAACCAGAACCAGAAAACCAAAATACATTTAGCTTGCCAGACAATGTACAAAAAATTGATCAATTGGTCAGTATTATCCAAACACATAAAGGAGACCAACAAATAACTGTGGGCGAAAAAACATTTTCACTCAACGAAGAGGGTATACAACAAATACGTATTTTACTTACCAAATAAGTTATATGAACCAGATAAGTAATCTTGGAAGAAAAGCCATAGAAGCAGCCAAAAAAATAGCTATTTTTGGACATATGAGTCCTGATGGTGATTGTATATGAGCGATGCTATGATTGTGAAGATTGCTAGAAAAACAAAAAAAACAAGTAAGTTATTTTGTCCCCAACAAACCTAGCAAAATATTCAACTTTATCAAAGAGATAAAAAGACTCAAAACCAACTGTGATTACAAAAAATACGATCTTTTGATTTTTGTAGATTTTACAGGTATCTCTCGTATAGGCACCTTGAGCAAGTACAATCCAGAGTATTTTAGCGATTTACCTTTGGTAATATTTGATCATCATATAGGAGATCAGCCCAAACATGGTATCATTATCAAAGATGTCAAAAGCATAAGTACCTGTGAAATATTGTTTGAGTATACATACAAATGGTGGCCAGAATTGTATGACAAAGATATAGCTACAAAATTTTATTTGGGAATTACTGCTGATTCATGAAATTTGCTCTTTGAAGATGATCACATCAGAACATTTACTAATATGCTCAAATTGCTCAAATTATGAGCAGACAAAGATTTTGTAGTCAACAATTTGATGCGCAAAAAATCACTCAACGCTATCAGATTTTTGCAATTATTACTCAATAGAATCAAACAACAGGGATGAATATTATACACCTATTATGATGAGACAGAGCTAGAAGATTATGATATAGATCAGGAAGAAGCGGCATACGGTTTGCATGTTATCCAAAATATTGATGGTCCAGATATGGTATTGTTGATCAGAAAAATAGGAGATATGTTGAGATGATCTATTAGAGCAAAACAGCAGCGCAACAAAAATATTGATTGCAATAAGATAGCCAAAGCATTATGATGAGGATGACACAAACTAGCAGCAGGATTTAGCGTCCTAACACAAGGCAAATTTGTACAACAAATAGAAAAAATCGTAAAATATATCAATACTATTATATAAGCACAAAAAACTTTTATCTGTAAGAGGAGAAAATGATGAAAAGAAGATATAACGTATTACTCCGTTTACTTAGACCGATAATCCATATTGGAGTCATTATCGTAGTGTTTTATGTCATGTACAGAATCCGTCTCTTTACTGATCTCATACCATGAGTACAACTTACTATCCCTATCATAAACTACCAAGAAAACATGGCATTTGGTATCATTGCAGCGTTTGCTTTTGTGATTATAGGCATCATAAACAATCTGTATGAACTCAACAAACCCATCCAAAGATATTTCCAGACATTTACCAAAACATGGATATATCGGATTATTATCATTACATTTATCTCGTATTTTGGGCAAGGATTCGTCTTTTTCTTTGGGATTTCTAGATTTATTATAGTATTGGGTGCAGGTACAAGCTTTTTGATTCTGTTTTTGTTTGACCAGATACGAAATTATTTGGAAGCCAAAAGACACAGAGAATGAGACAATAAAATACTCATCATCGGTAGTGATACCTTAGAAAGTTACAAAGCTATAGAAAAAATCAAAAACTGATTTTCATTCAAAACCGAATATGCGACATACAACGACATCAAAAATATGAATATTAGCAAATATTTTATCGTAGTAGCAGTAGGAAGTTTTGAAAAAGAAGTACTACAAAATATCTTTGAAAAAGTAAGATTTAGTGACAATACGAGATTCTATCATATTAGTGAAGGATTCTTTTTGGAAGATGTAGTATATATGCCGGAAAATATAGACAACATTATCGCTCTAGAATACAAACATTCCAAATTGGATGGACGAGCTATTGTAGTCAAAAAACTAGTAGATATAGGATGATCTTTGTTGTGAATTATAGTTACTTTGCCAATTATGATACTTATAGCTCTAGCGATCAAATTAGATTCTCGTGGACCGGTGATATACAAATCCAAAAGGATAGGAAGATATGGCAAAGCGTTTACCTTTCTCAAATTTCGTAGTATGTATACGCATCTCAGTGTAGGATATGGTGGTAAACAAGCAGAGGAGTTGTACCAAAAACTAATAGAATCAGACGCTAATGTAAGACAAGGTGTATTGCCCAAAATAGCCAACGATCCTAGGATTACGAGAGTAGGAAGATTTCTCAGGAAAACATCATTAGATGAATTACCACAACTGTTTTGCGTATTACGATGATCTATGTCATTGATAGGACCAAGACCACATTTGCCTACAGAAGTCAGCAATTATACATCACGACAAAAAAGATTGTTATCTATTAAACCAGGGATTACTGGTTATGCACAAGTATTTGGTAGAGATAATTTGGATTTTGAAGAAGAAGCAAAACTGGATCTATATTACATTCAAAATCGATCACTCTTTTTGGATGTATACATCGTTTTGGCTACCTTTGGCGTCGTATTCAAAGGAAAATAAAAAAAAGTTCTTCCAAAATATAGAAGAACTTCCTAAGCGCGCAGTACTAGATTCGAACCAGTGACCTCAATTGTGATTGTCATATAAAATACTCAAATCGACATCATCTGATATTAACTTAGTATTAATCAGAAGGCATTAATTCTTGCAGTTTACAAAACAATAACAATAATCTTTTTTCTTCGCACATATGATTTCTCATATGATTGTCAAAGAAAGATTCCTATAGCAATAGGGCGCTCTACCAAACCAACTGAGCTAACCGCGCAATACCATACATAATAAAAAATAATACAAAATAAAGACATTTTATAAAAAATAGATATAAAGTATGACATTATCCAAAAACACTCACGAGATACAACAATTTATCCAAATTCATCCACAGGTACAAGAGCTGAATGAAAAAGAAGTATCAGATTTTTATATTCAATTGATAGATTGTCTCGTAGATCACAATCACCAATACTATATAGAAAACGCGCCGATTATTTCTGACAAAGAATATGATGAACTCTTTGATTATCTCAAAAAGATAGAAGAACACTTCCCTCAGTTTATTACCTCCAATAGTCCTACTCAAGGATTAATAGGGCAGGTAAGTGAAGGATTTAAACAAGCTAAGCATGAGACTAAATTGATGTCCTTGGAAAATACCTACAATGCAAAAGATATTGAAGAACGAGATGAAAGAATAAAAAAAATACTTCTGAAAGCTGATGTTCAGAGAGGTGTTACCTATCGTGTAGAACCCAAATTCGATGGACTAAGTGTGGAACTTGTGTATGAAAATGGTGAGTTTAAACAAGCAATCACTCGTGGAGATGGTTGGCTTGGTGATGATATAACGGAAAATGTAAGAACTATAAAAAACATCCCAAAAAAAATTTCATTTACATGAGTCGAAGGTAGCAAAATTCACATAAGAGGAGAAATTCTTATGCCAAAATCTATCCGAAAAGAACTCAACAAAGAAAGAGAAGATGAAGGAGAAACACCGTTTGCAAATACAAGAAACGCAGCTGCATGAAGCATCAAATTGTTAGACCCAAAAGAAGTAGCCAAAAGAGGATTAGTGTGCTATATATACGATTGCTTGTGAGAAGATTCACAGCAATATGATCTACAAAAAGATTTATGACTGCCTACATTTCCACGAAAAAAGACAGATTTGCATAGAGAAGATATTATTACACTTTGTGAAGATCCTTCCACCAAGAAATATCTAGAACAGCAAGATGTTGAATTTGATTGACTAGTAATCAAAGTAGAAGACCAACAACAACGCGAAATCATTTGATCGACTGATCATCATCCGAGACGAGCTGTGGCCTACAAATTTCCTGCACAACTTGCAGCGACACAAATTCTTTCAGTAGATTTTCAAGTGGGAAGGACGTGAATTATCACGCCAGTCGCAAATTTACAACCAGTGCAATTGAGTGGAGCCAAGCTGCAAAGAGTTAGTCTGCATAATTTTGATTTTATCAAAGAAAAAGATATTCACCTTCATGATTGGATTCGATTGCAAAGAAGTGGTGAAGTGATTCCTTATATCGTAAGCGTCATTACTGACAGAAGAGAAAAAAGTGAAAATTGTATACTACCACCAAACGACTGTCCATCTTGCCATCAACCGGTGACACAAAAAGATATGCATTATTATTGTACAAATGAGCATTGTCCCGCAAAAATCAAACAAGAAATCCAACATTTTGTAAGCAAAAATTGTATGGATATCCAGGGAATAGGAGAAAGTATCGTTGATCTGTTGGTAGACAACAATATCATAGAAAACATAGCTGATATCTACAAATTGAGTGATATTACGCTTCAGCTCAAATTAGTAAAATTCCCAGGCATCGGAGACAAAAAAGTCGCTGAAATAGTCAAAGGGATAGAGGAGTCTAAACACAAAGCATTACGAAGGCTGCTGAATGGACTATGAATACCTCATGTAGGCAAAAAAATGGCGCAAGACATCGCTTCACAAATGAACAATGATAACTGAATAATAAACAATCTGACCGACACGGAATGGTTGTGAAGCATTTACGGTATAGGTGAAAAAAGTATAGATACTATTAGTACATTTTTTAGCAATCCAGCAAAATTGCAATTCCTCGAACAATTAAAAAATTATGGAGTAAATATGGACCCAAAAAAACACAATGATCTCATCCAAATAGACGATTCAAAAGGAAACTTTTGTATAACCTGATCATTTAACCTACCAAGAAAAAAACTCACAGAATTATTTCAACAACAAGGCTACACATTCCACGAATCGCCTACAAAAACGACAGATTTTATACTGATCGGTGAAAAAGCTAGCAGTAAAAAAACAAAAGCACAAGAGTTGTGAATTGTACTATATGAAGGACGAGAAACTATAATCCAGCAATTCCCGTTTCTCAAAAACATTACCCCTGAATCAAACAAACCCAAAATCCAAAGTTTATTTTAATCACTTGCAGACACCATGCTAATCACAAAAGAACACGCTCACAAAAAAGAAAATTCACCAAGTTGTACTGTTTGGGAGTATGATTTTCCTAGTAAAGAATTATGATTTGCAATCGCCACTATCAATGGAAGATATCCAGAAATAGGAAAGGTGATCAATCATAAATGTGATGAAATGTATTATGTTTTGCAGGGAACATGAACAATCCATCAAGAAAACTGAACATATGAAATCAAAGAAGGAGATTGTTTTTTGTTTGAAAAACAGCAACGATATCGAGTAGAATGAAACAATCTAAAAATAGCTTTGCCTACAGCACCAGCACGATCTTTAGATCAGTATGAACAAATCAATGATTAATGATATCACGTTAGCTTTTCTCAAAGCCGTCAAAGAAAACAACAATCTTGCATGGATGAATCAAAATAGAGATCTCTACTATATGCAAAGAGATAATTTTTTCGATTTTGCCAAAAAACTGATCGATGCTACCAAAAAAATAGACAAAAATATAGGTAACATATCAGTCAAGGACTGTACATTTCGTTTCAATAAAGATACACGTTTTACCAAAGACAAATCTCCTTACAAAACCAATTTTTGAGTAATCATCCGTGAAGATGGTAAACATGGAGATGGAGCAGGATATTATGTACATATACAACCAGGAGAATGTTTTATTGGTTGAGGAATGTACATGCCTTCATCGACTACCTTACACAGAGCAAGGATACATATTGCCAAAAATCATAAGCAATTACAAAAAATTATCACAGCTCCGCAGTTTCAAAAAACTTTTGGTAAACTACAATGAGAAAGCTTACAAAACATACCAAGAGGATTTGACAAACAGCATAAAGCAGGGGAGTTACTCAAAATGAAATCATGGTTTGTTGGACATTCGATAACAGATCAACAAGCAATACAAGAAGATTTTGTAGCATACTGTATAAAGATATTCAAAATTATGAAGCCACTCAACGATTTTTTAAACAAATAATATTGCTTTTGCTAAGAAGAGTCTTATAAGCACGACTCAAAACAAAAAAATATGAAAAAAAACATTAAAACATTTGCAGTGTGTTTGCTGATTTCATGCGGATTGTGGTTAAC
>CAZECU010000015.1:13449-17645 GCA_964510755.1 uncultured Candidatus Peribacteria bacterium | reverse complement strand
GAAGCATAATAGATGCAACATATCTCTTTTCACTATCAAAAGAAGAAACTCTGACGGTCAATGGCGTATCATCCACGATCAATTCTACACCCGTCATTTTTTCGAAGAATCAGATATTTCTACCTTCTCTTCAGATAAGTTTTCCTTTGATATCTTCGTTTGGGATATCTATACTTCTTGTAGTAAATTCGTCTACACTATTTACCGCGACTCTTGGTAATGCTTGAGAAACGATAATAGCAGCTTCTTTGTCTGCTTCCTCTTTGGTGATTGTTTTGAGTTTTTCTATAAAGACAACCATATCTTTTTGATATTCCTTTTCTACGTTGGCAAATAGTTGCTCTTTTGCTTGGTCTTTGGTAAGTTGTGCAATTTCTGCGATTTTATTGACTTGTTCTTGGATGGTTGCATCCATTTCTTTTTGCTTTTCTACCAATCTGACTTTTTCTTGTTCTAGTTTTTCCAATTTTTCATCCATTTTCTCTTCTCTAGCGAGGAGTCTGTTTTGGATGATATCCATTTTTTCTAGTCTTTGTGTCTCGATTTTTTGTGCTTTGTCTTCTGCAATTTCCAACACTTTTTCTGCTTTTTTCTTTGCTGTCTCCATCATTTCTTCTTCCAATTCTTTGACTTGATCCATTCTCTTTTTGAAGTCTAATGCTTTCTGAGTCAGGGTCTTTTTGTATCCATAAAACCCTCACAATCCTCCAGCCCCTAAGGCCACGATAACCAAAACAATACTGAGTATATCCATTGTAATACAATAATTAATAGTATAAAAGAGACGAAAAAATCACCAAAAGATTTTTCACATCGATTTTATCCTTATTTTAAAGGATAAAAAAATCACGTACGGATATGAGTATACTATTTGGAGAACAAGTTTCAACCAAAAAAGCAGTCTGATTGTTTCCTTTTTTACGAAATAGATATCTGACTATTATTCACGCACGTAGAGCCTTTACCTCTCTGCTTATAATAAAAAAAACTCCAACCAACACGGTTAGAGTATATTATAAAGAAAAGAACTATTTGTTATTACGTAATTCACGTAATATTTCTTCGATAGGTCGATTTCGATTGACCGAAGCAACAGTATCTCTCCTCCCCATAGTATAGGCTGGTAAAAGAGATGGAGTAAGATAGACCTTTTGTGGTCTATTATTTAATTCATCTTTAAAACCTATTAAATAGACGGTGGACAATACCTTATCTGAGTCTTCACCAAGAAGAGAAAAGACCACAGGGAGATAACCGCTTTCCATCAACAGCGGAGCACGAACATATATTAATGTTGAGACAATAGGGAGTTGGTCTAGTTTTGCTTTCACATCCTCATCTCGAAGCATATCACACAACAAAACGGGCTTTGTTGTTTTTTGCAAGAAATTGAACACAGGAAACGGTGCTTCCAAAAACTGCTCTACAGACTCATTTGAGCCAATAATAGATTCATTCCCTATAAGAGGAAAACAAACATCCACCATAAGAAGATCATAATTAGCTTCCAACTCCAATCCTTCTTGTAAAGAATGGACTACTCGAGTCTCAATACCAAACAAATTGAAATGTTGAGAAAGAGTTTGAGGTCTTCCTCTTTCATTATAGACCATTAATAGTTTTATTTTTTTCATAATTATTTTTTTATATTATTTTTTTTATTTAACGTAAAACATCATATACATTATTATAAAAAAGTCAATCTACTTTTTCTCCTTGCCTTTTGCCAAAACAATAATTATTATCAGACTTCATAGAAGTATTTTATTGAGTAATCATAAAACATGGAAGATAGAGATCAGCAACTGAGAGTATATCTCGTAGATATCGTTACCAAAGACACGAGTACACAACTTTTGGAAGATAGAATGAATGAATTAGAAAGTCTTCTTACTACCTACGGTGGTATTGTTGTTTTAAAAAAATTCCAAAAAAAAGATCAGCCAGATTACAAAACTTATGTCGGCAAAGGAAAATTAGAGGAAATTATGGCAGATATGCAGAGATTGGACGCAAATCTATTGATCGTAGGCAATGTGTTGAAACCCTCCCAGATATATCATTTGAATGAATTATTGCGCCCAATAAACGCAAAAGCACGAGATAGAGTCGATCTAATCTTGAAAATCTTTGACAAACATGCAGAGAGTATGGAGGCAAGATTGCAAGTAGAACTGGCGGCGATCAGACATATGGGACCGAGAATCTTTGGTATGGGAATGGAACTTTCCAAGCAAGGAGGAAGTGCGGGAGGCGGAAAATGAGCCATGAGAGGAATAGGAGAAACCAACACCGAAGTCATGAAAAGGCATTTAAAATACAAAGTATTGAAGATAGAAAAAGAGCTTAAAGAATACGAACAAATGCGCAAACTTCATAGACAATCGAGGATCAAAAAAGGCATGCCCACAGTCGGAATCGTAGGATATACCAACACGGGAAAGTCATCATTCCTAAACGTCATGACCAAAAAATGAATTCTCGCAGAAAACAAATTATTTGCAACCTTATGAACACATGTAGGGAAAGTCTATATTATGAAAAATCCAGAGACGGGAGAAGGAAAAGAAGTTTTACTCAACGACACCATCGGGTTTATCCGCGATTTGCCTCCCAAACTTATCAAATCATTTTCTTCTACCCTAGAAGATAGTATAGAATCTGATTTACTTTTGCATGTCATCGATACTTCCGATCCGTTTATCGACGAAAGAATTAGTATAGTCAACCATATCTTAGACGAAATAGGGGCCAAACAAAAGAGGATACTCGTGTTCAACAAAATCGATTTATTGGACAAAACCCAATTAACCGAAATCAAAAAACACTTTCCCGCAAAGGAAAATGTCCGAATATCTATCAAAAATGGTACAAATTTGGAAGCTATCAAACAAACTATTATCGACAATCTTCCATAAACAAGATAAATAGATTATGCATTCAAAATTATTTTTTTGGCTTCTTGCTCAGCTTCAAATTCTCTTCTTATCTCTCTTCTCGAAAATTCTTTCATGCGTTCATAAGTAGACTTTCGTATTTCGTATGCTTCTTCTCTGCTAAGATAAGAAACTTTACCTTCAGCTTTAAGTTTGTCGATGGTAGGATTGGTTAATTTAAGTTTGTCGGATGGAGAATCAGTCAAAGTCATGTGTAAAACAAAAAAGTAAAATTATGCACAAAAAGCGTTAAAAGCTGAAATAATTTCTTCACTCACCAGGTGAGGAGTTTTGTTGTCGGTATCGACAACTAGGTCAAAATTATTTTTGTCACTCAAATCTATAGCATACAATTGTTTAAATCTTTGGATATCATCAGCGTTTCTTTTTTTGGTTGCTTCTTGGACTGCTTGTAAAGAAGTATAGGCATCGCCAGTCCTCTCCTTATCACCAAAAATTCTTCTCGCCGCCTCTTCATCACTAACATCGAGATATACTTTAAAAGCTTTAGGCTGACAATAAAATCCCAGTCTACTGTCCAAGACAATACCATCGTTCAAATTTAGATTTTTTTGATAATCTTCATATTTGAGATCAAATGTTTCTTTGTTTTCAGGACGTTCTCACAAAATATTAAACTCAGAGATCGTAAGTCCCATTGATGTTGCTAAGTCTCTCTTCATATTGCCGATAGAAATATGCTGATATCACAATTTTTCTGACAACAACTTTGCGACCGTTCCTTTTCCACTGCCGGCCTTTCCTGAGAGCGTAATGATCATGTATCTAACTAACTAAGAGTTAAAAGTGAAGAGTTAATAGTGTATGACTTTGTATATATGAACTATTGTAACATTACGATAGTTTGTATGAAGACAAATCTTTCATTCTTCATTCTTCATTCTTCATTCTCAATTCTCAATTCTCAATCCTCAATCCTCAATCCTGCTAAAGCCGGACTCCGATTCGCTTCGTTCTCAATTTTTCATTAATTTTTTAGTTTATACGAGCAAATTAAGTATCATATTTACACTCTCCTCAAAAACTGGTTGGTTGAGTGCATAAAAAACAAACTGACCTCTTCTTTCATCCAAGACCAAATTGGATCTTTTGAGGATATCAAGATGATGAGACAATGATGCTTGAGTGATGTCAAAATGTGTCAACAACTCAGAGACAGTCATCTCTTTTTGCTTCAAAAGCTGGATAATTCTTCTACGATTTTTATCAGACAATGTCCTGAAAATAGTATCCATCATA
>CAZECU010000015.1:0-13349 GCA_964510755.1 uncultured Candidatus Peribacteria bacterium | reverse complement strand
GATAATTCTTCTACGATTTTTATCAGACAATGTCCTGAAAATAGTATCCATCATAACACAATATTGGTTAATAGATAAACATCTATACCCAAGCTACATACTATACTTCATAGTACAAAATACAAGAGAAATCACCAAAAATACTCAGTCAAAAATAATAATTAAAAAATAATTAAAGAAAATGTCAATTTAAAGTAAATTAGACAATGATGTTTGTTGTCACAAATTGTCTACTTATTCGTATATATACATGAAAATATCTTCTATTTCACCTATATACCTTATATGAAACTTCAAGAATTTTTTGACTCACAAAAACACATAACCTGTACTGATATAGACAAGTTAGATCTTTATCAGAGTATTTTATATAAAAAATCAAAAAAACACTCACTCAAAAGGATGTCATTTATACCAGCAAAATATGCAGTATATAGCATGTTTTTGATGATTTTGCTTGTTGGAGTATACGGTGTATACTTTATAAACAATGAGTGATTTGAAGATTACAATCGATTTGCTATAGACTCTCATACCAACAATACCGTACAAGCAGATTATATAGCACAAGTTATAGACGTAGAAGGCAAGTTTTTTATAGAACACGATTGAGACCTTATCCAGACCAACAATATTGGCAATGGTGATACACTTCTTCTCAAATCATGAACTCAATTGGTATTTGAGATAAATAGTGGTACACAAGCCAAGGTTATTGGACCGGCCAAATTGATCATCCAACAAACCCACAACGAAAACTACAAACTCAATCTGATCTATGGAGATTTTATACAAATGGAAGGAAACGATCGAAAAGAGCAAACTATAGAAGTCGCTATCAACGATATTACCATCAAACAACAAGACCAGTCACAACCGCTCAATTTCAAATTTATCAAAAACGGCAAAAACCAAATATTCCAAAACAATGGAGCAAACATCATTGTTACCAAGACCAATGGACAACAAAAAGCTACCACCATTACCAACAACCAAGTTGTAGCCATCCAAAACAACGATATCCAAGTATTTGCAAGTATACAAACATTTACAAAAGCTATTCAAGACAAAAATATCTCCCAGACATTTACTCTCGTACACGAAGACAACCAAACACCTGACAAAGAAGATACTGCTTTGCTTAGTTTACTAGCTACTACAAAGATAGGAGAAAGCAACGAAGAAATTACCAAAAATATCTCCTCAACATTAGCCGACACCAACAAAATACTAGAACCAGAACAAGATGACAAGCTCAGTTCTAGTTTATATGGAGGATCTTATGAGACAGAACTCCAAAAAACACATGAAGCTTTTGTGTCTGGAAATGAAGAATTGTTTACTATCAATTACACCAAATTAGAAAAAAGAATCCAAGCTATCTATCAGATTTTTGGACTCAAATACACCAAAACAGGTGGTGACGCAACTCACAAACTTCAATGACTTCAAAACGCTATTACCAGTCTCAACGACAAAATACAAACAGAATACGCTATTCCACCAAAGTACACTACAAGTTTACAATCTATAGCAACCACACTATACACCACAATTACCAAATGATATGCTAGTGAAGCTACCCACCAAGCTGCTCCAGAGACACAAGACACACCACAACAATAGATATTTTTTATATATCACCAATCTTGTATGCTTATTTTTTTTTGTAAAAACGATGGAAGAAGAGTAAGACAGATAATCACATGATTACTCAAATCAGGAGCGGCAACCAAAATCAGAAGAGGAAATTACATCCAATCATATACACGAGAAAACACCAAAATCCAAAAACTAGATGAAAAAATGATCATAGTAGAATTTTTGCCAGAAAACAAACAAAAACTTGAATCCCTCCTCAAAAGTTTTGCTATCCAAGAATACCGTTTCATCCAATAATACATAATCCAAACCACCGAAAAACAATAGATATACAATAAATGTAAATTTCATAGAAAATTAAAAAATTCCGCAATACTCTTTGCAAAGGGAGTTTTTTTTTATATAACCAAATATATTTTATGTTACCAATCATCATATGATCAAAAAACTCATAAAATGAATACTCCTTGCAACGCTACTTCTGGCGGCGATATATATTTTTTTTCTACTAACCAAAAATGTACTCATTTTCCAACAACGAGTATATGACCACAAACTATATAGTATATTCCTTTATATATCCATAATAGCACTCTATACCTACAAATCTACACACAAACTCTACATCTATAGTCTCATTGCTGTGATAATAATACATATAGTTTTGTTGGGAGATATATTTGTCAAAAACAATATTTGATTACACACATGAGAATATATCATACTCTGTGGACTGGTATTATGAGGTATAGCAACCATGTATATCCACCATCCAGTACGTTATATACTCATAAGCATCATAAGTGTGGGTATTGTGGGTGTAGTATATATCAGCATACTGCCTATGTATGAAACCATCCCACAAATAGACAATCTTATGATAGGAAACCAAACAACCATATACAACCAGGGAATACAACAAGGTGTGTTGATCATCAAAAACAAATTAGGAACTAAACAAATCCCCCTCCAAGACATCAAAACACAGGATATAGACATTTCCCAGACACCACAAATATTATTTACCTCGACATCGATTATCGAATCTCACAAACTTTTTTTGGATATAGGAAATAAGGTTATTTTGGATATTCCTCCGCAATCGGTCATACAAATAACAACATCTGGCTATAAGGTAATTATAGATATACAAAAAGGTAGTATAGTCTATTATATCCCCCAACAACAATCAGAATTTGTCGATATTATAGGCAAGGCAAGTGCTGTCACAAAGATACAAAACACATCATGGACAAATATAATCCAAAAATCCCAACAAAAACAACAAGAAGTGTTTATACAGGCTCTAGGAGGCAAAATGATCACACAACCTATCATCAATACTATCATTGGTTCTACCATCCAAATATTATATACACTCTATCCCAGCAAATATCAAAACAATCGAGAAAACTACCTAACTATACAAACATACTTAGATATAGACCAACCAAATAGCTCAAAATCCAGTTTTAGTGGAGAAAATATACGAAGTGTTTTGTATGATATGATAGGACAAATCAAAAAATGAGCTAAACAAACCACCATCAACGAACGAATACAGCAATAAAAAAAGTCCGGAGCTGGTATACCAAATCCGAACAAAGGAATTTTTTCATAAAGTTGTTTTTAGTTTTTTTTGTTGTTTCTTTTTTTGAATTCGTTTCCGTTTTTGCTTGTTTACAACGGATTTTTGAGCTCTTTTTCGAGCATTAGCCTTTCTCATGATACCCTCCTTTCTAAAGTTATGTTTATGTTTGTATTTATCACTTCATATATACTGTTTCACAAAAATTAAGCAACGTAATTTTCTGGTTGCTGAATCAATTCTTTTTGAAAATTTTCAACTCTATCTGGTCATTTACTCGCTGTCATATATACACCAAAAAACTTTTCACCGGTTGTAGCATGTTTTCCAGAAGTTAATTCTTTGAGAGTAGGATATTGTTGAGTACCAAAAAGTTTGTGATATGCATCTACTCTTTTTTTTAAGTTTTCTGCTACTGCATCAACTCATTTTTCCCAAGTTCATCGATCTTTGGTAGAGTTATCATCCATATTTCACACATTACCTGGATTGTGAGTTTTTACTGCGACACCAGTAGTACCATATCCACTATCATTTTTCATAATAGACATAATATAGGAGACAGGAATGGTATATTTTTTGGCTGAAGCAATAATCATATCTACGGACAATGGACAATCATTATATTTATCCAGTTCTTGAGTTATTTTGGTGTTTTCTATATCCAAAATAGTTGGTATTCATTGATTCACAATTTCTTTGTTGGTTGATGGTAAAGGAGATGTTTCAAAATCTTTGAGCGTATGGGTTCACAACAGTATAGCTTCAGCAAAAGTATTTCCTTGTACAAACAATCCACCCATCAAAGCCAAAACAAAATGATCAGCAGAAGCAATGTTCTCTATAAATCATGGTGTAGAAACAAATTCTTTTGTTGTTTTTTGTATATAAGCATCAATAATGGTAGGAGTAATACTAGTAGGATCCCAATCTTTACTAGCAGTATCTATGATAAATGTGTTGTTTGGTCATGTTTTGGTGGGTACCACACATCACAAAGTTTGTAAAACACTAGGATCTAATAGTTGTTTTTTATCTTCTATGCGATTATATATTGTTTGAGAAAGATAAGAATACTTCACAGGAGGAAGTTTATTTTTTATAATATCGGGTGTATCTGTTTGTAATCATAAATTACACACTTGATTGAGAGAGTCTACATCAGAAATAATATCAGAAGAGAAGTGTTGTTGTTTGTCGGTAGCATAAGTAGTATATAAAGATGATATCACTTCACGTTTTTGTGGTTCATCAGCAAAACATGTAGTAAGAGTGTTGGTAATATATGTTTTATGAAGTCACTCTATACCACCATATTTTTTAAGAATAGTATTCAAAATTTTTCATGTTTTATTAGTACTGAGTTTTTTTTGCATATCAAAGACACTAATACCCAATAATGAACCTGTTGTACCTAAACCCAAAAAATTAATGTGTAATAAATTATTAAGTTTTTCTATTATTTTGGGTAATGTACTAGAAACTTGAAGTTGTTCTAATTTATCATCTATGATAGTTGTTTTTAAATCAGATAATTTATCATTTACCCCTTTAAATGAATCATTTACCTTATCTAAAATATTATTTTCCATAATATTGGTCATACAATACAAACAAATATAAAGTAGTATAAGTATATTCTTTTTGTATAAAAAAGCAAAAAATGAATGTTTTTTATAAAAAAAAATCTGACTAACGATCAGACCCTTTTGGATTGATTAATGGAGCAAGTGACGGGACTCGAACCCGCAACCTCTTCCTTGGCAAGGAAATGTTCTAGCCAATTGAACTACACCTGCAAAATATGAAGATACATTACTATACTTCGATGATTTCTATTTTTCTATCTTTATTTTGTTTTTTGATTTTATCAGTAATAAGCACATTAGTCCAAGCTAATAATGTCAAAATAACTCACAAAATTTTTACAATATCTCAAATATATATATTAAGAGTAATATCATTGATCAAAATAGTATCTCAAATAATAATAAGTGCCAATCAAAGGACAAATAATGTAGCTTTCGTCATCCTAAAATGAATAGGATATATTCCAAATAATGTAAATAAAAATAAATAAATAATTCACAAAATAATATAATATAAAGTATTATATTCTACAAATCATGTCTGTACAATCACACTATGTTGTGAAAATAAATAAACTAAATATCATAAAAACAATCCAGAAATAAGACTAATAATAATTCTTTTGATGATATCTCTCATAAGCAAACAAAAATATATAAACATAGAGGGTATACATATTCAAATTTTTTTTTCAATCTCTATTTTTTATTGTTTATTATATTATTAATTTATTTTATAAAAAATAATATATATAAAAACAATAATAACTAAATATTCACAATTAGTCAAAACAAAACATTTATAAGATAAGACAAACAAAATATTTCCAAAACAGATCTCTAACAGTATGTTAAAATGTTAAAAAATTACACCAAAACATATAAATTTATATATTATATCAAAAACATTAAAACATCAATATATATAAACAAAAAACTCATATATAAAGAGTTAAGACTATTTTTTATAAAAATGGTGGAGTAAATAAATGTTAAAAAATCACCCATTAAAAAATATTTACCAAAATTCTTATAATAGCATAAGAAAAAATAGCAATAAAAATTCAGATCACAGCTCACATTAACAATTTATTTGCTTCTTTCATTTTTGCTTGATCTCATCCAGAAGTAATCAATTTTATTCATCAAAGAATTAACACTCCCATACAAAGAGCCCCTATAGAAAATCGTAAATATGTATTAATAAGTTGTATAATATCAAAAAACGTAGATTCATCTGCTTGTATCAGAGTAGGACCAGTAACAATAATATCTTCTTGTCATTGACTAGGAGGGACTTCTACAACAATAGCAAAAGTAGAAAAGGTAAGACTAACAAACCCAATAAAAGTATAAACAACTGCATGAATAAAATTTTTAATCATCACACCAAAACATATAATATAAAATTACATACGTGGTTCATAAGTAGTATTTGTTGGTATTGTTGTATCTTGCGTATCAGAAACATTATTAATATTTAAATTATCAGTATTCAAAGAACTACTAGTAACAGAACTTATAAGATTGATAATACTCAAACTCAAAAGTGCTATAAGGACACCCACAACAATCAAAACAATATTTTTTTTGGCATCTTTGACTTCAGCTCATTTGCAGGACTCTATAATCCACATAATACTATTAAATATAACCATAGTTACAGCAAGTACCATAGTGATTCTCAAAAGAAATTTTGTAATCCTAACGATCAAAGGAGCCTCAGCTTTCAATATTTGTGTATTATAATCACCACCCAAAATATCTTCACAAAAATCACGATCAGACAATGAGGATACAGCAAGAGCGATTTTTTGTTGTGATAATTCACTCGTACTAATACGTTCATTATTTACAAAACATCCTACACCAGCATAATCTTGTACGCTTACACCCTCTCTCAATACTTCATTACCTACAGCATTTTTACCTGCTCCAAGATTGATAATGGTTTCATGACTCATAGCAGGAGAAAAAGCTTGTTCCAAAAGATCTTGTGCATATATTTTATCACCAAAAAGATGTATACCCAAAGAAGTTATACAAAAGATAAATGAAAAAAACATAAAATAATAGGTTCTATAAGACCTTAAATGAGACACAAAATGATGATGTAATTTTTTCATATCCTACAGTTGAGTAAGTAAATTGTCTGCTTGTTGGTCTTCTATTTTTTCGTGTTCTGCTTCTTGTTTTTTGATTTCTTCTATTTTTTTGCTATACACCATATTTTCCCATTTTTGTGTATATTTACTCGTAAGTTCATCTTTTTTGGAGATATATTTTTGTTCTATTTCTTGTAGTTTTTGTTTTTCTCTCGTCAATATATCTCTTAATTTGTCTATTTGATCTTTATTCATCATAGGTAGTAGATTAAACCAAGA
This sequence comes from uncultured Candidatus Peribacteria bacterium, assembly GCA_964510755.1. Lineage (GTDB taxonomy): Bacteria > Patescibacteriota > Gracilibacteria > Absconditabacterales > Absconditicoccaceae > CAJBLF01. Next base: position 6,186 of record CAZECU010000015.1, on the reverse strand, counting down.
TTGTTTTTCTTCTATAGTATCCATAGATTTGGATTGTAAAATCAAAACAATAAGATCTGGCATCGTTATCAAAAATTCATCAGGGAGAGAAAATTTTTCAGCCAACTCTCGTAATGTCTGGGGAAGTTTTTCTTTTATAATAGCGATAGTAGTCATCAGTATTGTTTGTGTATAAATTAAAAGTTTATTCTTGAATAGTGTGAATTTGAGACAATAATTTTTCAGCTTCTTGTACTTCTTTACTATGATATATTTCTGATTTATGCTTTATAAGCGGAACTTTTTTCATATTTTTTTTCATTTTTTCTATTTCTTTTTTGGAAAGATGTTGGTGTTGTGTTGATCATCTATACATGATTGGGATATCCATAAGGTAAGTCACAACAAATAAAAAGAGATTAATTGGTTCCAGAGGTAAACAACCAAGAGACATCTTGTGCGTCGATAATTTGTTTGTCAATCAACCTTTGTGCATAGGTTTTGAGATTAATCATGCCTATTGCTGAGGATGTTTCTATAACGGTATCAATCTGATCAATAGCTCTTTGTTTGATATTATTTTTGATAGAGTTAGTAGCCAACATCAATTCAAACACTCCGACCCTAGATTGTTTATCTTTGGTTTTGACCAAAAACTGAGACTGGATACCAATCAAAGACTCAGCTAATCTTTCACTGATATGATTTTGGATTTCTGGCGGAAAAAATGAAATATATCTATTGACCGTATTCGCAGAGGAATTGGTATGAAGAGTAGAAAACACCAAATGTCCTGTTTCTGCTAGACTAAGTGCTGACTCTGCAGTTTCTCTATCACGTATTTCTCCTATAAAGATGATATTGGGATCTTCACGCATAGCAGATCTCAATGCGTTGGCAAACGATCGTGTATCGTGTCAGATTTCCCTTTGAGAGATGATACAATGTTTTGGTTCAAAAATAAATTCTATCGGATCTTCAATGGTGATAATATTTTCATTTCTCGTAGAATTGATATGTTCAAGCATGGCTACCAAAGAGGTAGATTTTCCTGCTCCTGTTGGTCAGGTAACAAGATATAGTCACTTTTTGGCAGAAAGGATATGTTGTTTGATACTATCAGCGATATCAGAAAAGATGAGATCTTCTATTTTTTGTGCAGTTGCATTGATTTTTCTCATCACTACACCAATTCTCCCTGTGGTAAAAAAAGCATTTACTCTATAAGGGATATTGTTTTTTGAAACATAAGCAAAATCAGCCTCCTTTTCACCAAGAAATTTGTCAAACCTTTGAGGATTGCCTTGAAACAATTGTCTCAATATAATTTCCATAGATTCATTACTCAATTTACCAGCAGTCTCTTCTCTAATAATCTCTCCATTGAGTCTATAAGCGATACTTTCTCCTCATGACATATGCAGATCAGAGATGTTAGAGTTTTTTTCTATCAGAGCGAGAACTTGTTCGATATCAAAGGAATTTGCCATGTAATGGGTATAATAAGTAAAATTCATATATGATTGTACTCAGAAATGCTTTTTTTGCAAATTTTGGTCATCAGCAGAGCAAAAAAATTTGACTTTTAAGGGTTTTATGACACATATTTTGGACAAAAAAAGCAGCAAAACAAAAGATACCCATAGGATAATGTTTTTTTTGATGAGAGGTAAGAGGGTAATGATTTCTCCTTGATGTTGATCAAAAATATACTATAAAAGCAGATAAACAAAACCATTGAGGTATTTTTTTATTTTCATGACGAAAAGTAATGTTTTCCAAAAAGAAAAAATTTACCAACACCACCATTTGAGAACTCAACAACTACAAATCATATAAACCATTCTCATGACCAACGGGGATACTCAAGCTATTGATCATTATGGTTTGTGTTTTTTTGGTATTTATCGTGGGTAAATATATTATCCAAGGCGCACAAATACTTGGTGGATATATAGGAAAATGAACGATCAATGTAGTATCCAAGACGATGGGAGATGATATGAAAAAAGATGAACTGTGAAATATAAATGTTATGATTGTGGGTTTTGGAGGAGAGTCTCATGCAGGAGGATATTTGGCTGATGCTATTATGGTAGCATCATTTAACCCCAAACTATGAGCAGTTACTATGTTGTCCGTACCAAGAGATTTGTTTATAGAAAACACACAAACTCACGCAATAGGAAGGATAAATGCTCTATTTTCTCATACGGTATGAGCCAAACATCAGTTTGCAACAGGGGCAAAAGTACTTTCCGATAAATTAGAAGAAATTATGGGACTCAAAATACCTTACTATGCTATGATAGATTTTCAAGGATTGGAAAGTGTTGTAGATACCTTAGGTGGTATTACGGTCAACGTTCCTTCTACGCTTCATGATGTTACCTATCCGAATGGACAGGGAGGGTATATGACCGTTCATATTGATAGTGGTGTTAACCTTATGGATGGAGCGACGGCATTGCAATATGCCAGATCAAGACACTCTACATCAGATTTTTCTAGATCATTAAGACAACAGCTTATCATACAGGCGATTATAGACAAGCTCAAAGAAAATGGTTTGGGCAACGCAAACAAATTGACAAACCTCTACAAGGAGTATACCAAGATGGTAAACACCAACATTACGCTCAAAGAGATGTTGGGTATGGCAAGATACGCATTCAAAATCAAACATATGTTTTCTTTCGGATATACGGTGGAGTGTTCACATAGTGCATATAGATTTTCTTCACCAGCATGTTTTCTCTACAATCCTGATAGATCATTGTTTGGAGGTGCGTCTGCAATTATCCCTGATGGAGGTACTCCAGGACAGGTGGGATATTATGAATACACCAAAAACTTTGCTTTTTATGTAGCACACAACCAAGAGTATTTGATAGAAAATCAGAAGATAGCGATTCTCAATGGAATAGACAAAAATTATGCCAAAGCTACTATCAAAAAATCGGAATGATTGGCAAATCAAGTAGCTGTCAAACTCAAAAAGTTTGCATTCAATATTACTACGGTCAAAAATTTTACCCAGACCTCTACGGGTACCAATATTTATGTTCTAGGGACAGGAGATTATCAAGAAACCGTCAAAATGCTCAAAACATTCCTCCCTATCAACGAGATCATTACCACACCTGATCCGCTCTTGCTGCAAACAAACACAGGAGTAGACCTTTTGTTGGTATTGGGAAATACGTATGTAGATCAACTAGCAGTCAAACCATTTAGTTATTATAAATAAGGATTTTATTTTTCTTGATATCGCAATGTTTGAAGCCGTATCTCAACAAAAAGAACATATTGTTGCATATCTCCAATCTCTGGGGATACCTACCCAAAACATCAAAGATGAAGAAATGATGCTACTGGCATTTGTACACAAATCGTATGCTGCTGATTACAAAGATGTATTTACTCACAACGAAAGATTGGAGTTTGTAGGAGATGGTATTCTGGGCGCAGTTATCAATAAACTCTTGTTTATCAATCATCAACAAATGCCAGAATCTGATCTGACACTTTACAAAATAGCTCTCGTCAGAGAAGAAATACTTGCCGAAATAGCTGCTGATATCAAACTCAATGAGATGTTGTTTATTAGCAAAGGAGAAGAAAAAATGCAAGGAAGACAAAAAAATTCAATTCTTTCTGACGGATTGGAAGCGTTGATTGGCTATCTCTATATTGACTTGTGATTTGACGTTACCCAACAATTTATCCAAACATATGTCTATAGCAAACTTTGACAAATAGAAACCAAACCAATCAAAAGTTACAAAACTATGATCCAAGAAATAGTCCAAAAAGAGTACAAAGTCGTACCAGAGTACCAAGATACCCCAGACCAACACGATGAAAAAGGCAATACCCTATCATACAAGTCAGAAATATATGTGGTAGGTCAAAAAGTTGCTGAGTGATGTGGTCCCAACAAAAAAAAGGCTCAAGAAGAGGCAGCACATCAATATTATGATCATGTCCATGGAGAGCCTACCGTATAAAAACCATACCACCAGAAGAGTTTTGTAGTCTCCTCTTGAAAAAAATAAGCAAATACATACAGTTCTGTAGTTTTTTTAAATATATAATTGATATACAATGAAAGTACCGTTTTCTATTATGAAAAAAGCATACCTACGAGTTGGATTAGGCGCTGTATTACTCATAACATCATTATTGATCTTTGTATCCAATATCAGACTTTCAGAAGAATTTACCTGATGAGTCAAAATTACCGTCAATGGTCTATTGGACAAAACCCAAGCAACTCAAGACATATTACAATATATGACTACCAAAGGATATGTAGAAAATAATGTTGCTCTAGAATTTGGAGATACAACTACCAAGTTGTCATTGAGAACAAAAGTCGACAAAGACGAACAAATTACTGCACTTTCTCAAGATATCCAGTCTATACTTTTGCAAAAATGACATATCAAAAGTACCAATGATGTTATAGAACAATCTATCACCGGACCAAGTGTCGGAGCATATATGCAAGAGTCAGCAAGAAATGCATTGATTATCGGTGTAATCCTTATGGCAATCTATATGTTGTTTTCTTTTGCTGCGATCAGAAAAGAAATTTCACCAGGACTGTTGGCTGGCGTAGTAGTGGTTACGGCAATATTTGATGTAGCGATACCAGCATGAGCATATGGTTTGTGGATGGCTTTGGACCATACTGTAGCGATAGATTCGATTCTGATTATAGCACTTCTGACCAACATAGGATATAGTATCAATGATACGATTATTGTCTTCGATAGAATAAGAGAAAATATGAAACTAAATGCTGGCAAAAAAACACTATTAGGTGTTATTTTCGAACGCAGTATTTGGCAAACCATGAGAAGATCGTTTGGTACGGTATTTTCAACGCTCCTCGTTATTATCGCTATGTACCTCCTAGGAACTGGTGTAGTCCAACAATTTGCCTTTACGATAGGAATAGGAATTTTGGCTTGATCATATTCATCTATATTTATCTCTGCGCCATTGGCATATATATTGTTGGGTAAATATCGCAAAGAAAGAAAAGAACTACAAGCACAAAAAGAAATCATAGTATAAACATACTTTATTTGTTTTGACTCTTTACTTTGGATCTGCTCTCGAAGATTGTCTGTTACCAAAATAACGATTTTTATGTCATGTGGAAGCCAAACGCTTTACCTACAACTTTTGGTAAAGAGTTATGTTTTTTGGATATCTTATTGGGACAAACACAAATATGAGATACTGACTTTGCTATTCCTCATTTTCTCCTCCCCTATATCGACCTCCCAGACTTTACGTTATGTACCCTTCAACCCCATCATATTGATAATCAACGCACCATTTTTGGCAAAGATCAAGAACTTGGCTTACTCAACAGACTAGACAACGAGACTTCATGATTTCTTTATTTTGCCAAAACACAAGAAGCTTTTGATCAATATAGACACTTACAAGCAGAGGGCAAAATTCACAAACGATATATTGCACAGATACAAGGGACACCAAACGAATCCGCATTTGAGATAGATATGCCTATTATGCATCACAAATACAAAATAGATAGAATGATATTTGTTCGCTGACCCAAAGATGAAGCCAAAGGTAGAAGCAAAATTCATCATCCAAGTACCATTGTCAAAGTGTTACACACCAATAAAGATACAGGAATATCCACCCTACTCGTAGGTATTTACAAAGGGGTAAGACATCAAATCAGAGTCCATTTGGCAGGTATAGGATATCCCGTTATCGGAGACAATTTATATGGTAAAGAAGACAAAATCGGCAATTTACGTCTCTGGAGTGTGGGATTTCAAATACGTGAATAAAGATAGTATAACTATCTATTCTATGTTTATTATTGTGCTGTCATTGCGAGTGGTTTAGCGAAGCAATCTTGTAACCGCTTTTTTACTTATTTTTTTCTCATCGCCTCGCCGGCGGGGCGTCCCGAACAAAGTTTCGGGACCAAAAAACCCTTCCCGCCTTGCGGGACAGGCTGTCTTATGGTACTCTTTCTGTTGGTAATAGAAATGGACGTAACTATACGAATCGCTCTACAACCCCAGTGAAAAACTGTGGGCCCATGTAGAGCTTTTATTTTATATTGCTTTCTATGAATTGACTACGACCCAGAATATACCATCGACACTTTTAGTAGTGTAGTTGAAAATATTTATTGATTTGAGAATGGCG
>CAZECU010000014.1:0-18506 GCA_964510755.1 uncultured Candidatus Peribacteria bacterium | reverse complement strand
TTTTCATTGTTTTGTTAAATAAGAATATAAAAGCAGTATACTTGTATGAATCTAAAAGATTCCTGATATAATTGTAGTCATAATTTTTTATTTGTCAAATTTTTCGGATTATTTTTAAAAACCCGCCTGAAAGTAAAAAAACGACTTGATTTTACAAATACTAAATGTATTGATTCATAAGATAATATATGGATGATTGTTTTTATTTTTTTTATAATAAAATGCTTAAAAAAATATGATTACTTAGTTTTTTGTTGTTATCTGTATTTTCTTTTGTTTTTGCACAATCCGGAGAAATATCTGATCAAAAAGATATAATAAATGAAAATGCAAAACCATCTGTTGTGAAGGAATCCCAAAATAGATGAGCTAATTATGACTACATAAACGATATAGAGGTTAGGTTCTGTAACAAATGACTAAAAAATGAATTATTAACTAAAACAGATTTAATAATGATTAATGCTGATGAAAAAAAAGATATATGCGTGGTTTTTTTTAATAGATGAGATAAAACACTTGAGGTATATTATGGGTATGGATCGGCCAATATATCGCCAAATAATGGTTTGCCAATGTGTAATGATGATCTCTGAACAGGAAAATTTGGTAGCATGATAGCTATTTCTGAAAAAAATTTCTTTACTATTACACCTGGATCTAATATTATAAAAAATGATATGCTATTCTTACCCCCTTGAGTAAGTAGCTGATTAATACATTGATGTATCAATTTTGGTATAAAAAAAGATGTTGTTGCAGATCCTAATGCTATGTTTGTAGTTCAAACACGTAAATCAGCAGGATTGGATATTCTTATTGATGGAGTTGCTAGTCTCAAAAATGGGTTAACATTGGAATATCAAAAAATAGATAAGTTTATTACTAACAAAAAAATAAAAGCATCTATGAATGATAATGATGAATTGATACTTTCCCTTTTAGTAAAGAATCAATGAAATGTTGATCAGATTGTCTCAATGAGTGGAGAAATTAATAACTTTTTATGATATCAAAAAAAATTTGTTATTGATTCACAAATAGTTGGTGCATATCAAACATTAGAACTTACACAAGTTATTGATACATTACCTGCTTATAAGGGGATATTCACTGTTGAGATGAAGGTTGATCATAAACCATCCTTTATTGTTGATGTTTCTTCTTTGTCTGAGGACAAAAAAATGTGAGGTAGTTTTTATGAAACGTGAAAATTGTTTATTTTTTCTTGGCAATTTTTATGAGCAATATTGTTACTATTATTAGTTTTTGTAAGATTAATCAAATCTTTTATTAGAAAATAACCTTTTATTTTTATAAATAATATATAAGTATGAAAACAAAATTACTACTTCTTTTGTTATCTTTTTTACTTTGATTTGGCTTTTTATATGCTGATCTTGTTATAGATACAACCTGACAAATAGCTAATTATATAAATACTGCTGTTGAAATACCTCCCCTATGAAATTTGGAATATATAGGAGCTAGATTTTGTGATAAATGAAAAGTAGAAGTAGCGGAAAATATGAGTATAAGACCATGACAGACAAAGGATGTATGTATTGTGTTTTATAATAAAAATACAACAGGTAATGATATAAAAATAGTGGCTTGATTTACTGAAGGTGAATTACAAAAAAATGATGTTGTAAATTGCCAAGATACCTTTTCTTCTTGAGTATTTTTTAGTTTGTTGTCAAATTTTAAAGAATCAGATTATACTATCACATTAGCTCCAGGAAAACAACTTATTAGACATATAAGAGTCTCTATACCTCAGGATATGACTGGAAATATATATGGTTGTGTAGCATATCAATTAGATCAGAAAAAACCAGAAAATGTAGAGGGAATGTTTTATGTTGTTAATCGTAAAGCTGCGCCTTTTTATATAAAAATACAATGAGATACATATACATATGCATGAAAATTAATAGATAATATTAAGTTTTTTCGAATTGACAATCAAATGATTGTTTTACAAACTATTGCGGGGATACTTTCAATTTTATTGATTTACTATATCGTAGCTGCTGTTACGTGAAAGAAATCAGAAAATCACAAGAAGAAACAATAAACGTTGCTACAAAATTGCTGAAAATCAACGAATGGTAGCTGTAATAGAAAAAACCCGCCTATGCGGGTTTTTTTATGCTTGAAAATTTGTGACAGAATGTTACATTAAAACTCAGTTACAAGTTATAGGTTATTTCACTGTTCTCTGCTTATTGTATCTTGATCATAATTTTATTGGTTTATTTAGTCTAATGATACGAACGAACTTACTTATACGATATGTACTTTTCATCAATATTTTCACTTTTATAATCCGAGGAGTGGATAAACGAAAATCACAAGCACAAAAACGAAGAATTTCTGAAAAAACATTATTAATACTAACAACTATCGGATGATGGATTGGAGCAATTCTTGGTATGCAAGCATTTCATCACAAAACCATAAAAGGCAAATTTCTGACGAGATTTCGATTGATTACCAGTATATGGATTGTAGGTTTTCTTTTGCTTCTTTTTGCGCTCTAATATATGACACAAAACATCTCAGATATCCAACAAAATATTCTCTCTTGGTATACAAAACAAGGAAGAAAATTACCACGAAGACAAACCAAAGATCCTTATGCCATTCATATTTCTGAGGTTATGCTCCAGCAAACTCAAGTAGAGAGAGTAGTAGCATATTATCACCAATGGATGCAAGATTTTCCTGATTATCAAACATTGGCAAAAGCATCCAAAACAGACGTACTCAAACATTGGTCGGGCTTAGGATTCAATTCGAGAGCCATGAGATTACAACAATGTGCACAAAAAATAATTGAGAATTGAAAATGAAAAATTGAGAATGTATTAGTGTTTAAAAATTGAAAACGAAGCGAAGTGAAGTCCCGCAAGGCAGGATTAGAAATTAGAAATAGTACAGATGTACATATGCTAAGGGCTCAGTTGCAAACATTACCAGGAATCGGCCCTTACACTTCAGCCGCCATCATGTCCTTTGCACGAAATCTGCCGGTTCCTGTAGTAGATACAAATATTAGAAGAGTATTGATTTTTTTGTTTAAACTACCAGAGACTATCTCATCCAAAGAATTAGAAAAATTTGCTTTGCAGATTATACCTCCAGGAAAATCTCGTGATTGGCACAATGCATTGATGGATCAATGAGCATTACTTTTGACAGCTCGCAAGACCAAAATTAAACCTTTGTCCAAACAATCCAAATTTGAATGATCAGATAGACAGGTGCGTTGATGGACTATGAAACAAATAGTAAAATACGGGCATATATCTCTCCAAGCCGTTCAAGAAGAGTTTCCTCACAAAAAAGTCAAAAATATCGTGAATGATCTCCAGAAAGAAGGTTTGATTCAACTAAAAAAATGAGTAGTATATATTGCAGAATAAAAAAACCGTCCAAACATTTCCAAAACAAACTTTGGATGAGTTGACGGTAGGTTCACGTATAAGTGAACTCAATGGTTTCCTCGCTGTATGTGAAATAGTCATTTCTACAGCCAACAACCATGCAAGTATATAAATATTTATATCTCTATATCAACAAATATGTTGTATGTTATACCTACGCCTATCGGCAACAAAGACGATATCACACTCAGAGCCATCAAACTTTTTCAATCACTTGAATTTTTTGTGTGTGAAGATACCAGGACAACCATGAAATTGATGAAAATGTATGATATTCCCTACCAAGACAAGACATTTTTTTCTTTGACAAGTTTTTCTTCCAACAATCAATTAGCTCGTTACAAAGATATTTTGCAAGTGAGTGATATTGGATTGGTATCAGAAGCTGGGACGCCAGGGCTCTCAGATCCTGGCAAATCTATGATCCAGTTGTGTAATGAACATGCTATTCCTTACACTATTCTGCCTGGTGCAAATGCGCTTGTACCTGGTGTAGTTGGTGCATGATTTGATACATCAGAATTTGTATATTTATGATTTTTGCCGACAAAAAAGGGAAGACAAACCAAAATCAAAGAGATGATACAATCCAAGATACCTGTATTTGTCTATGAATCCGTACATAGGATAGAAAAATTATTACAAGAACTTTCTCAGGCATGATTTCATGGGAAGATTTCCATAGCAAAAGAAATCAGTAAGATGTTCGAACAACATATAACCTGAACGTTAGAAGAAATTTTGACCTATATTCAAACAAAAAAACTCCCTATCAAGGGAGAATTTGTCGTTGGAATAAGAAATATATAAAAGAAAATATTATTTTTTTGGAATTTTCACCATAACCATATCCGGTACGATAGATCATGTAAGTATAGCTCAGGATCTTGTAACCACATCAGAAGTTGTGATAGCAGGACAATCTGATGATTTATGTTGATTAAACTTTTTGACAATAAATTGTTTAAGTTGCTCAATAGTATGAATATCTTTAGGCGTCTTAAAGGTATACATGTGTTGATAAGATTTGGTTAACCCTTTGTAGACGAACCCAGAGTTTTTGAGATTAGTATCATCATAATAAACAATTTTGCCATGCACAAGATTGTATGCATAGGTATAATTAGCAGAGAGTTTGGGCGCGTAGGTAGAAGAGCCGTTATACATAGTAGCAACTTTTGTCATATTCTTTTTAGTAAGAGGAAATATTTTGGCAAGGTTACCATTGTTTTTTTCTATCCGATATGCAAGAAAAAGTTTCACAGCATTTTTGGGATGATAACATTGTCCTTCGGTGAGTCACAATTTTAGTCTTGCTTCCAATCATGGTCATGTAGTTTTATCCTTCAAATTTTTCTCCATCAAAATATGAAAATACGTAAAGGAAAAAGCTTTAAATCTTGGTTCCCAACGATGAATTTCTGTATCTCACAAAGGAGACACAAAGGTAGAATATTCTTCTGCAGTTTCACTTCTAGCAAAGGCAAGCATAGCTGCTACCAAGTTGGCTTCTGACATAGTGCCCAGAAGCTTTTTGATATGCTTATGATAAGGATTGTCAGCTGATTTCATTTCTTTGATTGCCGCATAACAATAATTGACAAAATTTTGAGGAGAAATTTCCCTATCAGTATCGTCTAGAGGAATAGGGATAAACATTCAAGCTTGTATAGCTGTGGCAGGCACATTAAACGACTTGGTTTTGGTATTTGGGTTACTACGATCGTATTGAGCTTCAGCCAAATAAGCAAATTCTGGAAGTTTAGAAAGTTTGTGGCGAATACTAGTAAGGTTATCTCATTTTTGGACAATATAAAAGGTGAGACCAGCATCACGAATAACGTGGACTCCAGAAGCGAGAGTTTCTCTTTTGAGTTGCAAGTCTTTGACAAAAAAATCAGGATTATTGTCCCAAAATGGTAATTTCTGTTGAGAAAAAGAACAGGTAGTCTCATCAAGTAGCATATCAGTATCTTCTATGGATAATGTAGTCTGATTGGGAGAAGCGTCTTTGTCTTTGTTGATATAATGACCAACACCTCCAGCAGTTAATGCTCCAACCAATGACAAAACAATATATTTTTTGTATGCAGAATGGGTAATGTTTTCCAAAAGCTGTTTGCTCGTATTACCAACAATAAGTAATTTTTTTTTGGTAATTTGAGCAAGTTTGTCGATAGTATTAGGATTATGCGAAGCCTTTGGATGATTATACATATCGAAAAGAGCAAAATAAAATAACAAGATATGATTGAAAAAATCATGATATTTGTTATAATTATTATATACAAAAAATTTTATTTGTCAAAATTTGATGAACAGGAAAAAACTTATCCGAATACTAGGAGCGAGTGTACTTCTCTTAGGAGCTTTTTTGGGAGATATTGATATAGAATTTGGGGAGAAATTATCTATAGGAAGCAAAAAATACACACCCAAAGATATGAATAATATCCAACAGATACGTGGAGTATTTTTTCGTTCACCAGGAGAAAGTCTATCAAAAGAGTTAGAAAATTTTTGAAAAACTCAGCAAAATTTGGATCTACGAACGTATGAATTTACCCACAAAGATTTCAAAAATACACTAAAAACGCTCGCCAACAACAACGTCAATATCAGGATTATCATCGAAGATCAAAAATTTCAGCAATATCAAAACACGCTCAAAGTTTTGCATCAGGAATTAAGTTGATATCAAAATATCCAGCTCAAATCAGACAAACAAATGGGGACAGAATATACGCATGCCAAGGTCAATCTCATAGATAGTGGGTTTATTATCCAGACAGCCAATCTCACCCAGAGTTCTTTTGCCAAAAATCGTGAACATTTTTTTCAAAGCTATGATACAGGGGTACGAACGAGTTTACATACGATATTTCAAAAAGATTGGGAAGGGGATAAAATTACTCTTCAAGATATTCATCCAAATTTGGTCGTATGCAATATAAATTGTAGAGGAGTGATTGAATATTTATTAACCTCTGCTCAATCATCTATTATAATCCAAACTCAATATATCACCGATGATGCATTACGAACGATTTTAGATCAACAACAAAATCTTCCAGAGTTCAAATTGTTGGTTGCAGATACTGATGATAATACTGACCTCGTTAAAATCTTTGGGACAGAAAAGGCGAGAAAACTGAAACAATATTACAATCATACCAAGATGATTTTGATTGATCATAAGATATTGTTGTTAGGAAGTATGAATCTTTCTGCTACTTCTTTGGACAAAAATAGAGAAATCTGAATATTACTCACAGATCCATCTATCATCACTACATTTACTACACAATTTGCGCAAGATTGGTCGATGGCTGGTCAATAATTGTTGCAAAAACAAAGAAAATGACTAAAGCCATACAATAATTTTATATATATGTTCATAAATATGATCATTCCATTTCAAAAACTTTCTTCAAAAGCACGTATACCCTCACAAGCAACATGATATGACGCAGGATATGATTTGTATGCAACACAGAATTGCTGTATACAGCCAGGACAAAGACAGTTATGCAAAACAAATATAGCAGTGGCTATTCCTCAGGGATATTATGGAAGGATAGCACCACGTTCGGGATTGGCATACAAAGCGGGAATAGATGTACTTGCTTGAGTGATAGATGCATGATATAGAGGAGATGTAGGAGTCATATTGATCAATCTAGGTTCAGAAGATTTTGTAGTCAGCGAGGGAGACAAAATAGCTCAATTTATCATAGAAAAATGCCACGAAGTCCAGCGAGAAGAAGTTTCTGAATTGCCAGAAAGTCAAAGAGGAACATGATGATTCTGATCTACGGACAAATAAGAAACAAGAGATAATTATACAGTTTCAAAACTAATGGTTCTTATTTCTATTGTTTTTTTTGTAAAGAAAATTACTAAAGAACTATACTATTTTATTTTTCTACTACCTATGTCCAAGCACACAGATGGTCTTATCAAGACAGACAAAGAAATTGCCAACATTAGAGCATCAGGCAAACATTTGACAGAGTTGCTTCATATAGTGTATGCCAAAGCCAAAGCAGGGATAAAACTTATAGAGTTGGAATTTGTAGCAGAACATTATATCCAGCAGCATAATCTCAAATGATCATTCAAAAATTATGAATGATTCCCTGCAAATTTGTGTTTGTCCGTTAATGATTGTGTAGTCCATGGTATCCCTGATGAGTATGTACTCAAAAATGGGGATGTACTCAAAATAGACTGTGGTATTACCTATGCATGAGGGATTACGGACTCCGCGATTACGGTGGTCATTGGTGGAGAAATGGCAAATCCATTGGGATACGAATTGGCAAAAGCAACCAAACAAGCGCTAGATCAAGCAGTTCAACATATTATACCAGGACAAAGTATGTATGCCTATGCACAACAAGTTCATACTACTATGACAAACGCTTGATTTGCCATTATCAAACAACTTACCGGACATGGAGTCGGCAACAAAGTACATGAAAAACCATATATCTACAATTTCCCCAATACAGAGATGAAAAATCAATATTTTCAGCCAGGTATGGTACTAGCATTGGAACCAATTACCGCAGTAAGTTCGAGTGAATTTGTGATGAAACAATGAAATGATCGAAATTTATATACCAAAAAAGGAGATTTGGGTGCTCAGTGGGAATATACTATTTTGGTTACAAAGACAGGATATGAGATACTCTCATGAATGACAGCAAATTTATTTTGATAGCATAGACACATGATTTTGTGAATCGATCCCGGGGTAAGAAAGTTAGGATATGCGATTATTGATGGAGAGAGGAATATTATAGATTCTTGAATTTTGCTTTTGGACAAAAAATCGCCCACAAGAATGGATCAGTTTGAGAGAATGAGAGAAATAGAAGCGTATTTTGTCAAATTATGCAAAAAACATACTATTCAGACCATGTCTATGGAAAAATTGTTTTTTACCAAATTCAATCAGAATAACGCCGAATTTGTATTCGGTATCAGAGCGATACTTATTACTTTGTGTCTCAAACATCATATCGCTATCCAAGAATTTACTCCCATAGAAGTCAAAAAATTTGTGACAGGCAATGGAAAAGCAGAAAAAAAACTAGTCCAACAGTGCGTGATGAAATTATATGGGCTCAAAGAGTGTCCAGAATTTAATGATGCAGCTGACGCATTAGCATTAGCATATATAGCATCCAAAATTCGTTAGATATATTATAATTCTTCAGCAATTTTTTGAATTTCTTTTTGCTCTTTTTTGATTGCTGCTTGATTTTGCAGTGCAAGAGCTTCTGTCTCTTTAACTTCTTTATGATACGCGTGGATATTATGTTGTATGAGTTTGTGAAATCTAGATTGGAAAAGTATTCATGTAAGTCCTATAAAAAGAGGTGCTCACATAAATCCATAGATAATGGCTAATATTTTTCATCCATAGGTAATAGGTGCCATATCGCCATATCATACCGTAGCCATAGTAATGGTAGTAAAATAGAAGGAATGAAAAAGGTCTCGAGGCTCTACAAAGTAAAAAGCAAAAGTACCGATAATAACCACCACCAAAATAACAATTCCAAAAAAGAATATAGAATATTTACCAATAAATTCATGTAATAATCTTTTGATGTTTTTCATATAATATATACTATAATATAAATATACAATATATTATATATAGAAAATTTAAAAAAGCAAATTTTTAATAAAGACACAAAAAGGAGTAGCGTACACAAATCATCGACCAAGGTCATTTCCTATTCCTCAGCTCTTGTAATTTTCTTACAAATCCCTATCTTAGGAAAGATCTTTTATTTGGTCTTCTCTTTTTTGTATGAATTTGGAGAAACTATTCGGCAGCAAAACAAAGGTTGATATACTCAAATATCTTTTGTTTAAAAGACAAGGAATCTCTATGAGAGCACTCGAAAGCGAAATTGAGTGGACTTTCCCTGCAATCAAAAAACAAGTAGATTCGCTAAATGCTGCAAATGTTATCAATGTCAACAAAGATGGTCAAGGACGAGCAATATCTATCAAACCAGAATTTTATAATATACTCAAAAATGTATTTTATTTCTGATTGCAAAACGATCTGATCACGCTATTTACTACGTATGAAGTGATGATCGACCAATATTATTTTGGCAAGAAATTTAATATAGATTTGGAGATGGATTTGGTAGTGGTATACAAAAATTGTGAAAAACCACAAATAGATATGATAAAAGAAAATATCAATGAAATATTTAGAAGCTATTTTATCGAGAGCGTTTCCGTAGTATTTATGCACATAGAAGAATGGCAAAAACGTGATAGATTAGCAGATAGATTCGTCATTCAGATCAAAAAAAGTCTTATCAAAAAATAAAGAGCAGATTTCAAATTGTAAGAGAAAATATATGTCATTATCACCAGAAATTATAGCAGAACAAGTAATGGGATATGTGGTGTGAGCAGAGGAGCTTATTCCTACTTTACAACCTACAAATCAATCCTATCATATAGCATTACTCCCACAATGACCACATTTTTATACCTGATTGCTGCAAGCTGCAGGGTATCTTTTACTCAACAACAAAAAAAAAGTCATTATTATCTCCTCACAGTCTCAATCTCCCAAAGATATACTTATTGATCAAAATAGTTATGCACCAGTGTGTGGATATGTACGCAAAAATGATGCTGCCATCACATCAACAATCGCACATGCCTTGGGTGCCAAAACAATGCCGGTCGCACCATGAATACTAGAAGAGCAATTAGCATTTCTACGTGTTATCACCCAAACTACAACCGTTATTCATCTCTCTATAGGAGACGCAGTATCATCAACCAAAATCAACAAACTTATCCGCTGGATGGTTGAGCATATCCAAGAGTACAATATTGTCCTATTGAGCAATATACAGTTGCCAGTAAAAACGAAATCTCTCAAGATGAATGATCACACAAAAATAGCTAGATATATACAGACTTCCTCATCTATTCCGATACTTACCATCTTTCAAAAATTGCTAGTTCTAACCAAAAAACAACCAGAAATTATAGCATATGTAAGTCCATGAGATTTCAACAAAAACATATCATTACTCACGAGATATGTGTGTGCTGTTGGATAATTATGTATAGAAACCAAAATAGGTGTTTTTTTGTCATTTTCTCTTGAAAAACCAATATACTTTCGTACTATGAACGTGCAAAAATTTTTTTTTATTGATGAAAAAACCAAGATGATGAAATTTATTTATGACAGTTTAGACACCGTCAAAAAACTAAAGCATCCTACAAAAAAAGATTTTATTACCCTTACGATTGCAATGTTTGTAGCAATCATAGTTGCTGGTGTGTATTTTATAGGTACGGATACCATATTTTCTGGTATATACAAACGATTTTATAGTGTTGTTACCCAATAGTACACCAACTTATTTTTCCAGCCGTTTAATCGTTTTATCGTTTAATCGTTATGAAGTATGCAAAAAACAGAAGCAAATACCGGAGAGATCAAAAGACAGATCGAAGATAATGCATTCAAATGGTATGTACTCAGTGTAGTATCTGGCCAAGAAGAATTGGTTATGGAAAACCTCAAAGAAAGGATCAAAAAACAATCATTAGAAGCTACAGTAGAAGATTATATGTCTCCTATGGTAAACGAATCATCACTCAAAAAATGAGAAAAAATCATCAAACAAAAAAAATTATATCCTGGATATGTATTTATCAAATCCCAAATGAATGACAAAATTTGGTACGTCATCAGAAATACCCCAGGAGTTAGATTGATTGTAGGAGCAGAGACACGTCCTATTCCATTGACTGATGATGAATACATCAAAATCATAGAACAAATCAAAAAATCACAAGAAAGATCAGAACTCAAGATCCCATTCAAAGAGGGAGATGTGGTCTTACTCAAAACAGGTGATTTCAAATGAATGAAGTGAAGTGTAAGAAATATTGACGCAGAAAAAGGAACAGCAATCGTAAATATAGAAATGTTAGGAAGACTGACTCCTGTAGTTATTGACCTAGACAAAGTCGAGCTTGTGAGCTAATCGCATATATAACACCTACAGAACACAAATGGTAATTGCTAATGAACAATGATTAATGATATCTATTACATTATTGGTCATTGAACATTAGTAATTAAGGCGTGTTGCTTCTCTGTAGAACACTTTTATTTGCTGACCATAAGGATGCATACCAAAGAGCAAAAAATCCTCAAGTTCTCGATGATATTACTCTTTTTGGCACTAATGATTGTATATGTTGTTTGGTATCAAGTACAAGGACATCAGTTGAGCAAAAACAAAGAAAACACAAACGGATCAGGTATCCAAATCCTTACCAAGAGTTGAGAGATTATATCCACAACAAGTATAGGAGAGAGTATACAAGATACATGATGAATCACAACGCCAGAACAAATAGCATCCACAACATGAGATACTACCATCCATACGTGAATACAAATACCGACAACAGGCAAAACAGACACAAATAGTGCTATTACAGTATTGTCATGAACAAGTATTTATTATGGTACTATAGATATCATAGAAAAGTTGGGGATCAAATATCAATATGCACTAACGGATACTCAAGGCGTACGATATATTTATTTGGGTACACCAAGCTATGATTTTGCGAGTATTGCTAGAGCACTCAAGGGAAATATTTATACTATGGCTACAGAACAAGAATTGTTACAAAACAAATTGTTTGGCAACAAAGTAGTATTTATCAATCTCCCCGAATACCAAAACAAACAAGTAATTATGCTCATCTATATGAATGACGGTATTTGGCTATTACAAGTAGACTATGCTCTCTATCATAAATCCAAAGCATATATAAAATCTTTATTTATTGACTAAAAAACAATGGCAGGAAAAATTACCAACATTCTCAATCTTGAGATACCAGCAGGCAAAGCACAACCAGCACCTCCTTTAGGACCTATGCTTGGAGCAAATGGAGTAAATATCTGACAATTCATCAAAGAATTCAATGACAAGACAATGGATCTTATGAAACAATTTGGTGGTGCAGATGTCAAAGTCAAAGCACAACTAACTATTTATGCAGATAGATCATTTGACCTCAAAATAGGAAAACCCGTAACATCAAACCTAATTCTTTGGAAACTCAATCTCAAATCTGGATCAGGAGAACCAAACAAAACCAAAATCTGAAAACTTACTAGAGCTGACTTGGAAGAAATCGCCAACCTCAAAAAGGGAGATATGAATTCTGAAAATATAGAATCTATGATAAAATCTATCACAGGTACAGCAAAAAATATGTGAATAGAAGTAGAAAAGTAATACTTTATTACAAAAATTAATTGATTAAGATAATACGAATTATTGAATTACGAATTATATTAACCAAAAAAAATTCGTAATCCGTAATCCGTAAGTAATTAATCGTTTAATAATATGTGGGAGCTTTTATAAGCGTTAGTACCACTTTTAACTTATTTACAATGAGAAAAATGAAAAAACATGGAAAAAAGTATCGTGAATCTGCAAAAATCGTAGATAGCACAAAAGTGTATTCTTTGACAGAAGCGGTAGCTTTAATCAAAAAAACTTGATACACCAAATTTGATGGATCTGTAGAAATTGCAGTCAATACCAATGCAGACGCAAAGTACAATGATCAAATGATGAGAGGAACAACTATCCTTCCTCATGGAACAGGTAAAACACAAAGAATCGCTGTATTTACGACAGAAGAAGCAGAAGCAAAAAAAGCATGAGCAGATTTGGTCGGTACAGATACGTTGATCAATGAAATCAAAGAAGGTAAATTCAATTTTGATATTTTGCTCACTACACCAGAACATATTAGAGATTTGGCTCCTGTTGCAAAACAGTTGTGACCAAAAGGGCTTATGCCATCTCCAAAAGCAGGGACAGTAGCAACCAATATAGCACAAGCTATAGAAGAATTCAAAAAAGGAAAGATAGAATTTAAATTAGACAAAACAGGAAATATCAATGTAGCCATAGGAAAAACTTCATTTACTCAAGAGCAACTTGAAGAAAACATTACTGCTTTTCTCAAAGCATTAGAAGATAATAAACCTACAGGAGTAAAAGGCAAATTAGTCAAAAGAATCTATCTTGCTTCTACTATGTGACCATGAATCAAAATAGAATGCTAATACGCTAACAACTAACAATCAAAAAAACAGATTGGCACAAACGCTGATCTGTTTTTTGATATATACGAGAGAAAATATTATAATTGTTTGTTGAGCTCACGAGCAAAAAAGTAAGAGAATCCATACCCACAACCAGCAACAACGACAACTTCTATGAGGAAAAGACCAATAATCAACATCAAACGATGGAATATACTCCAAAGAGTAATATCAAAGAGTGTGTAAATGTAAAAGTTGATGGTAATACCACTAATCAACAACAATGCCAAACAAATAACAAACGAAAATAGGAGTACATTAGTAGTAAGAGAAACAAATCCTTGAACGATCTGGTTATAGGTAGCTCACAATATTTTTTTGATAGCCAATTCTTTGTGGAAGGTATGAAAGACATTTTTGAGCAAAAATCACAAGAATGAGATAATCATTGCCAACAATATAGCAATAATAACATAAGAGATTCTAATGACAAAATTACTCAGATTGATAATGGTGAGAACTCTATTTTCTTGCTGTTTTATAGTAGTTCAAGAATCAACATCTTTGGTATTGAGGATAATATCTTTGTTGTTGAGTATAATAGTTTTGAGTGATTCATAGGTATCATCATCATCAAACATAACATAGAGAGTAGCTGGTAGAGGATTGTCTATGCCAAATTTTGCAAAATTGCTAACAACATCTGGGACTTTTTTTTGTAAGAAAGCCAAAGCATCATCTTTGGATGAGAAAGTAACTTTGAGTCAAGCAGCTTCCAAATCGTCTTTGAGTGAAATGATTCTAGCATTGATCTCTCATGTTTGTGTAGTAGTATCTTTGATATAAAAGTACATACCAAGTTTGTCTTTGAGATCTCCACTTAGTTGATTGGCATACAAAGAGATTCACAAAAAGATATTGAGCAAAAAGAGTAAAAATCCGACGAAAATACTTACACCCAAGATATTGGCCCAAGATGTCTTGAGAAGTCAGTGAAAGTCTTGGACAAAAAGTTTGGAAAATAGTTGTTTAAACATAAGAAGAAGATAGATAATAAATCAATTATTTTTTGAACATATATTGGGTGGTAATAAATTTGTCAAACAAAGAAATCTTTTGGTCATAAAATTCAATTTTTTTGTCTATAGTTTGAAGCTTTTCACGATGTTTGTAAAAATATTTAATCATATCTTTGGCTTTTTTATATTTGTGCTCAAGAATATAAAGTTCTATTAGGTTGTAGACCACTTCAGCATCAGTATTGTTGATATAAAAAGCATCTTTGATAAAGGTCAATCATTTTTCTCTATTGCCATATCGATATTCACATAAGCCATAACATCTCAATATCTCATGATTTTCCGCTTTGGTAATTTCCAATGCTTTTTGAAGATATTTTTTGGCTTCCATCCAATGATTTTTTTCCATTTCAAGAACACCTTTGATATATAGTCATAAAGGATCGGTATTGTTTTTTTTGGTATTCAAAAAATCTATTGCTTTGGCTGCTTTGCCAATATCGCCCTTTCTATATTGGATATCAGTAACTTGCAAAAGAGCATCTTCATTGTTTGGATCTCTAAAAAGAATAGTATTGACTTTGGTAATAGCTTCGTCAAATTTGCCTAACTCTTTGAGCTGTTCTATTTCATCGACAAGTGAATCAGGGATATAGGTAGGAGACATAATAGCAAATCACAAGATAAATAATCATACTCAAGTGTATCCCAAAAAGCACGTATTTTCAAGTTTTGTTCATATCCCAAAGATATTGGGATTTACATTTAAAAAAATCATTACATAAATAGTAGAAAAAACTATTCATTAGATCATCACAAGAGAATATCCAAGGTCATCTGCTTATTGTCTCTCAATATATCTACACTGATTTTGTCTCATGGTATATAAGTATAGAGCTGATAGAGAAATGGTGATTGTTTGCTGATAGGATGAGCATTGATACCAAGGATGATATCTCATATTTGGATGCCAGCTTTGTCAGCAGATAAATCACTGAGGACATCTTTGATATAAATACCATGATCTACGGTAAGTGCATACTCTTGTTGCACACTAGGAGTGATGTCTATATATTGGATACCTACAATAGGTCTAGAAATTTTGCCAAACATCTCAATAGATTTGATAGTACTGGTTACAAATTGTTGACTAAGAGGTAGCGCAAAAGCTATGCCTTCTCATTCTTTAATAGCCGTAGTGATGCCAAGTACATTACCCTGTATATCACACAAAGGTCCTCAACTATTCCCAGGATTGACTAAAGCGTCTGTTTGATACAATCAAATATAAAGATTGTTTTTGTTTATCTTCAGTTGTTTGTCTTGTCCTCATAAGATACCTAGAGTCACATTATGAGAATAGGTAGAAAGTGAATTGCCCATAGCAAGGACAAATTGTCATTTGAAAAGTTGGGTATCCAATGGCAAAAATGTCGCTGGTACCAAATCAGTGATCAGTTTTTCTTTGTCATCAGTAATTTTTAAAATCGCTATATCCAAAAGATCATCAAACCAAATCTTTTGTATATTGTAGGTGCGACCATCTAATAAAGTGACACTGTATTTGGCTGTGGTATCTTGGACAACATGTTTGTTGGTAATGATATATCAGTTTTTGGATATAATAATTCCACTTCCTCCTCACAATACTGCTGTTTGCTGTTGAATATTTCATGGTCCATTAAGGAGTGATGGGTCATCAACATAAAATTTGATATCTTTGCTGATAGAGATACTCACGACAGAGTTTTGGATACGAGCAATAGCATCTATCAATGTAGATTGTAACGATCAAAGATCAGAAGTGGTAGGAGATATGTTGGTTGTATCTACAGGAGTAGTTTTTAGTGTTCATAGATCGTGAAGTTTGTGCTCAACCAATCATCGCACACCAGCAAACACACAAAAAACAACAAAGATATTACTATATATAAGAAAACGTAATTGCTTCTTGGACATAAGCAGAAAGAGTATACAAAATAAAGAAAACAAACATAAACAATACTATTCTTGAGTATCTTCTACTGATTGAATTTCTTCGGCGACATCAGAAATATCATTATCATCATCTTGAGGAATATCTTTTTCCATTTTGTCTGATTCTTTTTCTGCTTTTTTTCTTTCTTCTTTATATCTTAAGTTTTCTTCTTTTTCTTCTCGTGGTCTATAAATCACATCAATATCTTTGTCTACCATTTTTGCCAATGGTGTTTCTGTTTCATCAAGGTGGATATCATTGGAATGAAGTGTTTTGATAGTACTATCCTTAAATCTGATTCTGATAGCTCATTCTATGATACAAATACCTCCTTCAATGATTTCATTTCCTGTCATGACGACTTGTCATTTTCTTGCTCTTTTCCAAATTTTTAAATCTTCCAAATTAAGCAACTTACCATTTTTGTTGGCATGAATAAGGATAAATGGAGCACCTTTATGCAAAAACATATTAGCTACTTCGTCCTGCTCTTGCAACTCGATAGCCTTGACTCATCCAGCGGTTTTCCCCATAGGTCTCAGATCACCACTCTTGAAAAGCAACATCCGTCCATGTTTGGTCAAAATTCAGATATTATTGTCATCATTTACTGCTTCTACCTTTAATATTTTTTCTTTGTCTGCAAGTTTCATAATAACCGTAGGAAACTTTTTGAACGAAAGTACAAGTTCTTTTTTGATCTTTTTGATACTATTCTGATTGGTAAGGAATACAAGATGTTGGTAATCAAAATGCAAGGTTTTTGCAAAAACAATTTTGCCTTTGAGTCAGAAATGTTCATTGAGGTTTAATGCATTTTGTTTCATGACAAAACTTCCCAAATCTTTGATCCTTTGTACGACAAGCTCTCCAATATCAGTAATAACAATCAACTTATCTTGGTTGTGTGTATAAATAAGATCCATAGTTTCTTCAGGAATCATTTGAATTCTAGACTGATACAATATCCTGATAGAATAATCATTTCCAATCCAAACAATGACGTCTTCTTTGATCTTGTCTGCAGCAGACATAAACTCTTTGAGACTTCCAGAAATATTGTATATACTGGTATCTTCAGAGAGATCTGTTTTTCTAGGATCGCCATAATGGCTTTTCATATAAGCAAATTCTTCTTTTATCACTGCATCCAACTTTGCAGGATTATCAATGATTGTTTGCAATTCTTCGATAAGTTTTTTCTTTTCGTCTATTTCACCACTAATCTTTTGAATTTCAAGTCCGACCAATGATTGCAACCTCATCATCAAGATATATTCTGATTGAAGTTCTGAAAAATCAAATTTGTTTATCAAGTTATCTTTTGCATCTTGTTTGGTATCAGATTTTTTGATGGTATCAATAACTTGATCAATGATATCTATAGCTTTTCTCAATCATTCGAGAATATGTAATCTGTCTTTTGCCTTATTAAGCTGAAACACAGATCTACGATAAACGACAGATCTTCTAAACGTAACAAATTCCATCAAAAGATCTTTGATATTTAAGAGTCTTGGCTGCAATCATCATTCGACAAGCGATACATTGTTGAGATTAAAGGAGCATTGAAGATCAGTGTATTTGAACAATTCCACAAGAATCTTATTTGCATCTACGCCAGGTTTGAGATAAATAGCTATTCTAATAATATTTTTGCTTGATTCGTCTCTCATATCAGCGATACCTTCCAATTTTTTATCAACAACCAATTCTCAGATTCTAGAAACTAGAGAAGATTTGTTTACCAAATAAGGGATTTCATCAATCACGATAATATTTCCATGTTTGCTATCTTCTATATGTGTTTTTCCTCTCATGACAATACCTCATTTTCATTTTTTGTATACTTCTCTGATATTGTTGGAATCATAGATAATACCTCATGTAGGGAAATCAGGTCC
>CAZECU010000013.1:0-19258 GCA_964510755.1 uncultured Candidatus Peribacteria bacterium | reverse complement strand
TTTTATTCATTCGTCAATCTTTGGTTTGGACTTGTCAATGTTTTCTTTTGTTCTTATGCTGGTTTCTAGATTCTTATTTTTGTTCAAAAAATTTATAGCGTGATTGGTCGCTGCTATTTCTTGATCAGAAATTCCTTCCTTGATGTTTGTTTCTATGATTTTTATGTGATCTTGTGGAGTTTCTCCAGGTACTGACATGGTGTGAGGGTAAACAAACTAAATGGTCGTAAAATAGGTTTCTAATTCTTTGATCTTTTGCTCATCTTTGTTGTGCTCTCCTGCTTCTATGGCTTTCAATTTGTCCATAAATGCAAGTGAGTTGTCTATTTTTTGCTGTTGAGCTTGGTCGGTGATAGTTTCTCTCACAGCCTTGAGCATAGTGAGTAATGTTTCTATCATCTCGTCGCTGAGTGCATTGGTCTCCAATAGTAGTTTAAAATCCTGTCCTATGGGAAATATATCTTTGATAGCATCCAGCATTTTTATGATGTATTGTGTCTTGGTCATACGGAAGAATTTCAGAGAGTAAAAGCGTTGGATTTTTAGTACATCGTGGTTTTATAGTATTATTGTACTCATAACTCTCTAAAATCACAAAAAAACACCCCATTTTTGTCTTAGAGATGTTTACATTTTGTGTTAATTGTTTATAATATTATTTTTTTGGAGTGATTATCATTATTTTTCTGCCTACTTGTTGCCCTTCTCTTGTGTATATTTCTGGTATGTCTTGCATTTCAAGTCCTATGCTGGTAGCGTATTTGGTGAGTACTTGTTGTATGCCATTGTCTTGCCCTGTATACCATGGGATGGTAAATACAGCTACTGCTCACCGCTGCTTGATCCTATCTACAAAAGTTTTGTAGAGATCAACTACTCGTTCTTGAAATTTTTGGATATCTTGATCTGAAGTTCATTTTTTTACGATTGGTCACAATCGTCATTCGGTAACGACTAATACATCTTTTCCTGCTAATTGATTTCATAACATATCATTAATATCGTGCTGGAATATGTTGAATTCTCTCTCGGGTGTATAAAAGCGACTTGTTTTTCGCCATGGAGCGTTTTGTTGTGCGTACTTTATGTTGATATCTGATCCTACAAAGTCATATCCCATGTAATTGGCCAACATTCCTGTTGTTCCTGATCAAACAAATGGATCGTAGATACATATCTTTTCGCTATCAAGCTGTGATTCGTGAATAAATTTGGCTAATCAGATGTTGATCATGATGTGTGCTAATTTGGATGGCATCATACCCATTTGCATGCTACGACCTGGTTTTTCAAAATCTATAGCTTCATAGAGCTGTATGTTTTGATACTGTTGGACTACTCCATATAGACCATTTTCTAGGTTTATGATTTCTTTTCCTTTGTTTTTGATTTCTTTGTCGGTATGAAACACATCTACCAGTTTATATCTTCTAATACCTACTGTTCTTTTGAGGTGTTTACCGTTGGTATCGCTCTGGATGCCGATAATTTTGACATCTGCTAATATCTCTTGCAGCTCTTTTTCTTTGACTACACTACCTATCTTGATGACTCAGCCAAGCTGTGGCAATAGCTGTGGATATTTT
This sequence comes from uncultured Candidatus Peribacteria bacterium, assembly GCA_964510755.1. Taxonomy (GTDB): domain Bacteria; phylum Patescibacteriota; class Gracilibacteria; order Absconditabacterales; family Absconditicoccaceae; genus CAJBLF01. The sequence continues at coordinate 17,672 of CAZECU010000013.1, read as the reverse complement.
GTGTCAAAAATCACTATCCCCTTCTTTGGGTAGCTTATTTCTTTTGCTTTAACAAACTGTAGTTCTGCTAAACTTATTTCTGGATTTTTTCATAATATCGCGAAATACATTTTTTGCTCAATAACTAAAAATATTGTCTGAATGTTATATAGGGAAATAGATAAAAAATACAACTTAAAAGAAAAAACCTAGCTGAGTTGGCTAGACTTTTTCTCCCTTGTTATCTCTTATTTATACTCGGCAATTTAAATAATGCTAAGTGCTAAGTTCTAGGTGTTAAATAAATGATTTCTCTCTATAGACCATTGTATCTTACGATAGTTTGTAGTTACAAATACCATCATTTAGCATTTAACATTTAGCATTCAACATTGTTTTGAAGTTAAGCTGTTTGAAGCATTTTTTTGAGTTGAATATCTGCGTTTATCTTTTCTAATTTTATCAATGTTTTTTCTATTTCTTCGATACTTCATTCAGATTTGAGTCTTTTGATTTTTTCTTCCATTACTTTTTTGTGCTCTTGTAACATAGCTTCTGATTGCTCAGGAGCAAGAGTTGCTTCGGCACTTACGATACGGACAATTTTCCCATCAATAAATACCATACCTTTGGAAGTACTGATACATACTTCATTTCAGATTTTGATATGGTCTTCCATAGGCCATAGTTTAATAATACCAGGTTTGATGCTTGTCACCATTGGTGGATGTCATTCCATGACTTTGATCATACCATTTTCTGTAGGGATAGATATCTTGCCGATATCTCCTTGATATATAACTTTTGCCGGTGTTGAAATTTTTAATTTCATGTGTTTTGTTTAGAGTATAAAGCTACACTATCATTTTATGCGCAATTGAACGAGAATACAAAATTTCTGACTTTCAAACCGTATATTTACTTGACATTATGTGAAGCTAATGAATAATTCATTATAAATGATGAAAAATGTAGTTTTTTGGTTATTTAGTTAGGTTTCTTATTGAGTGATCTTCTGATGAAAGCTGGTGTTTCTAAGTCTTCGCTTGGTAACTCTTCTTCAGCTTTTTGATCTTGTATAGGATCTTTTTTGATTCCTCTCATAATGAAGTTTTCTGATTCTCTTCTAACAGGTACGGTTGGTCTTCCTAGAATATCTCTTTTTGGCTGTTTAAGTATATCTTCTTTGTTTTGTTCTTCAAATCATGTAGCGATGATTGTTACTTTGACTTCATCTTCCATACTATCATCAAATGTCATTCCCCAGAAGAAGTTTACATCTTCATTGATAATTTCTTCGACAACAGCTGCTGCTTCTCTGACTTCTGCAGGAGTAAGATCGTGTCCACCGGTTACCGCAAATATGATGCTTTTTGCTCCATCGAGATTTTCTTCTAATAATGGGTTTTCTATTGCTTTTCTTGCTGCTTCTACTGCTCTCTTTTCTCCTGCTCCATATCCTATTCCAAGCAATGCATTTCCAGAGTTGGTCATAACCGCTTTTACATCTGCAAAATCGATATTAATATCTCCTGGTTTGATGATTAAGTCAGATATTCCTTGTACTCCTAGGTAAAGAATCTTGTCGATCATAGTAAATGCTTGTTTGAATGTTGTCTTTTTGTCTATGACAGTAAATATTTTGTCATTTGGTATAACGATCAGTGTATCTACAGCTTCTTTGATTTTTTTGAGTCCTTCTTCTGCATTTGAGCTTCTTTTGTTTCCTTCAAAGCTAAATGGTTTGGTGATTATTCCTACCGTCAATATACCCATTCCCCTTGCAATATTTGCAATAACGGGAGCTGCACCTGTTCCTGTTCCTCATCACATTCCACACGTGATAAATACCATATCAGTATCTTGCAACATTTCTTTGATTTCTGACTCACTTTCTTCAGCTGCTTTTCTTCCTATTTCTGGATTAGCACCTGCACCAAGTCCTTTGGTCAAATTTAGTCCTATGTTTATCTTTCTTTCAGCTAAATTGGTTGCGAGATCTTGTGCATCAGTATTGATAGCTACAAACCCTACACCATCTAATCCTTCTGTGATCATTCTATTGAGTGCTTTATTTCCACAGCCACCTATTCCCAATACTTTAATCTTTGCGCCTGGGATAAATTCTGGATTGATTTCGTGAATTACCATTTTGAAAATAAATTAATAATTAAAAGTTAAGCGTGAATATATGTTATTATGATCTTACGATAGTTTATATCTATACAAATCATCAGTTATTCGTTAGTTTAGAAGAGATCTTTAAAAAATGTTCAGATTTTTCCGACAAAGTCGAAATTTAATTTCATACCACCTCATCTTCTTCATTCGGTATATTTATTGGACCAAACATAGGTTCCTAATATATTGATAAATTGAATGTTTGCAGAGATGTCTCAGAGATTGAGTATATTGTCTTTCCCATAAAATGTAGCAAGTTTGAATATGTCTTTTGCCAACAAATCTAGGTTTGGCATTCTTGCACCTCCTCAAATCAATAACACTCCTCCAGCCAATCTACCATCTCTATCAAGGTCTTTGAGATGATTGTTTATTTTTACAAAGATTTCTTCGTATCTAGCATTGATAATGTCTGAGAGAAATAAACTGTCTATAGGTGTCTCTTCTGTGGTTCTTTCTTTTTGTACAATTGCAGATCCATAGGTTCTTTTGATTTCTTCAGCTTCTTTGATATCTACTTGCATACCAATAGAGATGTCTTTGGTTACATCTTCGCTTCCTATAGCAAGTGTCCCATATCCCAAAGGATATCCGTCTTCGTAGATAACATAACTTGTTTGGTTTTTGCCCATGTCTATAAGTATAGTCCCTAGATCTTTATGATCATAATCCAAAGCTACTTCGCTTGCAGCGATGATATTGGGTACAATATCGACAATATTTAGTCCTACTTTTTCGAAAGCATCGATAATACCATTGTAAATATTTTTTGGTATCATAAACACATCGGCTACGAGTTCTAATTTTTTGCCCTTCATCCCTATAGGATCTTTTTCTTTTCTTGTCTCGTCTATAAGAAAGTGTACAGGAACGATTTTGATTGTTTCATAATTGCTTTTGTTTGAAATTTCTGCAATTACCTTGGAAAGATGATCAACATCTTCTGGCATAATTTCCTCACTCATGATTCTTTTTTGTTCTATGATCCTATGTACGATCATTTCTGGATGAGAGATTCCTACAAACACTTCTTCAATAAAATCTCCTCCTAATTTTTTGATGAATGATTCTGTAATTTTGTTTATGGTAGTAACAAAACTTTCCGAATCCAGGATTTTTCATTTGCGCATTCCCTGAGTAGGTTCCATTTGTTTTGCTAGAATAATTTCTTTTCCATCATCATTAGCAAAAACCACTCATTTAATGACATCATTCCCGATATCGAAAACTGCCTTGATGTCTTTCATACCTGTTTTTGTGTTATACAAATAAAAGTTTTTAATAAATTGTTCTTCTTGGATGTACTCATACCACTATAAAAAACAAACCCATTTCAAATGATTGTGATATACAAAGGTTATCATTAGTATTTTTACTAAAATAACTACAGCTAATCTTTGGTTATCAAGCTAATATATTACCCCCTAAGCTGCAAGATTTCTTTCTTTGTTTTTTGTATAGAGAAAAAAGATAGATCTCCTCTCTCTATCTCCTCTCTTTGTTTTTTCCTTTATTTGTTTATTTTTTTCTTGTACATCATATACAATAAATGTATTTTTTTTCTTATGTCCATATGGAATTTGAGGATATTCTTGTTTACTATGATTCACCATCCCCTCTCTCCAAGTCTTTTGGTTTTGTAGATAACTATAGGTAATCGGATCGCTTGAATGAGATATTCTGTAGCTTTTCCTCGTATTCCTCATCCAATGTATTCAGCTATTTTTTTGAATGTACTGGCGCCTGTGACAGGAGTGACTCCTATATCGATACAATGTCTTCCTGGAAAATTTGGTAAAGCACTTTCTAGCCATTTGTTGTGTGTGTAAATATTTTCAGGTGTCTCTTGATACAAAGGTACTAAATGTGCCAACCAATAGATAAAATAGATATCATTTTGAGGCAACATAATATTATACAAATTTTGATGACTATGAGTCACATAAAAACTCATACAAAATTTTTTCTTTTTGCCTCGCAACATTCATCTTTTTATCCCTAATACAAAAAACAATACTGTACTTCGTAGTCTAGCGCGCCATAGTGCTCATTTTTTGGTTACTATGAAAATATCTATATCAGAATCTTTATCTAGAGCATTGAATGTAACAGAATTGCATAGATAGATAGACTGAACAAATGGTATTGTTTTGTATAGCCAATTGAACTTATTGATGTATTTGAGGAATTCGTCCATATACTCATTTTTTTGATCTCGAGGGTACTTTTGTTGGTCGGGGGGAAATTCTTGTCCTCTGAGAATATCTTCTTGTTTTTTCCATCATTTTTTTTCAAACAAAAAATAGGTATAATCACGAGGTATATCATATCCCATAATTTTGTAAAAAATCAGATGCTGATTATCATCCAATGTATTTGCTATCGGAAAGTTATAATTACTAGTCATATACTATATATAGAGTAAAGTGATCATAGTATATATAATGTAGTACTAAATTCCATGATTTTTTGGATATATTGTCTATTATGATTAATTGTCCCATTCGCTACATATACCATTGTTTTCCAAATGTAAACACATGTATTTGTTTATGCTCATAATTCTTGTGTCGCTTTGCAAACGAGCAATTTCTTGGCATCAGGTACCTCAATGATCACACATAAGGAATGTATTTCATCCATTGCTTATCGAAGGTATGTCGCTCAGATAAAATGTTTGCAAATCATTGTTTTCTTCTCATCCTTTGTTTATATGTATCCTATAATTATCTCATGTTACCATAATCATATAGCTATTGCTTGTACAGTAATTGGCAGTTTTGCCAGTCCATGTTATGCTTTTGTATATATAAGTATTTTCCTGTTGTGTATACAACAACTCTATTTCTTGCTTGTATGTATTGAAACTAATTATGTATTTGTCGGGAAATATACGTGTATCGCCAGAATACATTACTTTGCTATGTAATCCAGCTTGCACAAAATTGTTTATCTCTCCATATATATTTTCTACACATGCTTGACTATACAAAATATCTTTGTTGTTTACTTGAAAAAGGGATTTGAAAGCTACGAACAAAATGCCAATAATCATAATTACTATAAGTATTTCAATCAATGTAAATCCTTTTTTTTTATCCATGCATAAAAAAACAATGAAAAATTAAAAATTAATAATGCCAAATTATTTGATTATTACTCATTTTTGTCTGTTTTGCTTATGTATTGTCTGTTTATGCGTTGATGAGTGGTCTTACTACATATCTATAGGAAGCATCGTCTTTGTCCATCAGTACTAATGGTTTTTGGTTGTCTATAATATTGAATACTAATTCGTCACCTTTGATGATTCTAATGAAATCAGTAATATATTTTCCATTGATTCCAAATGTGTTTTCTGGACCCTCTACAATTGCAGGAATAGTTGTAGTACCTGCTCATTTGTCTGTTTTTCCAGAAGAAATAATAATACTATCTCTTGTTGTCTCTATTTGGATGTAATTGTTGATATCTCTTGTCAAAATGCCTATTTTTCTAATGGCTTTTTCACATAAATTTTTGTCTACCAATATCTTTGCATTGAAGCTTCTTGGCATAATTTCTTCTCTATCATATTCTGGGAAATTGCCTTGTATCAAGAGTGATGTGGCCAATATTTTCATGTCTTTTACCTGTACTTGAAATGCTATCAAATTCTCGGAATATTGGACAGTAAGTTGGTCACATTCATTTACGGTTGCGTATTCTGCTATTTTTTGGATATCCGTCATAGTCACTTTTGGTATGATGAGAGCAAAATCATTGTTTTGTAGTGTAGATGGTGTTTTGAATTCAGATAATCTAAACGAGTCACTACCGACAAAAATCAGATTTTGTTCTTTTGCTTTGAGCAATACTCAAGTAAGTACTGGGCTAAAGTTTTTTTCTGTCACGGCATATTCCACTTTTGCAACTCCTTCAGCAAACAACTGAGCTTCTACCGTGAGGGTGTTTTCGCTTGGTACTTCTGGTAATGCTACATATTCGCTGGCAGCGATTCCATTGATATCAAACATATCTTTGGCAGATTTGAGCGTCATAATTTGAGATTTTTGATCTACACTAAGTTCTAGTTCTTTTTCTTCGATTGTTTTGATAATATCACAGAACATCCTTGCATTTACGGTAATAGCTCATTCCATAATCACTTTACATGGGATTTCTATCTCTATATATTTTTCCATATCAGTTGCTCTGAGCAATAAACCATCAATACCTGCTTTGAAATAAAAATTTTGCAAAATAGGTAATGTTGCGTTTTTGGATACAAATCTCAACCCAAGATCAATAACTTCCAATAATTTGGCTGTTTCGATAGTAATTTTCATGGTGTGTTGGCTAAAAAGCTAAAAGATTTTTTATTTTCCGTAGTTGCGAAGATTTGCTATATTATCAAACCATGCTAATGCTGTTTGTAGATCAGAGACGTCAAATTCTGGACATTTTTTGGCGGTAAAATACAATTCTGCGTATCCAATCCACCATGACATAAATCCTGATGTCCTTTGTGCTTGGTCCCCTTTTGTTCTGATCACCAGTTCGATAGGTGCAATATTTCCAAGATCTAGTGCATCACTAAGCGTATCTTCTGTAATAGTATGCATATCATGTCATCACTTCGCTAGTTTTTGGATTCCTCTTACAATTTCATCTCTTCCTCCATAATTGATGGCGAAGACAAAATATCTATCAGAATCGTACGTGTTTTTGGTTTGTTTGGCGAGTAAATACTCTCTAAAATCATCAGTAATCCCAGAAAGATCTCCGATTACTTTGAAATTTACCTTATGTTCGTGCATAAATTCATCTAGATCCTCTTCTACGATTTGGTACATTCTCATAAGAAAGTCGAATTCTTCTTTGGGTCTTTTTTGGGCATTTTCTGTACTCAAACCTCGCAGGGTAAATACTTTGATATCAGTTTGAGTAAACGTATATCTAATCAATTCTACTGCCTTTTCGTATGAGAGCATATATGCATCTGCAGGAGTAAGGTTGTGCTCTTTTGCTCGTGTTCTGTTTCCATCTGGTACAATAGCAACGTGTTTTGGGTAGTTCATACTACATATAACAATTATAAATCAAAAACCTAATATCTACAGATATGCGTTTCTATAGAATGTATGTGAATTGATATGAATTTGGTCTAGATATTCAAGGGAAATAATACTTCCTTCTTGTCCCTATTCCTCAATCACTCCAAATATTTTGAATGCTCCACTATCGGTGATTTTGACGTTGATAAACTCTCCTATATTGTGTGTTTTGGGGGTTGTAGATGATATCAAGATTTGTTTCATATTGTCTGTATATCCTTCTATCGTTTGTTTGTCTGGATTGATATGATTGATAAGTACTGTTTTGGTTTTGCCTTCTTCTTGTTTGTTGTTTTGACGTGAAATGTCGGTCAATAATTGATTTAATCTATTCCATCTGTCTCGTTTGGTAGTACGTGAAATATCGTCAGGATAATTTTTGGCTGCAAATGTTCCTGGTCTAGGAGAATAAATGCCTATATAAATCATATCGAATTGTCCGTAGTGTATGAGGTCGAGTGTCTGCTGAAAATCCTCCTCTGTCTCTCCAGGAAATCCCACAATAATATCGGTGGTGATACTTATATCTCTTTTGAGTTTTTTGATATTGTCGATAAATTCTTTGGCTTGTTGCATAGTATATCCTCTAAACATTTTTTTGAGAATATTATCAGATCCTGACTGTAACGGCATATGGATATGTGGACAAAGTTTGGTTTCATTTTCGTGTAATGCTAACAATTCTGGACTATAATAGGTAGGATAGGGTGAGGTATATCTCAGCCATTTTAGTCCTGGTATACGTAATATTTGCTCCAAGATACTGACAAATTCAGGGTGTTTGTTTACTATTTGTCACAGCAAAACTATTTCTTGAGCTCAGTTTTTGATATGAATTTTGGCTTCATCAACAATTTGTGCTACAGGAAAATATCTCTCTAATCCCCTTGCGTAGGGAACAATACAATATGCACAAAACTGATTACATCCTGTGGAAATAGGTACATAAGCAGTTTTTTGGTGCTCATTCATAGATGTTTGGATATTTTCTGGGATAATTTTTTCGTATTCATTGATACATTCTTGGTCATATGAGATAGTATAACCGATTTTGTCGAGTATAATAGGCAAAAATCCTGTATCATCGATTCTCCACATCAGTTGGATGTTTTTTCGTTTTTGTGTGAGTGAATGAAATAGTGGATTGAACGCATGATTGATAGGAATACATCATGCATCAGTTGGATGATATTTGTTTATCTCCTGTGTCGTATATCATAGGACATTTGGTTTTGTCGTAGGGAGTATTCCTACGAAATTACCCACTTTCAATGTATTTGGCTGATTACTTATTTTGGATTGTCTCAGAACATGCTGGATCATACATCCGGTAATTCGTACTTTTTGTGTAGGCTTTAACTCTTTTAATTTGCCTGTAATCTTGTCTTCAGATTTTTGTCTTACCGAACAAGTATCAAAAATCACAATATCTGCCTCTTGGATATTTTCTGTATACAAAAATCAGCAATTGGTCAAAACCGCTCTTATCCTTGCACTATCTGCATAATTCATTTGGCATCCAAACACTTCAATAGCAAATTTCATATTACGATATACTCTACTAAAAGAAATCTGAGAGTACGAATCTGGTCAATGGAGTCAATAAAAAGTCAAAAAAAGGTTGTATTTTTTACAGAAAAGACTATACATGCGGTTCGAAAAACAAAAAATAATAACAAAAGTAAAACATAAAAGACTATGACTAAAATTTTTATGAGAGCATATCAAAATGCTCACCAACTTTCTCATGAGGAAGTCTTGGCTATGTTTAATGCCCCTGATGGAGTGTTACATGGCATCCAGAGAGATACCATTGGTATCGATGAGGATGGAAACATTCTCCCTGGTAATGAATATTTTTCTGCCACAAAACAGTTTGGTGGTAAAACAATTTATTGCATAGTGCATATCGATACAAATGAGCATTGTATGCAAATACTAATGTCTCATACATCTAATTAATTTATAAAGTGCTGTGGTTTTCATAGCATTTTTTTTATTTGTATTGCATTCTGTTTTCCAAATACTAGATTGATAGAGAAAAGTTTTTTGCTTTTTTACCCTACTATATGATTTTGTTTTTTTGAGTTACTTTATTGATATTGGCTCTACCGCTCTGTTTCCCTACTTTGTATGTTAGTGAGCTTATGCTGAGTTTTTTGCCTTATCTTATAGGTGTTTCTTGTCTGTGATTATTGGGAAGTTTGATTTTTTGGACAAAAAGATGAAGTCGCTATCGTAGTTATCTCCTATGATTGTTTGTTTTTTTGTTTGGATTTATTTTGTTTCATTATAGCAAACAATTTACTGATTTTTATACTCCTCAATCTCTTTCTGGAGAGATACAAACGTGAACGCTAAAAGTGTTGTTTGCAAATATTCACAAAGACAATACTTCTTATATAGACATCAAAAAAATCATTACTGACCATGATCCTGATATGCTTATGTTTGTAGAATTTGCTGATCATCATTACAAAAATCTCAAAGAGTTTTTGCAAAAAGCATATCCATATAGCAACAATACTACATGGTCCAAAAAATTTGTAGGGAGTATGGTATTTAGCAAATATCCTCTCACCAACAAAGCAGATGATTTCCCTCAATGAATGCGGAGATATGGCTATTTTTCACTTGAGTATCAACAGCAACAACTTTATTTTTATCTTGTGCATACCAGTTCTCCTGATACCTATAATCATTTTATTATGAGAAATGAACAACTAAAAACATTTGCTAAAAATTTTAACGATCATGAATTTGATAGAAAACATGACAATATTGTTGTAGTCGGTGATTTTAATATTACTCCATGGTCATCATATTATCCTCTTTTGTCTTCTGCGTTTTCTGGAAAATTAGCAAATATTACTCAGTGTTTGCCTTCTTTGTTTACTCGAGAGTTTATTCCACTCCCCTTCTTACATGCCCATATTGACCACTTATGGACGACTCCATCACTCACTGTCGCTCATTTTGATTCTCTTACATTTCCTGGTTCTGATCATAAGTCCTTTTTGTTTACATTGTCTTTGGAATAAGTCTTTTTTGTTGTATATAAAATTTGCATTTTTTATAAAAAACACTATACTTAGTAACAATTTATATTGTTTATATTTAGGACAATGGTAAACAAAAAAGAAAAAATTATGGAAGAAACCCATTTTTCATCTGTCAAAAAGGACTTCTTTTTTGATATAGAAGAGGGAAAACCATCTTCTTCCACAAGAAATATCAAAAAGACCGATTGCTTGTTTAGTACAGATTCTCTTTCTTGATATGGATTAGATTTGGTTTTTGAACTCGTAAAAGAAGCATGATTTGATGGTATTGATCTTGCTATTTGGAAAAATTTTGATTCATGGAAGATTGATTATGTCAAAAAGCTTTCTCAAAAATATGAGTTGCCTATCAAGGTCATACAGACTTCAGACAATTTGAATGATAAAGAGATAAATAGAGCTATCGATTTGTGTTATGAATTGGGTGTAGATACTATTGCTATCAACGCTCCTAAGTTTTTTAATTTCAAAGCATTCAACTTTATTACTGACAATATTCTCAGACGAAGAAAAGAACACAAGAGTATCCATTTTGCTATCATCAATCCAGAAGAATCTAGTCTTTTTGCTTTGCCTATACCTACGTATCGTTTTAGTAATATGGTAGAAATTGTCAAAAAATATCTTTGTTATATCTGATTGGATATCTCTAATCTTAATCCTGATTCTTTTGAAAATGATTTTTTGAGAAAAATGCAGGATTTCCTTCCTTATCTTGCGGTTATTTATCTTTCCGATAAAACAAGAGTAGGAGAATGACATGTCGTTCCTTGAGAATGATCTCTAAAATTGCCAACTTTTCTCAAAAGACTCAAAGAGTTTGGATATAATCGTTATATTAGTACAAAAATACAAATCTCCAAAGCAGATCTTTCAGATGCAGACAAAATCAAGCTTATCCTCAAAAAATCAAGGTCATATTTTCAAGAAAACTATGAAGATGCAAAGCTTGATTAGTGGTTTATTGTGTGCATAATCAAAAAAAAGGACTATTATTGTCCTTTTTTTTTGCATATATAGAAAAGTAATATTAATGGAAATGCTAGTATTTTTCTGATATTAGGCTTGATCCATAGAAAGGCAGGATAATCTTTGTAAAGCATTTTGAGAAACAGAGCAAATTTATTTGTCTCTTTGTGGGTATCAAATGGATATGTAATAAAATCCCATACAAATCTCAACATACAATCGGTGGATACTTAGCAAGTAAAATACTAGATTTGTGTATATCTTTTAGTGATTGTGAGGCTTTTTGGTTTTGTGTTGAGTCCCATCATCTTGCAATAATTTGTCATAAATTTTTTGTTCTACATTGAGATGCTCTGCATGATTTCGATCAACATCTAGTTGTAAAAGTTCTGTAAATTTTTGAAGAATGAAAAATTTCTCAAGGCTTTCTCCTGCAGCTTTTTGGATATCTTCAAAGAATGCTTTTGATTTGTCTTCTCACATATTTTTGAAATACTGGTCCATTTTTTCTTTACCACCCAATCTTTGTTCTAAACTTTGCATTCTTGTTTTGAGTTCTTCGTTGATAAGTGTTTGTGGAATCTCTACTTTCATGACTTGATTTCTAAGTGCTTGGAGAATAGCTTCTATCTTTTTGATCAACTCTTGATCGTATTTTTGATGCTCGATAGACTCACTAATATACGCAATCAAATCGTCTTGGTTTTGTAGTTTTGTATCATCACCAAAAAGTTTTTTGAGCATCTCTGGTGTCATTTCAGGAAGTACTATTTTTTTGACATCTTTGATAGTCATTTTGATCTTGGTTGCTTTTGTGTCAGTTTTTTTGTTGTGAAATACTGCAGGGAGTTTTTTTTCGTCATAATCAATTTCTATCACTTCATCTCTTTTTTTGTCCATAAATGTCTTGGCAAAAAATGGATCTTCTGCAAATTCTTGTTCTCCTACATAACTATGTCCTTTGTTGATTGCATTGGCTTGTTTGTCGAAATATTCGAGTTCGATTTTGGAAATGGTATCTGATTGGATGATATCGGTATCTTGATAGTCTGCATATTGTTTTTTGATATTCATCAATGTCCCATCGATTTCTTCTTGTGTTGCTGCATTGTCAATAGGAGTGATTTTTTGTTTTTCTCGATCATTGTTTAAAATTTCTACCTCTGGGAAAATATCTAATTTGAGATCTATAATGGTTTGATCATCTTTTTGCTGTGGTTTGAGATCATATGGTTCTCCTATGAGTTTGAGGTCTGGTTGTTCTTTGAGTAGTTCTTGAAGTCCTTTGTTGATCAGTTTTTCGTAAATACCTATAGTAAGATATTCTGGTTTGATGTTTTTTTCGACCATATCCAAAGGTGCAGATCCTTTTCTAAATCATGGAGCTTCATAATCTTTTTGGAATTCTTTGAGCATAATAAGTTTGGCATCTTCATATTCTTTGTTTGAGATAGTGAGCTGAATGTCATAGTTTGCATGAGCCCCTTTTGTTACTTTTTTTTCCATCATACATATTGAAGTTATAAAAAAAATCGGAATACATAGGTCATATATAAAACCCCATAGATTTCAACAAAAAATTACTATGATAGTGTTTAGTTGTCTAATTGTACTCGATCCATACCGTTACAACCATAAAAATGGTCTGTATTGGTATCATAGGTCATTGATCATTTTGTATCACTACTACATAGTGTATCTATATTTATATCTCTTGGTCTGGTTCTAATAAGTCCATCTACATCCAATGCTGTTTGTGGATCGCTTACATTGATACCTACTCCTCCTTCAGGTATCTCTCCTGAGACAATAGGAGCGTTAATCAAAAAGCTTTTGTGTCTCTCTGCATAAAATATGTTTGATTCATCGGAGTTCCACATAAAGGTATTAGTGTATCATGAGTTTTGATTGTTGACTCCTGCGGCAAAACTTCCTGTAGTATCCTGTATATGATTTGATCGTCCACCAGCAATAGTAGAATACTTTGCATTACTCATGCTATTGTTTCGCCCACCCGGGATGACAGAATAATTTGCATTACTATGTATTGTATTTCCTACACCTCATCAGATAAATGATCGTAAAGATTCTACATTGTTTGATTCACCACCTCCAATACTTGAATAATTGGATTTGACTTCGTTGCTGTTTCCACCTAAAATACTTGAATATATCCCAGCAACTATATTTTGTGTCCCTGCTATAAACGTTCCAGATACTTGTAAATTTGCTTGAGGTTGTATTGTTCCGATACCTACATTACCATTAGTCAAAATATTTACTTGTGCCAGACTATTTAGTCCTATATAAAATCTCTCGGCATATCATCACAACATCCATGTATTGATCGTGTTTTGAAAATTGATATTCGTTCCGCTTCATTCTTGTGTCTCTTCTAGATATATCTCTGTTTGTGCGTTTCCTTGGATATGTAATTTGCCCTCCATGGTTGTAGTCCCAATGCCCACATTATTCTGATTATTGTTTCGAATGTTTGTTCCATCACTATCCCAATATCCTGATCATCATCCCGTATTGCCCGTCAGCATATCTTCACTTGATACAATCGTTATATATCCATCATTATTGATACCCAATAGCTGTCCATAAAAATCTCCTTTATCAAGAATCGTAGTATCAATATATATTCATCCTGATGACATATCTATCAGTGGATTAGTATCATATTCACCGTTTGTTGTGATTGTTGTCCTTGCTATGGTTTGCCAAGCATTTGCGATATCTGTAGCAATATTGAGTTGTGCAAAGGTCATCACTGATGCAAATCAACAGAGTATGGTAAAAAACAACAGAACCATATTTCTGATAGATATCTTTGAGGATGATAGTGTTTGCTTTTTTAGCATAGGTCATTTTACTATATAAATATTTTGTTTCTCTATAAGTATACTCTCACTCTGTCTAAAATGCAAATTTTGGGGATTTGAGACTACTATCATTGGTCTTATATTTTTTCTACAACATCTTACTTTGTCTTGATATTGAGGTCTATATTTGTACTATCAACTGCACATTTTTACGTTATTTTTGATTATATGCCAAAAACACCGACCAAAGCAGCAACAAAAAAGACTCCCGTATCGGGCACTACGTCTGCAAAAAGTTCTTCTAAAACCAAAGTTTCTTCCAAATTAGAAAAAGAACATAAGTGAGAAGATACAGAAAGTACTACCAAAGTACTCAAAGCTGATGAGCTTCTTGGATGATGATTTTTGTCATGATTGTGATTTAAAAAGGAAGATAAAACAGTCAAGCAAAAGGAAGAAGAAAAACGCATAGAAAAAGAACAACAAGAAAGTATCGTATTGGAAAAACCTAGACGTACTTTTTCTTTTGACAAGGTAGAGGTAGCTTCGACGCATGTTGTAGGAAGAAAAGATGATTCTTTCGTCAGCAGACCAACTAAATCAAGAAATGCTACTCCTCAACGTGGTGATCAAAGACTACCAACCAAACCAACAGGATATCAATGATCCAAACCAAATTACCAACATAAGACATTTAACAAACCAACTTTTCAGCAAGCTAAACCCTCTACTGCTCATACATATACACCAGCAAAAGCTCCTGTTGTTGTAACTCCAAAAATACACAAAGAAGCTACCACTTCAGCCAATCTTGTCAAAAAAACTGAAGTATATATTGGAGAAAAAATTACCGTAAAAGAGTTCTCTGAAAAAATGGGAATACCTTTACCAGAACTTATGAAAAAACTTATCCAAAATAAAATTATGACTTCTATCACTGCGTCATTGGATTTTGATACTGCGGCTTTGATAGCTTCAGAGTTTAATATCCTTGTAAAAAAGCATGATAACAAGGTAGATGTCCAAACATTTATGAGTTGAGATTTGCAAGTTATCCTTGATATGGACAAAGACGCTGAACATTTATTGCCAAGACCTCCTGTAGTAACAGTCATGTGACATGTAGATCATGGAAAGACATCGCTTTTGGATTATCTTAGAAAAACTGTTGTTGCTGAAGGAGAGGCATGATGAATTACTCAGTCTATTTGAGCTTCTGTAGCAGAATACAATGGTAAAAAAATCTGTTTTATTGATACTCCAGGACATGAGCTTTTCACTAGTCTAAGAGCTAGATGAGCAAAGTTAACCAATATAGCTATTATCGTGGTAGCAGCTGATGATAGTGTTATGCCGCAAACTATTGAATCTATTGGACACGCAAAAGAATCTGGTGTGCCTATTATTGTAGCGATTACCAAAATTGATAAACCTGGTAAAAATCTTGATCAAATCAAACAAGATCTTGCCAAACATTGATTGACTCCAGAAGATTGGTGATGAGATACTCCCGTGATTGGCATTTCATCAAAAACAGGACAATGAATACCTGAGTTGCTAGAAACTGTATTGTTGCAAGCAGAGCTTCTTGATCTGAAATATAATCCAAACAGATCAGCTGTAGGAGTAATTGTAGATGCCCACAAAGATCCTAAACAATGAGTTGTTTCTACCATCATTGTTATGTCAGGGACACTCAAAGTAGGAGATATTATCGTAGCATACAATACCACGGGTAAAGTGAGAAGAATGCAAAATCGAATGTGACACAATATTACTTCAGCTACATGATGAGAACCTGTACAGATTTTGGGTATTACTGATCTTCCAGAACCGGGACATATTGTAGAAGTAGTATCTAACGAAAAAGAAGCACAAGAAAAAATAGTACTTATTCAAGAACAGGTAAACAAAAATTCTGGTGAATCTATTGTTCATCAATTTATTTCACAGTTACAATCTTGATCTCCATGTGCTGAACTTAAACTTATTTTGAAATCTGATGGATCTAGTAGTCTAGAAGCATTACAGCAAGCAGTAGGTGGAATCCAACTTCCAAAAAATGTCAGTATAAAGGTTATTCAAGCTAATGTATGATATTTTTCAGATTCTGATCTTTCCCTTGCACAAGCCTCTTGAGCATTACTTTTGGGATTCAATATTTCTATGAATGCTATTTTAAAGAAAAAAGCTGATAATCTTAAGATAGAAATGAAAAATTTTGATATTATTTATGAACTTACTGATTATCTCAATAAACTCCTCCTTGGAATGGTAGAAATCGAACAACATGAAGTTATGTTTGCCAAACTTGAGGTACTTGGTGTGTTTTTCACCAAAAATAAAGATATGACGGTTTGATGAAGGGTTATTGAAGGTAAACTTCATGGTAAACCAAAATTTACTGTTATGAGAGGTGAAGATATATTTTGTACAGGACATGTAGTATCTCTTCACAAAAACAAAGATGAAGTTAAGGAAATCGGAGAGTGAGATGAGTGCGGACTCAAAGTCACTACCGGCAAAAAAATAGAAATCTGAGATGTTATCGAATTTTATGAAATGCAAGACGTTATAGATTAGTTATATTTTATTATATTTTTTCTTATGAAAGTTATTGTTGGGTTAGGTAATCCTGGCAAGGAATATGCAAATACAAGACACAATATAGGCTTTGTAACTATTACTGGTTTTGTAGATCAAAAACTTAGTGCAGTATGGAAATTTTCTAATAAACGAAAATGAGATCTTGTAGAAACTACTCTGTATGATCAAAAAGTGGTTCTTTTGAAACCTATGGAATTTATGAATCGTTCGTGATGATCGGTCAGTCTATTGGCCAATTTTTATGGCATTGAACCCAAAGATATCTTGGTGATTCATGATGATATAGATTTGCCTG
Source organism: uncultured Candidatus Peribacteria bacterium (assembly GCA_964510755.1). Lineage (GTDB taxonomy): Bacteria > Patescibacteriota > Gracilibacteria > Absconditabacterales > Absconditicoccaceae > CAJBLF01. The sequence goes on along the minus strand of CAZECU010000013.1, from coordinate 655 downwards.
TAGGCAAAATTCAATTGAAATTATGATGAAGTAGTGCCTGACACAATGGACTCAAAGACATTATTGCTAAGTTGTGAACGGCTGATTTTTGGAGACTGAGAATAGGTGTAGATAGACCTGTATACAAAGAAGATGTTGCTGATTATGTTTTGCATCCGTTTTCCAAAGAAGAAAAAGTAGCGATTGATCAGCAGCAAGATACTATAACCGCTCATATTATCTCGTTTATCCAATCATAAAATAAGACGCCGAAAATCTCAAAAAGAGATTTTAACGTCGTTTTCATATTCTCCTTCAAAAATATATTTCGTATTTTTGATTGAAGAATATGTAGTTTTCCAAACGAATATCTATTCGATGGAAACACTATATCCAGCGTAGCTGAATAGAAATTGTTTTAAAATTTTTATGTGATAAAAAAAAGCTCCTTAATATAAGGGCTTTTGTACCATGTAGGGTATAGTATATATACTATAAATTTCATGTATATTATACGTGTACTCTTTGAAGATATTGATATCCAATTGTGTGGTATCAATATTTGTGGTTTGGATTGGTTTGATTTTTTGTTGTTTTGTCGTGTGCTGTTTCTGTTGCAAGGTTAACCACAATCCGCATGAAATCAGCAAACACACTGCAAATGTTTTAATGTTTT